>NZ_JARVSI010000014.1:0-101164 GCF_030209255.1 Pseudomonas sp. CFBP2511 | reverse complement strand
TTATCGGTATTGGGACGAGAGCGAGAACCCGGCGTATCGGCTGTTTTTGGGCTGAGGGGAGATTTCTCGTTCCTCACGCTCCGCGTCACAAGAGGACGCGGAGCGTCCAGACCGGCATACCCACGCGGAGCATGGGCACGATAGTGTTCTCCCTGACGACTATCGTTCCTCACGCTCCAGCATGGGAATGCAGTTACCGACGCTCTGCGTCGCTAGAGGACGCGGAGCGTCCAGACCGGCATACCCACGCGGAGCATGGGCACGATAGTGTTCTCCCTGACGACTATCGTTCCTCACGCTCAAGCATGGGAATGCAGTTACCGACGCTCTGCGTCGCTAGAGGACGCGGAGCGTCCAGATCGGTATGCCCACGCGGAGCATGGGCACGATAGTGTTCTCCCTGACGACTATCGTTCCTCACGCTCCAGCGTGGGAATGCAGTTACCGACGCTCTGCGTCGCAAGAGGACGCGGAGCGTCCAGATCGGTATGCCCACGCGGAGCATGGGCACGATAGTGTTCTCCCTGACGACTATCGTTCCTCACGCTCCAGCATGGGAATGCAGTTACCAACGCTCTGCGTCACAAGAGGACGCGGAGCGTCCAGATCGGTATGCCCACGCGGAGCATGGGCACGATAGCTCTTAAGGCGCGACCCTTGTGCCCACACTGCTAAACTCACTCAAGCCCGATTCCAGAGGAACACCGCGTAATGGAACCCATCACCGCCCTCAACACCCTGCACATCACCGCCCTCACGCTTCTGTTGATCAGCGCCCTGGTGTTGGCCAGCGGGGTGATCAAGGTTCGTCTTGAAGGTGACGCGACCATCCAGAATCGCCTGCTCATGCGGCCGCTGCTGTTTTTCTGGGTGCTGATGGCCGTGTGTCTGGCGACGCTGCCGTTCAGCGGCTGGTGGCTGGTGCACCTGAAAGGGTTGTCTTTGGGCCAGACCTGGGTGCTGGGCAGCAGCGTGCTTTACACGGTCGGGTTGTGCAGTTGGGGCTGGCTGGTGCTCAGGCTCAATCGGTTGCGCCTTGGTGTTACCAAAAGCAAACGAGGCTTTACCCTGGCGCTGACCGTGATCAGCGTCGTGTGCTTTGTGGCAATGGCCGGTCTGATGGGCTTCAAGCCGGCCTGAACGCTTTCGCGGATCAACTGCGCAGGGTAATCACCGGCCACCCGCGCTGCTCGGCTTCTGCACGCAGTCTGGCGTCCGGGTCTACCGCGACCGGGTTGGCGACCTGCTCCAGCAGCGGCAGGTCATTCATCGAGTCGCTGTAGAAATAGCTGTCTTCAAGGCTGAACGCATTGTCTTCCAGCCACTGATTGAGACGTGTCACCTTACCCTCACGGAAGCATGGAACGCCCGTCGTGCGGCCGGTGTAGCGCCCGTCAACCATCTCGCACTCGGTCGCCAGCAGCGTTTCAATCCCCAGACGCGCCACGATCGGTGCCGTCACAAAGCGATTGGTCGCAGTAATCACCACCAGTTTGTCGCCTGCCTCGCGGTGTTTGGCGATCAGCTCCAGCGCCTTGGGCAGCATGATCGGCTCGATGCAGTCGCGCATGAACTCGCGGTGCCACTCCTGCAGTTGCGCCATGTCAGTGTTGCCCAGAATCTCCAGCGTAAAATTCAGGTAGTCGGTCATGTTCAGCGTACCGGCCAGGTAATCCTGATAAAACTCGTCGTTGCGGCTTTTGTACGTGGCGGCATCGAGGATGCCACGCTGGCACAGGTAATCGCCCCAGGCGTGATCGCTGTCGCCGCCCAGAAGCGTGTTGTCGAGGTCGAATAAAGCCAGGCGCATAGGGTTACTCGCTGAAATAGTTGAAAAAAGAGCCCCAGAATACGAGGTTTTCACAAGTCTTCACATAAGGTGCTAAGCCTCGTTGCTGGTTTGATCGCCTTTGTGGAACAATGCGGCGACATGCGTTTGCGAGGTTGTTGCCGTGATCGACCCCGATGGTTTCCGTCCTAATGTCGGGATTATTCTGACAAACGATGCTGGTCAGGTCCTATGGGCTCGACGTATTAACCAGGATGCCTGGCAGTTTCCCCAGGGTGGAATCAACCCGCAGGAGACGCCTGAAGACGCGCTTTATCGTGAATTGAACGAAGAAGTCGGGCTTGAACGGCATGATGTGCAAATACTTGCCTGCACTCGGGGCTGGTTGCGTTATCGTCTGCCGCAACGATTGGTCCGTACGCACAGCCAGCCGCTGTGTATCGGCCAGAAGCAAAAATGGTTTCTCCTGCGCCTGATCTCCAACGAGCAGCGGGTGCGGATGGATTTGACCGGCAAACCGGAGTTCGATGGCTGGCGCTGGGTCAGTTATTGGTATCCGTTGGGCCAGGTGGTGACATTCAAGCGCGAGGTGTATCGACGCGCACTCAAAGAGCTTGCCCCGCGCCTGTTATCGCGCGACTGACACGGAGTTCGACCCCGAGCCATGCTCAATACGCTGCGCAAGATCGTCCAGGAAGTTAACTCCGCCAAGGATCTCAAGGCGGCGTTGGGCATTATTGTGTTGCGCGTCAAGGAGGCCATGGGCAGCCAGGTCTGCTCGGTCTACCTGCTCGATGCCGAAGTGAACCGTTTTGTGCTGATGGCCTCCGAAGGCCTCAACAAGCGTTCCATCGGCAAAGTCAGCATGGCGCCGAACGAAGGCCTTGTTGGTCTGGTCGGTACGCGCGAAGAACCTCTAAACCTCGAAAACGCCGCTGATCACCCCCGTTATCGCTACTTCGCCGAGACCGGTGAAGAGCGTTATGCCTCGTTCCTGGGGGCGCCGATCATCCACCATCGTCGTGTGGTTGGCGTATTGGTGATCCAGCAAAAGGAGCGCCGTCAGTTCGACGAGGGCGAGGAAGCCTTCCTTGTCACCATGAGTGCGCAACTGGCGGGCGTTATCGCGCATGCCGAAGCCACCGGCTCGATTCGCGGTCTGGGTCGCCAGGGCAAGGGCATTCAGGAAGCCAAGTTTGTCGGTGTGGCCGGCTCGCCGGGTGCCGCAGTCGGTGTCGCAGTGGTCATGCTGCCGCCTGCCGATCTGGAAGTTGTCCCGGACAAGACCGTCACGGATATCGCTGCCGAGCTGACGCTGTTCCAGAATGCACTGGAAGGTGTGCGCAACGACATGCGCACCCTGTCCGCCAAGCTCGCCACGCAACTGCGCCCCGAAGAGCGCGCGCTGTTCGATGTCTACCTGATGATGCTCGACGATGCTTCGCTGGGCAGTGAGGTGACCAACGTCATCAAGACCGGCGAATGGGCACAAGGTGCCTTGCGCTCGGTGGTCAGCGAGCACGTCAAACGCTTTGAGCTGATGGACGATGCTTACCTGCGTGAGCGGGCCTCGGACGTCAAGGACCTGGGCCGCCGCCTGCTGGCGTACCTGCAGGAAGAGCGGCAACAGGCACTGGTTTACCCCGATAACACGATTCTGGTCAGTGAAGAGCTGACCCCGGCCATGCTTGGCGAAGTGCCGGAAGGCAAGCTGGTCGGTCTGGTGTCGGTGCAAGGTTCCGGCAACTCCCACGTCGCGATTCTGGCGCGGGCGATGGGTATTCCTACGGTCATGGGCCTGGTGGATTTCCCGTACTCCAAGGTCGATGGCATCGATCTGGTGGTCGACGGCTATCACGGCGAAGTCTTCACCAACCCCAGCGAAATCATGCGCAAGCAGTTCGGCAAGGTGGTGGAGGAGGAGCGTCAGCTCTCCCAGGGCCTGGATGCCCTGCGCGAATTGCCGTGCGTGACCCTCGACGGGCATCGCATGCCGCTGTGGGTCAACACCGGTCTGCTGGCCGACGTCGCTCGCGCCCAGCAGCGTGGCGCCGAAGGGGTTGGCCTGTATCGCACCGAAGTGCCGTTCATGATCAACCAGCGTTTCCCGAGTGAAAAGGAACAGCTGGCGATCTACCGCGAGCAACTGGCGGCCTTCCATCCGCTGCCGGTGACCATGCGCAGCCTGGACATCGGCGGCGACAAGTCGCTGTCCTACTTCCCGATCAAGGAAGACAACCCGTTTCTCGGCTGGCGCGGTATTCGCGTCACCCTCGACCACCCGGAAATCTTTCTGGTTCAGACCCGCGCCATGCTCAAGGCCAGCGAAGGCCTGAACAACCTGCGCATTCTGTTGCCGATGATTTCCAGCACTCATGAAGTGGAAGAGGCGCTGCACCTGATTCACCGGGCCTGGGGCGAAGTGCGCGACGAAGGCACCGATGTGCCGATGCCGCCTGTCGGCGTGATGATCGAAGTACCCGCTGCGGTTTACCAGACTCGTGACCTGGCGCGGCAGGTGGACTTCCTCTCGGTGGGCTCCAACGACCTGACCCAATACCTGCTGGCGGTCGACCGCAACAACCCGCGTGTGGCCGATCTATACGATTACCTGCACCCGGCGGTGCTTCAGGCGCTGCAAAGCGTGGTGCGTGATGCCCACGCCGAGGGCAAGCCGGTGAGCATCTGCGGCGAAATGGCCGGCGACCCGGCAGCCGCCGTGCTGCTCATGGCGATGGGCTTCGACAGCCTGTCGATGAACGCCACCAACCTGCCGAAAGTGAAGTGGATGCTGCGCCAGATCAACCTCAGCAAGGCCAAGGAGTTGCTGGCGCAACTGATGACCAACGACAACCCGCAAGTCATCAGCAGCTCCCTGCAACTGGCACTGAAAAACCTCGGTCTGTCGCGGATGATCAACCCGGGCTCGGTCAAAGGGCACTAGCTGCGCTTGCAGGACCGGACGCAGAGCGTCCAGAAAGGCGCTACCACGCAGAGCGTGGGTGCGATGACCATTGTTCAGCAAATCTTCATTGGCTGTACCGGCCCCTTCGTGATCAATGCGGATCGCCGCCCCCGGTCACTCTCACCCACGCGCCGCCTGTTTCAATACCGGACGCAGAGCGTCCAGAACGGCATGCCGACGCAGAGCGTCGCACGATAGTTGAAAGTCAGACACATCAGGCGGATCTTTTTTCACTTCGTTCAGCCAGCTTCCATCGGTCGCCGCTAGAGCATCCTGCCGGGCTCCGGTAACATGCGCGCCTGATTCAGTCGCTCGCAAGGGCGTTCCAATTGAGGAGTCGCAATGCTGCCTTACCCGCAGATTGACCCGGTAGCCGTCGCTATCGGCCCGCTGCAAATTCACTGGTACGGTTTGATGTACCTGGTCGGCATCGGTGGCGCCTGGCTGCTCGCGTCGCGTCGTCTGAATAAGTTCGACCCGACCTGGACCAAGGAAAAACTCTCCGATCTGATTTTCTGGCTGGCCATGGGCGTGATCGTCGGTGGGCGGTTGGGCTATGTGCTGTTCTACGACCTGTCTGCCTACATCGCCAATCCTCTGTTGATATTCGAGGTCTGGAAGGGCGGCATGGCGTTCCACGGCGGCTTTGTCGGGGTCATGATCGCGGCCTGGTGGTTCGGCAAGCGTAACGGCAAAAGCTTCTTCCAGTTGATGGATTTTGTCGCCCCATTGGTGCCAATCGGCCTGGGTGCCGGGCGGATCGGCAACTTTATCAATGCCGAACTGTGGGGCAAGCCGACCGACGTGCCGTGGGCAATGGTCTTCCCGCCATTCAGCGACCCTGCACAGTTGGCGCGCCACCCGTCGCAGCTGTATCAGTTCGCACTGGAAGGCGTGGCACTGTTCATCATTCTCAATCTGTACGCCCGCAAGCCGCGCCCGACTATGGCCGTTTCCGGCATGTTCGCGCTGTTCTACGGCATCTTCCGCTTTGTGGTCGAATTCGTCCGCGTTCCTGATGCCCAGCTGGGCTATCTGGCATGGGGCTGGGTCACCATGGGTCAGATCCTCAGCCTGCCGATGATCATCGCTGGTCTGTTCCTGATCTGGCTGGCCTACAAGCGCGACCCGGCTGCCAGCAAGGCAGCGGTTTAACACCGAACCGCCGGGTCACGATGCCCGGCGCGTTCAACAACGCAGGTGATTTATGAAGCAATATCTGGAACTGGTCGCCCACGTGATCAAGCACGGCACCTTGCAAGCCAACCGTACCGGCGTGAACACCATCAGCTTTCCGGGTGCCATGCTGCGTTACGACTTGCAGGAAGGTTTTCCGGCGATCACCACACGGCGCATGGCGTTCAAATCGGCTATTGGCGAGATGGTCGGTTTCTTGCGTGGCGTGAGCAATGCCGCCGAATTCCGCGAACTGGGCTGCAAGGTCTGGGACCAGAACGCCAACGAAAACGCCCAGTGGCTGAACAATCCGTTCCGCAAGGGCGAAGACGATCTGGGCGAGATCTACGGCGTGCAATGGCGCAAATGGCCAGCGTACAAGCGCATCGACACGGGCAACGTCGCCGCCATCGAACTGGCACTCGGTCAGGGTTATCGCCAGATTGCCGAATCGGAAGAAGACGGCCAGTCGTTCGTGGTGCTGTACAAGGCCATCGACCAGATTCGCCAGTGCATCGACACCATCATCAATGACCCGGGCAGCCGCCGCATCCTGTTCCACGGCTGGAACTGCGCCCAGCTCGATGAAATGGCCCTGCCGCCATGCCACCTGCTGTACCAACTGCACCCCAACCCGCAGACCCGCGAAATCTCCCTGACCCTGTACATCCGCTCCAACGACCTGGGCCTTTTATCAGACGGTCAAAAAAGTGCACAGTACCAAGCCGCTGCGTAAAAAAATTTGCCTACTCCTCCGATTTTATCTGAACGTTGACAAAGTGCACATTGTGAATACTATGTGTCGCCCTGTCGGAAGGAGGTTGGTGTGAAGGTAGTAGTGGCAGATAGTCGGGTGCTTGATCTCAGCGCGTCGCCGTTGAATGACGAGAGCCGCATCGTAGAAGGGAAGGTCACTGTTGTTGGTTGCGGGGTCTTTGACGAGCAGGAGAGGCTTCTGCCCTTAGTGTCAGAGTTTCTAACCAAATCTACACAAACCAAGAAGCTATCCATCCCCTCTGTAGAGACCTATGGCCGCAACCTAGGCTATTTAGTAAGTTACTTAAGTCAGCAGCCCATTTTTGAGGGGTGCTCGTCAGATGAGATTCTGATGACCGTGACGCGACCTTCAATTGCCGCTTATATCGCAGATCTTCGGAAAGTTTATGGTATCGACTCGGTAACAATTCGGAATCGTGACGCCTGCTATCGAACTTTCTTTACTAAGTTTCTATGCCTCTCCTCAAACGATCAGGGGGCAAGGCGAAGGAATAATCCTTATGACGGTGGCTTCATCTCTCCTTCCCCTAAAAGGAAGTTAGTCAATGCGTGTTCCCCAGGTGAGTTGGAGCAACTTATCCTCTCGACCTCCAGTGAGCGCGAGCGAGTCATACTTCAGTTTATTTTTGATGCAGGGCTTCGCCGGTCTGAGGTCGGGAGAGTTACTCTAGCTGATATCAATGCGGCGGTGCGCTTCTCCCAGGAGCAGATGATTTCTGATTCCAACTCCGATCCGGTTAGGCCTGTTTATTGTCCATTGCTAGTTGAGGGCAGCAAGGGGAGGGGAGACGAAACGAAGCAACGATATTCTATTGTGAGTCGACCGACACTGGAGCGGATTAAGAAGTACCATAGCTCTGCCCTCTATAAGCGCTATTCGCTCCGTTGCGCCAGCCCGGAAACGACTCCTGCGTTCTTCAACGCTAATGGAGAAGAATTCAATGCCGATGCTATTAGCGCCCTGTTGAGGCGGGTCTCTGACCGAGGAGTAAAGTACCGTCGCTTGGTAAGGCCAATCGCGCCTCACAAGCTCAGGCACGGCCATGCTTATGCAATTCTGAACAGTTCAGATTTGGGTTCAGACATTTTGGATCGAATGGTGATGGTTCAGAAGTCTTTGGGACATGCACATTTTGACACCACGAATGTTTACACCCACATTCCCCAGGATATTTACCGGGCGCTCTGTGGTGCCGAATCGGATCTTTTGACGAAAGCTCAGACGATGGCTCTGTTGTGGAAGAGCACGACTCTCCGTATTGATCTGAGGGCCCGGAAATGATTCCAGTTATTCTACAAAAAGGGCGGGTACTTGAGTGGTATGAAGCTACTCGTAATTCACCAGTCCAACTTTGCGCTCTAGAGCTGGATCGAGATAAATTTGATAACGAGCTGTATCTTAGCGATGCATACATAGCTAGACACGGATTGTGCGAAGCTCTTGAGCTTTTCGCACTAACCGAACGCTGTCTAATAAGCCAGTTGTTCGTCGACGGTTATCTTGATATTGATGAGCGTTCTGTCACTGGTCACAATTTGTCGCTCAAGTTGCAGGGCTGGTACACCAACCTCACAGATTCAGAAAAACAAGCGATCCCCACTTTTGGTAACAAAATCTCAATTCGTGGTTTGGCTCGACAGGTTGAAGAATTTTCAACCCTCGAGAAGCGTCTGAATTACGCCGGCGTAACCTCTGCTCTTGAAAATATTAACGCACAGCACTTAGACGCTGGATATCTTGATTCAAGTTACGTGGTGGTCAAGGATCGCTCTAAAAAAACGACTGTCGAGGCATCACAAATAGGTAGTGATACTCTCGAGTTTCAACGTATGTTAAATCTTCGTGTTAACCATGTGGATGAACTTGAGTCGTCATGCGTGGCCATGCCGTTTCAAGAGATCAAGCACCTGTTTGCCTATGCTTCTTCGTTCAATGACGATTGGCGGTCTGGCTTCTTGGGGTTCAATTATTTTTTCGCTTTTCTTAAAAGCCTAGGGTTTACTGGTGTTGAGAAACTGTTTGAGGTAGTTGGTGCATATAGCCTCGTTCGCTTTCGGGCATGGTTGGTGGATCGTGTTGTAGGAGAAGAGATTGCTCCTAGCACCGCAAACACCGCTCTAAGTAAGGTTCGAAAGTCCCTCAAGATGCTCCGAGGTGTCTTTGGTGCTGAAGATTTTACTTTCTATGATGTCGAAGGGATTGATTCTGTCCGGGTTACGGATTTGTACACACCCTATTCACCTTCGGAGCGCGAGCGTATCGCATCCTGCGTGGATGCCGATATTGAGCTTTATAATCGCTTATCCAAACCTTATGTTGTCTCTGGGGAGGGCGTTGATCCGTTTGAGCACGATCAAAAGAGGATGCGGCGGGGTCATGCCACGTTAGAAAATATGAGGTGGGTTTTTGAGAATCGGTTGAATTGTATTCCTCCAATGCATGAGGAGTGCAAAGCTCCTGGATATGCATTTTCATTTGTCACCACTATAGCTAAATTAGTAGGTAACATTCAGACTGTTTATAGTTCTTGGGGCGTACTCCAGCATGTCGATAGCAGCGTTATAGCACCCTTTGTCGTCAAGCTTGCTCAAATTACAGGTCTTAATGCTGACTCTCTTAAGTGGCTTGACTTGGAAGACTACACTTCATGCCATCCTTTCACGAAACGACCCTGCTTGAGGTATTGGAAGGAACGGTCTGATGGTGAAAAAATGTATCCTCTGGACTTGGTTGAAGCTGAAATTACCTGGCTAACCTCAGCTCAATCTAAGGAGGTTGAGAAGATATTTGAAGCGATGAAAACTTTGACCAGCCGCTTCCGCCATGAGGCCCCAGAAGAAATTGCGAGTAAGCTGTTCATTTGGCAGTCCACGGGTGCTGCGTCGTATGGGGAAATTAAAAGTCTAGCTACGGCTCAGAAGTCCATTGTCTCTCGAATTTTCTCTAACTACGCCAAGGCTAAAAATCTTCTTGATGATAATGCTGAGCCGCTTTCGCTATCAGCATCACGTCTTCGTCCGAGTTTTATTAGCGAACTGGTAGACAAGGGTGTATCTCCCAGGGAGATCCAGGTAGTTCTCGGTCACGCTAATTTGCGAACGACAATCGGATATCTTGATCGTATGGATTTTAACCGCTTCGCTCGAAAGAAGCTGGATGCCACGCTGACATTAATCCATCGAGGTGCTGTTGAAAGCTATAAGCGAATCGATGTTATGGATGTGACAAATGTGAAGGAAGAGTCGCATTCAATCTCTCGAGAGAGCGCCCCAAAGGTAGTATTCAAAACCCCGCTGGCTGATTGCGTGAATATTTTTAACCCGCCAGAATTTGTTACTCGTCTTGCCTCTTATGTTCCAGGTACTCCCTGTGCAATGTATAACAAGTATTTGGCATGTGACAATTCAATCATCACGGTTTCGCATTTGCCGCAGTTGTTTGCCATGTATAGGGATTACTCGCGCTTGGTTGAAGTGTCGAGGGTGATGGATACTCCTTATGGATTTGTAGTTAAAGAAAATATGGCTTTGCTTAAAGTGATGCTCCATCCTGAAACTTCCGATTTCTCTGAAGAAGAATTGATGGATGCGCAGCGTCTTTCTGAGTACGTTGAGACAACAATTTTGATTGATGGGGTGGGCGTGTGATTTTGAGTGAGACGTTAATTCAGTCTATTTTCTCGCTTGGTCAGATCAATCGTGAAACCCTTTCCATCCTGCAGGCATCGCGCTCGTCGGAGGCTGACCTTGAGTCTTTGCAGGCGATTGCCATCTTAGAAGCCTTGGATAACGTGCCAGTCTCCAAGCTGTCTTGTTTCAAAGATCCAGTTTGGGATTTCAATGAAGATAATCCGAACATCTCGCGACTACTGAGGGGGGTTCGGCTGAGGATAGATTTCTCCCGTTACGGGAGCATCCCTGCAGCCGTATTGCTTGAACTGAAGTGCGTTACCCTGCTGTTCTCCCAAGCGCCAGGAGTGCTAGTCGTTGGAGAGGCTAACCGCAAGAAAGCTGCGAAGGTTCTTAAAGCGCAAACTATTGCTCCCATTGTGGGTGCGGGTTTGATGTTCATCGATAAACTCTATGCTGTTCTGCGAGAAGAGCTCGGTGACGAATACATCGACCGAACGTTGCAGTCACTATCTTTCGTGCCATCTTCTTATTATGCGGAGGCGGCAGGTGTCTACGAATTCTCGTATAATTACTTGATCGGTAGTTTTTTCAAGGTTCTACAGTCACCGTCTCTAAAAGGTACCCTTTTTCCCGAAAGCTTGCCCGCTGTTGATATGGATCATCTTCCATGGTTTCGGTTAGGGCGCGAAAAGCAGCCGGAAAGTGAAAAGTCTCCAAAGGTAAGTAAAGTTCTTCAGAACAATATTTTTGAGCATTCATCTTCTGTGGCTTCAATGGTTGTCGTGGATTTTCTAGATTCGCTGGGAAAGACCGTTGTTGATGCTTCTATGCTGGAGATTCGCAACGACAGGCAGTTTTTTCAGAGCAGAGATAATGATCTCACTCCGCTCAAGCTGAACGTATATATGTCTATGCGTCTTTTTCGCGCGGGCTACTCCATAGAACACATCAAAAAAATTTGGCCGGACGGTGCTTCTGCAATTGATCATTTATTCGCGAACGATGACGAATACGCTTTTCGAAAAGCGTGCGCAGCACTGGTAGGATCAGATTTTGATCTGGACTTCAAGCAGTACATCAGTTACGTCGGTTACTGCTGCATGTACCTGGTTGCTCAATATACAGGTATGCGACCAAGTGAATTGGTCAGGCTTCTTGCAGATTCATGCCTCAAGGAGGATGAAGAATCTGGTTGTTGGCTGCTTGAAAGTCAATTGGAAAAAAACCAGGAAAATCTAGTTGGTTTGTTCGATGACTATTGGGTCGCGATTCCAATTATACGGGATGCTATCGAGGCCAGTATTATTCTCAGTAAAATTAAGCAGAATCCATACGTCTTTTCGCGGGCCAACACTATTCAGTTCGGGGAAGCAGCTGACCCGCTATCTTCAGCTGGAGTCAGAGATTCCTCACGCTCTTTTTTCAAAGGCTTCTTGTCATCTGAAGAGGTCGAATCCTTAGGCATTCATCCATACATGCTTCGTCATACCTTGGCATACCAGCTCTACCGTGCTGATCTTGGGCTTCCGTTTATTTCCCATCAACTCAAGCATTTCGGTGAGCTCGTAGGACGGCCACAAATTGGTCGGGCTTTCAGTGAGACCACCTTGGCATATGGCGAGATCGCAGACATGCTTTCGAAAGGTAAAGGGCGGGAAGGTAAATACTCAATCAAGCATCTAGCTGAGCTTGAATGCGTTAAGAGTATGTATGACCCAAACGGTAACTATGCCGGTGCGAATGCCGCTGAACACAAAGCGGGCTTACAGAAGGAATTTGCCGGCTACATGGCTGCGGGATATTCAGAAGATCAAGTCTTCGAGGCGATGACAGAGCAGCATATTGCCATTATTAGTGTAGGGCAGGGCTTCTGCTATGGCAGCAGACAGGAAGAACACGACGAGAGCCTTCCTTGTATCGGTGGTCTTCGCTGCAATCCATTTCGTTGTAAAAACTCGATTGTCACAGTGGCTCATGCCCCAGCCTGGAAAAAAGTGTACCAGCAGAACAAGAAGTCGCTTGCCGACCCTCGCTTGCAGCATAGTCGTGAGCATTATCAGGCAGCGATGGATGAAGCTCGGGCTGTGTTGTGCAAACTTGGAATTGAGGTAGATGAATGATGGCGTCTTCCGCATCAGGTAGTGCTTTCGACAAACGGAACCTGGCCGACTTCGACAACAACACTGAAATCATCAGCAGCGGGTTAATGGCAATCGCCGCCGACACTTCGATTAAAGCGACGGTGGCAGAGCTCAGTCGAATTACAGGGATTCATCGAAATACCTTGCGCCAGCGTCTATGGCCCGTTCAGCGGCTCAAAGCGATCAAGGAGGATCGTGTCGTTTCTGAAATTCGGCAACGTCAGGCCAAAGGGACGGTTGCTGATCCTGTGAGCGTTCTCACTGACAAACTGGAAGCCTCTCGGTGCGAGGTGCTGCACTGGTTCGATCAATATCTGAAGGCTAATGACCGCGCTAACCAGCAGACGGCGCGGGTCGATTTTATCAAACATACTATCCCTAAATATGAGGCCTTCTTGGCGGAAAGGGACAGCAAGCTGTTGGAGCTCAATGGTGAAATTGCTAGACTCCGACAGGTTATCGATGTCTTGCAGTCCGAGCGGGCGGAAAAGAATTCATGAGAAGTTATCTAGATCTATTGAGCGATGTTTTAGAGAACGGCGCTCAGAAAGGAGACCGTACAGGCACTGGGACGTTGAGTGTTTTTGGTAGGCAGTTCCGCCATGACCTATCCAAAGGCTTTCCTTTGCTTACGACCAAGAAGCTGCATTTTAAGAGCATCATAAATGAGTTGATTTGGTTCCTAGGCGGCGATACCAACGTCAAATGGCTCAACGAGAATGGCGTCAAGATCTGGAACGAGTGGGCAACCGAAGAAGGTGACCTGGGGCCTGTTTACGGGAAGCAGTGGACAGCCTGGCCAACCAAAGATGGCGGCACTATCAACCAGATCGACTACGTCGTTAACGCCCTGAAGACCAATCCCAATAGCCGGCGAATCCTGTTCCATGGTTGGAACGTAGAGTACCTCCCGGACGAGAAGGTAAGCCCTCAGGAAAATGCTCGGCAAGGCAAGATGGCGCTTCCTCCGTGCCATCTGCTTTACCAGTTCTATGTCGTGAACAATAAGCTGTCCGCGCACCTATTCATTCGTTCGTCCGATAGCTTTTTGGGTCTCCCATACAACACGGCATCCCTGGCATGCCTGACGCACATGCTCGCCCAGCAGTGTGATCTCGACGTGGGTGAGATCGTTATCTCGCTCAGCGATGTCCACATTTACTCCAACCACATGGAGCAGGTGAAGACTCAGCTCACTCGTGAACCACGTCGGTTGCCTGAGCTGAAGCTGCTTCGAAAGCCTGCATCGATCTACGACTACAAGTTCGAAGACTTTGAGGTTGTGGGCTACGATCCGCACCCGCATATCGCGGCGCCTGTATCGATTTGATTTTCAGCGGCATCGAGTGATGAGACCGGCCTTAGGGCCGGTTTTTTTATCTCTGCGCCCGGAAAAATCCGGTGCGACATCCAAGCCCTGATCATCTTCTCTGGGGGCTGATGACCCTGTGCTTTCAGTTTGGGCGTGCCCCTGCGGGTAGCGGCTGTCGTGTACCGAGCCTTGGCGCTGCCAAGTCTCGGCCCTTCGGGCTTCCATCCTCACGCCTTTGGCCCGGCGGGCCGGCGCGCTCCGCTTGCTTGGCGGGGGAATCTCCAGTCGACTGTTTGCTTTGAGTCAGCAGTGCTCGATATCAGCGGCTGCTCAAATGTCATCGTTTCGAGCAGAGGTGCTTTGGGTGATAGCCTACCGGGGTGCCTTACTATCTGCGTCATCGGAGCGCCACATGATCAACCTTCATCGCTTAATCTCCTGGTTGTTTCCCGACCGCCGTCCCGACTGGGAGCAGAAGCGTGAACGGGAGTTCATTCAGGCAGCGAATAGCCTCAAGACCTTACGGGTGACACCTGAGGGAGGCATGTCCATCGATCCTGAAGAACTCCGAGATCAAATTGTCTCCGCACGTGAGCAGTTGAAGCACCTTGTCTACAAGCCAGGAGCGCCTAGTGGGCAATGCCAGGCTGTAGCGGCTGTCGATGTGGTGCGGGAGGCTGATCCCTCTGCCGATGCACCTGTAGAGCTGCGGGACTGTATTGAGGTGGTGGCTTGGCGTCGGCTTCCCAGTGGGTCTGCTGTGCGCTACACATGTCTCCAATGCCTAAGTAAAGGTCTATTCGCTGTAGCGGCGACCAGTTTATTTTCGGGAGCTTCAGAGAGCCTTCCGACATGGGTCGACGGCAATACCGACAGGCAACTTGCGAATGCCCTACAGGATTCAGAGCTCAGGTGGTTCACGACTGTGGGCGGGGCGATGGATGAGTGGGATGCAGCTATCTGAATGTAGTGTCGGCTTCCTGCCTTTACGTTGCGAACCTCCACCCTGTTCTGTAAAACCTTCACAACAGATGACTATTCGAGTTCTCCATGACGACCAGAAAAGATGTCCTAGCCAAACTGGCTCAAAAGGTGCGGGAGTCTCGCAGTGAAATACGTGCAGGCTTGGAAGCCGTCGAGAAAGAATTGCGAGACGCCGTGGGAGAGTTAAACCTCTACGCTACAGGCGCGAACGTAAATCTTGGCTATATCGACGAGGACGACTGGGAGTATGGCTGCTTTGCATTCGATGGGCAGCACCTTCGAGTCTTGACCTCATCAACTGTGGACGACGCGATGAGCCAAGGCACGCCCTATGAAGGGCATATGACTTGGAACAACATTGACGAACTAAGTGACGAGAAGCTCACTAAGCTGGCGTCACCTGGGTCGATAGACTCCATTTGGAGTGCCGTCGAGCAGCGGCTGATGCAGCTTCTTGGTGAGGCTATGAGCTCGGCGCAACTGCTTTCGGAATTTTCCAATGCTCAAAGCGAGGGCGTCCATGACGATCTGACTGAGTTGATGGATGGCAACTACCTGGAGAAGCAATGGGCTAAGGCTCGTATCGCAATTCTGACTGACCCCACCGACTCGATTTCTCACACCAACACTTTTGTGGAATCCGTATGTCGTCATTATCTCGAAACTCGAGGACTGCCACTTCCATCGGAACTGGTGGTAACCAAGCTGATAGGGCAGGTAGTAAATGACTTTCCTGCGCTCAAGCTGCCAGACGGTACGGATTATGGTAATGACATCAAATCGCTTTTTGGTGGAGTGAAGTCAGTAGCCCAGGGGATAGGTGTACTACGCACACATGCTAGCAGTGCGCATGGAGGCAATAAGGTTGCATATCAAGCAGAAGCCCGTCTAGCTAACAATCTGGCAGGCTCGATAGCAATCTATATTCTAGAGAAACTGAAAAGCCACATGGAAGAATCCCATTGACCTCCCTCGTCTAACCAACGACATGCAACTGCAGACCGAGCTGCCGGCATCTACAGGCCACCGGCCTCTCATAAAGGGCTGCATACCTCCGCCCAAGGGATGGATGGCTTGGGCAGCCTGAGGTTACCGGTCTTGGAGATGATCCTCAGCTGTGCGTGCTTGAGGTGAAAGTCTTCCCAGGATACGCGCAGGCTGGTGTCCTCCAGAAAGGCGACCACACCATCGCGCGATCCCACCACCACACCGAGCGGATTGATTTGGTTTGCCTGACAGAAACTGAAAAGCAGTTGATCAAAAGTGTTGGGGGCTAGGTGATCTACAGCCACGTTATGTCGACCCAGTGATTCTCCTGTCACCGGACACGAAGCAGCACCGACCAACCCTTGGTCTCGGAAGAGTCGGATCTGTTCTGTGATTGCTGTGCGAGCACCTGCGCGAAAGTCGAGGAGCTTTTGGGGCTGACGCTCTTTTGCTCGAGTGCTAGGAATGAGCTTTACCGAATGCGTAAATCCAATATCAATTTCCGTATCGCAATGCCGACGAAGCATAAAGCAGCGAGTACCGTGAGATGTCATTTGGGTGGTGATGCACTTGACGCCCCCTCCGGCTTTCTCTGCCCACTCATCGTGGTGTTGGAAAAGGCCATACAGAAAATCAGAATCAGGATCACTTACCATCGTCCCGTCAGGTGTCCTAGCCAGGATCTCTCGGCAGCGATTCTTGACTGCGTCCTTCGTTGCAAACCATTCATCATTGATCAGATATGGCACCGCCTTCCCCCAGGAAATATCTCTCGCAAGCTGATCGGTATAGCACAGGGAGTTAACCACCTTTTGGTAGCTCAAGCCTGGAAAAAACGCGTCAGGCGTTAATCAAAGCAGTTGCGTCCTGAAGAGCTCAAAACACCTGTAACGAGTGTAGAACTAATAAGGTAGGCCCTACCACTAGAACATAGAGCGCAACAAAGTTCCTCGCCGCGTTCACAGATCGACCTAATAAGAACTTGGACAATCTAGAAACAGTAACCATAAAGAACAAAAGTAATAATGGCACGATTGAAAATATGATCATGTTCATAAGAGCCATAACTAGACCAAAAATCGCACCTACAACCGCCATTGCAAACGCGACTTGGTAGTCTAGCAGCTCGTGCCCCAGCATTAGACTAATAGGTGCTGCCGTTGCACGCAGCAAGCTATTGGGAAATACGTGAAAGTAATCACCTACCAAGAGAATGAATGGGATGCAAAAGAGAAACGCTGCCCATCCCAAGACATCCACCAATTGGCTTTTGATGTCCATGCCAACCCGAATGGATACCCAAAGCCCCATGAATGTTACACAGTAGACAGATACAACAGGCCTGGCAGACTCTGGCAGGATGTAAAACGCTACCACTGACGCGATAGCCAGCCATCCCATTGCTCTGCCTAAAAAAGCCATCTCTTTTTTGTAATCCGCATTCGCACGCCAACGCAAAAAAAACAGGCCTAATGACGACAGTGTCGCTAAAACCTTCTGTCCCTCAGGAGTCTTTCGGAGATTCCCTTCGCCCCAGGCGGTCATCATCAAAATCTGGACGATGAGTAGGATGATGCTTATAGCCATGGGGCCTCACAATGTTCATGGTGGCATTGCCTAGCGTAGAGTAGCTAACTCAAGGCGCTACGTTCATTATCTGATCGGCAGAAGCGCTCATAGCTTTAAGCACTTCAGCTCGGTTCTGGCCAACCGACGCGGCACTACGATGGACTGCGCTGATGCTCTTTGGCGATGAGGCATTTGAGGGCAGAACTGATAGGAAAATAAACCCATCGTAGGAGAACTCGGTTGTGGCCTGGTTCGGAGAATGCCAAGTTATCCGAGGTCTCGGGACGCCAGTGATAATTCAATCAGCTCTATACGGTAAGTGTCACGGTTGGTGATGAAGCGTACACACATTGCGCTGATGGAGATTGCAAAAACGAATCCCATCAATATCGTCACGATTTGAGTGGATATCGGGCTGTCCAAGCTTGTCGAAAAGAGAGATGACCAGTTTCCTTGCAACAGCATGTTGCCTACCGTGAAGTTTAAGATGAGCAGCGAAAATGCGGCAAATTTCTTGCCATCAGCCTCAATGAAATAACCCAGGCGCCGCTCTAGTCTTCTAATCTTAAGTTCTAGATGGTGTTTAGCTCGCTTAAGGTGTTTCACGTCGTACCCTCTGAGTTGAGCCGCGAAGTTCTGGTCATGGTCGATCTCCGCATCTCGGAGAATCCGAGACCGCTCCTTCCACATCCAAATACTGCATACCATGACAACAGGCGGGCAGAGCAAAGATAGGCCGGCGACCAGTTGGGAAAGTCCCGCGCTCCAGATTGCAACATCCACCCATCCATCTGATAGCTTAGAGATGAATTTGTGCCAGAGAGCGAGAGCTATGAGGACGGAAAATGGCACCGTGGCTGCCATGATCCCGTATTTGGAAATACGATCTAAGATGGCTTCAATTTTCGTCAAGGCTTTACGAGGACGATAGGATTTCATTCCCTCGAGGGTATTCAATAACGCTTTGAGATTTTGCATGTTCGTTTTTCAGGTTGGGTCAGTTCAAAAATGACGATCTAAAATATCTGATTGAAAAAATAAGGGCCCCGCAGGGCCCCATTGATTCAACCGGTTTCATCGAGTAGCCCAACTCTCGACCGTCTCCGACCCGTACTCCGTTTTCCATTCTTTCAGCAGCTTGTGATTGCCGCCCTTAGTCTCAACAATCTCACCAGAGTGTGGATTCTTGTAAACCTTGACTGAGCGAGCCCTCCGGGTGCCTTTGGTCTCAGCGACAGCAGGAGTGCGGCGGCTTGAAGACTGGGGATCAAGGATCGCGACGATGTGGCGCAAGCTGAAACCGTACTCAGCCAGCAGATCACGTAGTTTCTCTTCGAACTCGATCTCACGCTTGAGACCAGAATCGTTTTTAAGTGTCTCAAGCTCAGCCAGCTGGGCGGCGAGCTTTTGTTCGAGGGCGCGGAACTCAGCAAGGCGGGACATATAACACCTCAGGTATTTAGTGATGGCAGTATAGTCAGTGCTGTAGGCAGGTGAATAGGTCGAGATTACTAGGAGCGCGTAGCCATTTAGTTGTCTCGCGTTTGTGCTGCACGATGGCTCTGTAGGTGGAGCATTTCGCTCTCCCACTCATTGAGAAATTTGTCCCAGTCAGCAGCGAAAAGTCCCTCCATCAGCCTTGTTGATCCGGTAGATGCTTGGCGGAAACGCTCCCTCCACGGCTGTGGGATATCGAACTCTAGAACGATATCCATACCAGTGTGATGAGGCCTAACCTGGACAGACTCGCGAACCTTCTTGAGCTCTAGTGTGTTATCCATGGAAGGCCTGCTGTTGCGTTCCTGAGAGTGGAAGTTATTCAGGATCGAAAGGTGTGGCAGTGCATTTGGATCACCAGGGCGGAGGCTTGCAAGCGCCCAGATCGCCTTTCGCCTAGCGGTTTCCACCTCGCGGAGTTCGTCTTCAGTCATTTCAGTTCTCCCCTCATTACTGGCGTGACGCCTTCGCCTAGCGCTCTCAGGCTGACGGAGTCATCCTGGGTCACTTCAGCCGCATCCTTGTTGATTTGATATCGGACAGTAGCTATGGCGTGCCGCCTGCGGCGGAAGGCTGGCGAGAACTGAGCCACGGCTGCGCCGTGTCTCAGCCCGTTGGGCGCTCATCCTGTACGCCTGCGCGCTCCGCTTGCCCGATACTTGCAAGGAAAGTCTGGCGCAGCGAGTCCGAAGCCAAGGCAGGTTTAACCGTGCCCTACGTACAAGATTATTACTTATGGAGCTTACTGAAGCGACTCGATAGCACTGCAGCTTCGGTAGTTTCCCAAGCTTCAGGATCAGACGTAGCGTTGAACATCACCAATGCCCTCCACAGGAAAAAAGCGGCAACCAAGCTCGACTCAATTACTGCAAATACCGTAGTTGTATACATATAGTCTGAATTTTCTCCGAAGAAAAACAGCACTGGAAATATCGAAGCGATCCAGCCGGCGACGAAAGTTAAGCAAAATGCGATGGCCGCAGTGACCGTCAGGAAAAGCGGGACTTGATATCTATAATGGGTTGCAAATGATTTCTCGCCGTTCTGCTTCGCTAGCCCGTACAAGATGCCTGTGTTTTTCTCCTTGTCATTATTTCTTTTAAAAAGTCCATACAAAGTTACACTCTCGCCAACCTCAATCTCTTCATAAAGCTTGTTCGATACTTGTAAATTCGGGATAACTGCACCATCAATGCTGACTTTAGCTTTATGTCCGCCGCTGATTCGATCAACAGATCGAACGTAGTCAACTTTTCCTGAAACTTTCACGCAATCGAACTTCATCACTCACTATCCCTGCCATCGCTCAAAAAGTGGATCTGGTTCTTGCCAAGACGTCGCTCAGTGACTATTGCAGGCGGGCTCACGCGGGCCATGAACGCCGGACTTGATGAGCGCGTCTCCCATCGAGAAGTCCCTGGCCGTCTCTTAGGTGCTGCTCTCATGACCAATCCATCACTAATCCAGACATCGCGCCGCTATGATCAAACGACGGCTTGGCCAACCATATGTCACTATAATATCACTATGGTCTGTTTATCGAAACATGCTCCCCGTGGCTCTATCCTCGCTTTTGGGGATCCGACTCATGAATCTGAAGGAAGCGCTGGCGGGGGCATTACGCGGAGCCCGTGCACACCAAGGGTTGAGTTACGAGGATCTGGCGGGAGCAACGCATAGAACGAATGTAGGGAAGCTTGAACAGGCCAGGACGACGCCGACGCTGGAGAAACTGGACGAGATCGCTGACTACTTAGGCCTCGACCTTTTGACTCTGGTCACCCTTACCATTGCTGCGCAGGGTGAAGAACTTCCTTCAGAAGCTTTGCAGCGTACTGCCCTGCGAATCAGGGAGTTCGAGATGTCTGGAGGGTGGCAGTTAGTAGAGGAGCAATTCCGTGATGGAAAGCTCATCAAGCGCTCTCAGGGAAAGCCAAAGCAGCCGCTTAAAGCGGAATACATTCGAGCCTTGAAAGCGCAAGGTTTCGACAGGAAAACAATCGCTGAAAAGCTCGGCATTGCCAGAAGCACAGTTCAAAAATATTGGAATACATAAACCTCCAAGTTATCGCGATCCCTCTTTCTCTACGTGATGTCTTTCGTGCTCATGGCTGCGGTGTATCCTTGGGCAAGGTAGGCACTTGTGGTGTTGCCCATAATGTAGAGAGCAGGTTCGGATGGCTGAAATAGTGGGGGTATTTGGTCGGTGAAGCACGTCAGACTGATTCGCCACGGGGAAAGCGCCGCGAACGCTGGAGAAGCCAGTTCGGATCATGCGAGCATCCCCCTAACGCCAAGGGGTGTTGAACAAGCGCACTCGGTGGCCGGGGCATTCGCTCAGGCCCCAGATTTGATCGTTGCCTCGCCGTTCTCCCGAGCGCAAGCAACTGCAATGCAGACAGTGGCTGCTTTCCCTTCAGTGCCGTTTGAAATATGGCCCATCCACGAATTTACCTATCTTGAGCCTGCACGGTGTATCAACACGACCGTTGCCCAGAGACGAGCTTGGGTGGAGGGATACTGGGCCAAGTCAGACCCAGCGTTCACGGATGGTGAAGGCGCCGAGTCATTCCTGGACTTTATATCTAGAGCTCAGTCTTTCTTAGATAGACTTGCAGAGCATCCTGCCCAAGACATCGCCGTGTTTTCACATGGGCAACTCATCAATGCGGTGGCATGGCTGATTGAGTGCAGGCCACAGAAGATTGACGGTCAAGCTATGGCCGAATGGCGAGAGTACGAGACCACTAACCACGTGCCTAACTGCTCTGGTTACAAGCTTACCAAGCACCCAGACGATGCCGGCTGGAGAGTAAGTCCTGGGAGTTGCGAGTTGGCGTACCTCAACGCGTACCAGGCAGATCCTACCAAGCGGTTCGCGATCCCGAGCGCCTGCTGATTGAGGAGCGGGCCCAGGCCCTATCGGCTGCAGGCTACCCGCTGCCAGACGATGATCCGGCTATGTACGCTGAGCAAAGGCTGCTGGAGGCAAAAGAGGCTGCAGGTTTATTACCCTCGCACTCTCCTGGCAGAAAACTGTAGCGGGAGTGCGAAGAGGGAAGGACGTTAGCGAGAGGTGTCACCTGGCTGGAGACACCTCCTCCACGTTCAACGACGAAAAATGCGATTTATCAAGATCAACGCTGCAGCACCAATCGCGAGAGCGGCGACTGGTTTTTCTTTAACGAACGTGGATACGCTATTCAGTGTATCGCCATAAGTTTTAGTCAGCTGACCAGCTGCTTGATGTCCCGCACCTTCAGCTTCCATCTTCGAATCACCAATTAGTTTCCCGACAGTGCTCTGCGCCTTGCCGGCCAGCTTTTCTGCTACACCTTCAACTTGTTCGCTCTTCATGATTCATCAAACCTTTGCGTGTGAGTGGGGGCTCCGAACCGCGCTAACCGAGTGGCTATCAGCACGACATTAGGGACGTGCGGTTGATGATTAGTTCAGTGGTGATGAGCTGTAGGCCAGTCTGGAAAAGCGCCCACTCGTTTAAGCCTGTTGCTATGCTGTTGCTTCCAACATGGAGGTGAGACAAATGCAGGGTGAGTATTCCCTTTCAGATGTACTGGAAAGGATGTACCAAAATCAGCTCGCTCTCGAAGCTGCGCTCATGGAGCTGACCCTACAGGTAGAAGCGCA
The DNA here is from genome assembly GCF_030209255.1 of Pseudomonas sp. CFBP2511. Classification (NCBI taxonomy): domain Bacteria; kingdom Pseudomonadati; phylum Pseudomonadota; class Gammaproteobacteria; order Pseudomonadales; family Pseudomonadaceae; genus Pseudomonas; species Pseudomonas sp. CFBP2511. Next base: position 78,686 of record NZ_JARVSI010000014.1, on the reverse strand, counting down.
GGGACATGCGGAAGTCGGCGAAAACGTCCGTGGCGCGCTTTACACGATTGGTGAAAACGCTGGTCATATCAAACAGGGGCTGGCCCGGCTCAAAAAACTCCGATGAGGCAGCCGCTCTTTGATTTTGATCTCAAGCGTGTGTCACGCGAGCACTACATAACTGGTAAAGCCGCCATCAATTTTCCAAACGTTGGGAGCACAACGGGTGGATGGCATTTTATGTCGTACTTCGACCGGGATACGGGTGTAGCGAAGGTGTCTTTGGCAGGCATCCACTATCCAGATACCACCGATTTCTTTGGACACGCTGGCATCATCGACGTTACCGACGAGCTCGCAGCGCGTGGCTGGGAATTGGAGGGCAGGCACGTCTTCATTGCAGACCATTACCGCGCCGCCGGTGACTTGATTATCAAATGGGCTCTCAGCGATTCGACATGTTGCAACGTTGAGATAGCTGATTGGTTTCCTACGCATGCTGACCGACAGCGACTCTTCACGCTTATGAGCCTGGCGAAACAAAGACTGCTCGAGTTAGGTCGCCTGCAACGACTTGAAGCGTGGCTAGCCTCTCAGTAACCCAATATCTGATTTGGTGACGAAGCCCCTTGGTCGGCATAGCTCAGCTATGTCTGAACTCCCCGATAAACCTCGCATCAATGATGCTAAGTGGGAGTCAATACATGAAGTGTGCATGCCGGATCTGCTGGGGTGATTCTTGGTTGCTTGGGGCTTATGGCGACTGGGAGGACATTGTTTGTCTGGGCTGTGGGCGATACAAGATTAGCAAGCGCTTGCTTGTAGTGAACCCAGGAAAAGCCTTTGACGTGAAAGTGATGAGAGTAGATCTCGGAAGCTGGCGAGCAGTCCACCAGACGCCCATTGTGAGTCAGAGTAATGCCCGCTTCACGACCCAAAATTCCTATCAACGTCTTCAACCCGCATTTGAGCTCGGGCCAGGATCGTAGACCATGGCGTACGTGTCGAATCTAAGGGGTTCGATCTGGTATCGCGACTATGAAAACGTGATTCATAGCAGCGGGGATTCCCTGTAGGTTGGAGGCGACTTAGCTACTCCCGCCAGCAGGTACTTGGTCAATGCCTCCTCGATCTCATCAGCGGCGCCGTGTTTATGTTCCGACAGCGACCACTGCCAGTTCCGATCCGCCATCAGGCCTCCAACGGCTTCTGCACATAACGCATCACTACTCACACCCATCTTAGTGGCTGCCGCGATTACCGCTAAAAGTGCTTGCTCAAGTTGCTGAGTTCTATCGAAGGCCACGAGACCAGCTCCCTGAAAAATGAAGGCCTAGTATGCCCTGATATCATTTTGGCATCAAAGGTCACCTGCCAGGTTACTTCCCTCCGTAGCCCATCCATTCGGCGCTCTCGCGTCCTTCATTCACTCGATTGAAAGCTGATTTCGCGCCCATCCATTTCACTGCGAAGCTCGCTTACCAGATCGGCAATGGCGCGACTCGAAGTCAGCGTCGTCGTCGACACACCCGTGACCAACAGCTCAACCCTGCCGGAAGAAGTCTCAGTAACCTGAATCATTAGCGAACCATCCGCATTCATGGTGCATGAGCACGACAGCGGCAGAAAACTACACTCAATGATATGGCGGAGCTCATCGAATTAGTCCTTCGAGCAGTTTCATTGATTGTTGTCCACATGTGAAATTAGTCAAAGAATGGCGGAAAGCATTATTCGCCAAGGTATTTCAGGGTTACTCGCTTGGAAGGTTGCACCAACCCGAGGCATTGCGCCGTGTTGATAAAAAACTGGCCGATGGCTCTGACCTCTCTGGAGCGGGGCTGTTCCGGTGGCATATCCACATAGGGACAATTTCTACCAAAGAAAACTATGCGAAAAATGCTCTAAAAAACGGCTTTGAAAATTGTTGAATTTTGGCTGCGTTCACCACTCTTTTGCCCCTGAGGGTAGGGACAAGACCTGAAGTCGGGTGTTCCGCGTTCTTCAAGCACTTTCATGGTAGACGCGGAATTTTCGCTTAAACTCATGCAACCGTACCGTTTGCTCGGTCGGTGTCTCTGATTTAAGGGGGATTGATTGAACGTAAATTGGGAAGGATTGCTGCCGATTCGCGGAGAGGTCATCGTCATTGAGGACGACCCAACTCTGCAGTCGCTCATGACCGATATCATGGATGAGATTGGCGCGAAGACTGTCCCGTTCGCGACGGCGGATGATGCGTTGACCTACCTGCTGGAAGCACATGGTGAATGCGCTCTAGTGATCGCTGATCACGGCGTCCCCGGCCAAATCCAAGGCATCGAGTTCATAGAGATGGTCAAAGGCAGGTGGCCTCACATCGCTGCGATACTTACCTCGGGTTATCTGATCGAGAGCATCGCAGTACCAGCTCAAACTATTTACCTGCACAAGCCTTGGTCGCTGGATGAGATGGTGGTGGCAGTGGCGGAGCTTTTGCAGCCCGGTAACCCGATTAGTAAACGCTGAGCCTGGCTTGAAAGTATGAGGCCAAGTAGGACACGGATAGTGCTTAGCTCCTGAGACTCGCGACTCTACCTCGAGTGAAAACCGTTCGGTGGTGAAGTCCCTGAGTTTTCTGAATTTTTCCACGCCCGATGACTCCGTTTGAAAAGAGCAGACGGAGTAAGTCATGGAAAACAATTTATTCGTCATCAACTACAAGCTTCATGGTGTGCCGAAGACCTTCATCATCCGTAGCAAAGCGATGCAAAACGCTCAAGCTTGGCACTGGGCTAGTTGCGACGCGGGCGTAGCGCCCATTCCTCGTCCCGGTCGCCCGCCGCTGAAGATGGTGTCCAAACCTCAAGCCGAAAAATATGGCATCACCGATGTCACCTGGCGAGCCAGCTCAACCTAACATTTTGCGTTCTGGAGGGTATGTGCTGAGTCTGCTTCGCGTCGCAGCCGCCCTCAGCGTCCGCTTACCCGATGAAAAACCTGGCTCCAGCTTTTGGAATTAAAGGCTGAATCGATCCGTCGTCTACTATCACAATAAAATCGAGGTCACGATGTCGCCTTTTGATATCCAGCGGATGCTGATAGACGAATTTCCCTTAGCGTTTTTGCTTGAGGTAGGTTTCAGGGCCACTTTCGCCTTTCTCGCGGTTTTTCTTTTTCTGAAATCCAGCGGTCGACGAGGGATAAGACAGCTTTCACTTTTTGAGCTGGTCGTGATTTTGACATTGGGCTCCGCCGCAGGAGACGTGTCCTTCTACCACGATGTTCCGCTGCTGCCGGTCGCAGTAGTATTTCTCACGCTCCTGCTTCTTTACCGCCTCACCGTACTGGTGATGACGAAGAGCAAAAGATTCGAAGCCTGGATGGATGGGCTGCCGGTAACCGTAATCCGCGACGGTCTCTATGAGCTCAAATCTTTAGAAACTCTGAACATCTCATCTAACGAATTGTTGATGGAGTTACGACAGCAAGGGGTTGAACATCTCGGACAAGTGAGGCTCGGTCTCGTTGAGACCGACGGCGACGTCAGCCTTTATTTCTTCGAACAGAAAGACCTGCGCCCTGGGCTGTCCGTCCTACCTTTAGAGCATCGTGCCGAGTTTGAAACTGCGCCTGCATCGGCCTTGTACTGCTGCGTAAATTGCGGTTTCTCTCAGCATATCGCGGCGGCCCAACAGGCTGATTGTTCTCGCTGTAATCATGCCATCTGGTCAATTGCGCTCACAACACCGCGCTGTCGGTGACAACGCCTCGCATGTGACAGCCCCCGGCATCTTCAGTTGTCTTGCGCGTCTAGGTTCGCCTTAAACGGGTAGCCCACCGTGAAATTCACCGTAAACGTGGTGCTATCGTCAACAGTCGAGTACATAGAGACATCGCCCCCCCCTGGCTACACCTATTGCAAGTGCAGTGACTGGCAGCATTTGTTAAGCGAAGAGAGGTATCGCAGATATTTTGGTCGTCTGCCAATAGACTTTCTCTGGCCTTTTACATCAACTTACCTAAAACGAACGTCGTGACGGTATTCTCAACACCTGGCATTGCAGCGATCATCTTCCATACCGCGTGAACACGCTCTGCGTGAACCGCCTCAATCCGAACCATCAAGTCGAATTCACCGCTCATGACCTCACACATGGTCACCTCTGGGATCGATTTGATTCCCTTAACCACATCATCGCCTCGCATACGGTCATGCCGATACACGAAGATGATGGCGGTGATAGGAGGTGATGGGTTCCGTCCTTCACCTGCAACGATTGTGTAGCCTTGGATGGCCCCGTCGCGCTCCATGCGCTCAATACGCTGACGAACCGCATTTCGAGAAAGGTGAACCTTTAATCCCAGCTCAGCATGGGAGATTTTTGCGTTCGCAGTGAGCGCTGCCAAAATGCGCTCATCTAGAGGATCGAGTAAGCGTTTCATTCGTTGATCCTATAAACCGTCAAGGAGCAGGGAGAGCCCATCAATATCACCTTTGCTTAACACAACAGAATTGACGCTCGGGTGCGCCTTAACGGGAACATCTCCGTTCCATATTTTCAGTTCTGTGAGCAGACGGGATGATTTGCTCGGTGCTAACTGTGCCAAGGTGACCATAGGACTTCCGATACTACGACGATGCAGCCTTCCCGCCAGCGACCCTGTAGCAGTCTGCGGATCAACAGCCGTCCCAGCCTCTCTAAAAATAGAGAGCAGCTCCTCTTTTACCTGCTCATCATCAACAGCATAAGAGTCGAAGAGCATCCGCGCTTGCAACCATTGTTTATTGCCAATGCTCAGCTTCCCGGAATCCTCGAAAGCATCCATCAGCCGCTGCACAGCCGAGCCATCATGGTCGTACAGCTCCCAGATGAACCGCTCCAGGTTTGAGAACAGCGAGAAATCCATCGATGGTGATAAGGAATGACTAAGCTCGCGCGTTGAATAGCTGTTTTGGTTTATAAAACGATGTAAAGCATCGTTGGTATTTGTAGACACGATAACTTGGTTGATTGGCAACCCCATCTTCTGTGCGATGAAGCAAGCGTAGATCTCTGCAAAACTCGCTCCTGGGACACTGAACCCTAGTGGCCGAACGCTTCCGCCTAGCTGCAAAGCACTATGGAAGAAGAATACGATTTGAGCCAGTACGCCGATCCAATTCGTGGAGTTGAAGCTGATAGGCATCACACCCTTAACAGGCCAATTTCTCAGCACCCTTGAGACAAGGGTTTGGCAGTCATCGAAGCTTCCATCAACTCCAATCAACTGCACTTGCTCAGAGGTTGATCCCATCAGGCTGGCCGAGCGTTCAGGTGGCACCCCGTCATTCGGATATAACGCCACCACTTTTACATTGGGCTGATCCTTGAAGGCCTCGATAGCTGCGAGCCCCGTGTCTCCATTCGTAGCCCCAATCAGGAAAGCGCTTTCAGATGGCGTCAAAAAATGCTCGACAAGCCTCGACTGGAGCTGAGCAGCAAAATCCTTGGATGCTTGCGTTGGCCCATGGTGGAGCTGCAACAGCCATTCATTTTGGCCAATTTGCTGTAGCGGAGCTACGGCTCGGTGATCAAACTGGCTATAACAATCCTTCAGGATCGCTTTCAAGGTTGAGTTGTCGATCTCGTCCCCTACAAAAGGGGAAATGACCTGGTAAGCGAGTGAGTCAAAGGGAAGCCACGACCAGCTAGCGATTACATCGCTAGCGAAGTGGGGTAGGCTCTGAGGCACATACAGGCCGCCATCCGATGCAATCCCGGACAACACGACGCTCCGAAAACTGGATGTCTCTGCAGAACCACGTGTGCTTACGTACTGCATATCTACTCCGAATAAGAATTCACCTAATCCCTTCCATCTCTACCGATCCTGGTAAGTATTTAGCCTTACAAGCTCGACCCGTTAATGCATACAACTTTGGGCTGAGTCATATCTTCATAGGCAAATCGAACGCCTTCCCGGCCCATGCTCCCATATTTGAAGCCACCAAACGGCATTGCGTCGAACCTGTAATCTGACGAGTCATTGATCATCACACCGCCAGCCTCAAGTAGCTTGGCAGCCTTCATCGCCGTGTTCAGGTTGCTTGTAAAAATGCCGGCATGCAGGCTGTACTCCGGCGCGTTGGCGAGAGCCAGAGCGTCTTCCAGAGTGTTGATCTCCTGCAGGATCACGATGGGGCTGAAAACCTCCTCTTGCCAAACCTTGCATTCGGAGTTCACGTCCTCAAGTACGGTCGGATAGAACAGCGTGCCTTCCCGTTTGTTGCCGAGCAGAATCTTAGCCCCTTTGCTGACAGCATCTTGCACAGACGCTTCCGCACGCATGGCAGCTGCTTCAGAGATCATTGGGCCGACGTCCGTGCTCTCGTCAGCTTGGTTTCCGACTATCAGGTTTCGCGACTTCGCAACAAAGCGCTCTTTGAATGCCGGGTAGATCTTGGTTTCAATGAGAATTCGCTGAGTACCAATGCAGTTCTGCCCTGCCGCCCAGTACGCGCCAGAGACGCAAGACTCAACAGCCGCGTCAAGGTCACAATCTCCCATGACAATCACAGGTGCATTGCCACCGAGATCCATAGCCATCTTCTTGAGGCCGGCAGTCTTGGTTATCTGCTCCCCGGTAGCAAAACCGCCGGTGAACGAAATCATGCGCACAGCACGATGGGCAACCAAGGCTTTGCCCAGTTCTGCGTCACCAGTCGCTACCGATACAACTCCTGACGGCAGACCTGCGTTGCTCAAGTAACTGACCAGCTTTATCGCCGAGAGCGGTGTCAGCTCAGAAGGCTTTAGCACTACTGAGTTACCGCCTGCGATGGCCGGGCCAAGCTTATGTGCGACCAGATTCAGCGGGTCGTTGTAAGGCGTGATGGCAAGGATTACACCCAAAGGTTCACGGGTGAACCAACCTTGGCGTGACTCCGATCCGACATAGGAGTCGAACGGAATCACCTCCCCAGCATTGCGCTTGGCCTCCTCAGATGACAGCTTGAGCGTGTTTACACAGCGGAGAACTTCTTTGCGTGCCTGGCGAATGGTTTTGCCCGATTCACCAGAGATAAGTTGTGCGAAATCGTCCTTGTCTCGCTCTACAAGAATTGCTGCCTGCTCCAAAATGCGCGAGCGTTCAGCTCGGGAGAGTTCACGAGCGATGACGGCCCCCTCTAGGGCAACGTTGATAACGGCATGGGCAGCCGCAGCTGGAATCCTTGAAACCTCGCCCATCACGGTATTGTCGAACGGGTTGAAGACAGTGATTGTCTCCACGTCTGCAGGCAATTTCAGAGTCAAGCTGTTCATGTCAGTGGGCCTGTTTGGTTTTTTTCTTGTGAATGCTGACGATGTCCGAAAGCAACGCATAGGCGGTCTCAATTCGACCGGCACCTGCGCCCACTACCGTTACAGGGCCGAGAAGGTTGGTGTCAAAAGTGACGGCGTTAGTGGCACCAGTGACACCTGCCAAGGCGTCAGTAGTTGTCAGGAGCTGAGGACTAACCGAAGCGGTCACTGCGCCACACGAACTGCGCTTGGCACTGCCAATCAGCTTCCACCGAGCATCGTTCTTCGCGGCGCTCTGAATATCGGAAGAAGTGATCTTGGAAATGCCTTCACATGAGACATCGTTCGGCGTGAGCTTCGCGCCTAGCAGCTCGTTAGCTAGGATCACTACTTTAAGCCGGACATCGTGCCCCTCAACGTCAGCGGTAGGATCTGCTTCGGCATAGCCCAATGCTTGCGCTTTAGCCAACGCCTCTCCAAAGTCCAGACCCGCTTGCATGCTGCTCAAAATGAAGTTTGAGGTTCCGTTCAGAATACCTTTGAAACCAGTGATCTCCGAACCCGCCAAGGTTTCTTGCGCCATGCGGATTACCGGCGTGCCGCTCATTACTGCCCCTTCAAATTCGAACGACGAGCCAGTGGTCATCGCAAGATTCTTCAGGCTTGCCGCATGCAGAGCTACCGGGCCCTTATTGGTCGTAACAACACTGATACCTTGTTGAAGGGCGGCGCGGCAAAACGACGTTGCCGGCTCACCGTCTACAGGATTGGTGAAAGTAGCCTCAGCTACGATGTCCGCCCCTGAGTGGCAAATGACATTCTCGTTCGCAGGCTCCGCAATCCCATTTTCCAAGGAAGCGAATGCACCTTTTTCTGCTGGCAGTGCGATCAATTTTTGCGGGTCAAGACCGTGCTTGTCGATCACGGAACCCAAGAAGATATCGCTCACACCTACGATTCTTAATTTGAACCCGAGCTCATCAGCCCAAGCTTCGTTTTTTTCAGCAACCAACTGTGCAAGCGCTCGGTTGACACCGCCGAAACCCAGCAAAGCAATCTTGTATTCAGTCACAGCAATGGCCTCATTTTTTAGTTCATCAATGAGGAGAATCGTAAGCCGCAACCGTGCTTTACCGAATATGCCAATCAGATCGATCTGATGCGCAAAAAGCTCGAAACATATGTCAGTTTGAAACCTGCGATTTTCTCCGACGTGAATCAGCCGGAATCACTCCATCTATCCTGGTATCTCAATGCATTGAACTGTGGAGTTTTAACAATGGCAGCTTACCCTTGACCCAGCAGATGACCGACGTTTCGCTGGAATACGTGCGCAAGCAAATCAGAAGGCTCCCATGACCCAGCCGCTTTTCGATTTTGATCTCAAACGCGTTTGCCGCACGCACTACATCACTGGCAAGGCTGCGATCAACTTTCCGCACCCTGGAAGCATCACTGGCGGATGGCATTTCCTGTCCTACTTCGACCGGGATTCGGGCATAGCGAAAGTGTCCTTGGCAGGTATTCATTATCCAGATACGACCGATTTTTTTGGAGACGCTGGAGTCATCGACGTAACCGACGAGCTTGCGATGCGAGGCTGGTCAGAAGACGGTAAAAGGCTGTTCATGGCGGATCACTGCAGAGCCGCAGCAGACATGGTGATGAAATGGGTGCTAAGTGATTCTAAGCACTGCAACGTCGAGGTCGCTGATTGGTTTCCCTCGTCCGAAACGAAGAAGCGGCTTTTAGAGATCCTGAATTCGGGAAGGCGCAAACTTTTAGATTTTGACAAGCTGCAAAAAATGGAAGCTTGGCTAAGCTCGCAGTAGTCCGAAGGAAAGGTCTGCATGGCAGCCGGCGTATTGAGTCTTAGGCGGGAGCAATGGATATGCGCAAAAACTCCCAGTCGTGGTTTATACCGCTCCTGATTCTTTTTGCCGTCCTATGGGCAATGGGAAAAAAAGACACGCCTCAAACCCCGGTAGAGCCGAGCACTCTGAGCACGCTTCTATCAACCACGCCAACGTCTCCATCCCCACCCACGCCGACCTCCGCAACTGAGCAGTTCGTGAGCGCTGACAACCTCAATGTCCGGGATCAACCAAGCGGAAAGGTCATCTCAAAACTGAAGCGCGGGGAGAAGGTTCAAGTTTTTGAGACCCGAAAGGATTGGGCGCGCATCAGCATTGATGGTCAACCTTCAAAGTGGCTTTCGTCCAAAAGCCTGTGTAGCGGCTCAGACTGCTACGTCGTTTTGAAGCCAAGAACAGCGATTCAGCCGAAACAGCCAGCTCGCCAACAGACCCCAGCTTACGGTTCATCCTGTCCTTGTTCCTCTGGGAACGTGTGTATCGGGCCTCGTGGTGGTCGATATTGCATTACCTCTGGCGGTAACAAACGATACGGTGTCTGATCTGCTGTTCACCATTGAGACAATCTGCAGCGATCACACCTAGTTACAGTCCAAAAGGACACATATGCCAGCGTTCAGAGGATGCACTGATGAAGGTGTTCATAAGCTCCGTAGTAAGAGGATTCGAGCAGTTCAGAGCCGCCGCCAAAGACGCGGTGGAGACACTGGACATGAAGCCGGTCATGAGCGAGCACTTCGGAGCGCGAACCTATTCCTCGGAGCACGCCTGCCTGACAGAGGTCGACCAGTGCGACGTTTATATACTGATTCTTGGCGCTAACTTCGGCTATGAACCTCAGCCAGGTCTCTCGGTTACGCAGCAAGAATTCCACCAGGCAGTGAGCAAGCGTAAACCGATTTTGGTTTTCATCCAGCAGACTGACTTTGACGCGAAGCAGGCCGTGTTCGTCAACGAGGTGTCTGACTACAAACAAGGTTTTTTCAGAGCCTCATTCTCAGACCCCCAAGAGCTGTTGAAAGCCATTGTCCAGGGCCTGAGTAGAATGGAGAAATCCAAAAGCGCAATTTCTGAGAAAGCCTTTCACGAGCGCATTACAGATGCATCAAGCGCTCGCTCCTACGGCGGTCACTCCTATGCGCCACAGCTTGAGTTCGCGTTTCTGCCACAGCCCGTTGAGCAGCACGCGGTGCACGGAGCGGCCCAACGCCGTGATGAGATTTTCCATAGCTTCCATAATCTCGGCTTGGCGAAGTTCAAGCAAGGTTACGAAGACTGGGATGACAAGTTGTTCACAGGACTGAAGTCCGGAGACACGTCTTGGCGCCTTTTTGACGACGGGCTCGTCCTTTTGGAAACTGACGCAAGTGTGCCAGTCGAGGGGCGTACGGCTGGTCTCTATTTCGTGTCTCCGACCAACCTATCAAAGCTAATTATGTCCAGCTTCGAGGTGGCCGGATTCAACAGCGGTTGGTATCGCATTACCTTGAAGAATTTAGACATGGCGAAGATAGAAGAGCCGCCAGCGACTGCCCCCAGCAGCTATTCGATGCCTATGCGCCGTGAAAAGCTCGTTAGTGAGTCACGACTTTTCATCCCTGCTACACGGCCCATCGTGGAGCAATGGATACAGGAAAGCATCGTAAGAATGGCAAGAAGTTTGGCTTATTGATCAGTGACGTGCCTCTGTTGCTTTGAGCTGAGGTGGGACTTTTAATCGTCTACGTGCCACAGGCGGCCAACAGTGCTTCTGGGTAATTCTAAGTACCGGCATATCTCTGCCTGAGAAAGACCTTCTGCCTTGAGTTTGCGTACTGCCTCGAGCCTTTCTGCGGCAGCGATTCTCTGTGGTGTGGTGATCTTATGCGGCTCGGCAGGCAGTGCCTCATCAAGAACTCCTAGCCGCATGAGTTCTCTCATCGATTCATTCAAGACAGAGCGTGCTGTCTTGCCCTCGTCGGCTGCGGCCACCAGCGTGAGCAGCGACAGAGGTGTTAGGCCCAGCGCATGAGCCAGATCCGCACTCAGATCAATAGTCGGTGTCGTCGTCGCAGCCTCCAAGCGGCTTATGTGAGCCTGGTCAGCTTGATGCTGGAGGTCTGCTTGAGATAAGCCATTTCGAATCCTCAGCCACTGTAGCGTCGCCGCATAAGCCTTCCGCAGGGACATCCAACCTACCTCTCCAAAAAAGAGACGGTATGACCCGTTTGATAGATCCCACACAAATGCATATAATCATATCGATGGGATTTCCGGCTTGTTGCCCGGTATTTTGCGTGTTCGCAGAGCCTGATTTTTGGGTTCGCACCATGAGGATCATCAATTTATGGGTAATTCTTCGGAGCATGAGTTGCTCCGCGAGGGTGAGATATCGTCCTTTGGAACAGAGCTGCGTAAAGCCGAAATAGAGGCATTGGTGGCGGATCGTTTCGGTCGGAAACCCTACTGTTTGGTCGAGGATTGGCTGATCTTTCATGTGGACGAGCCTCCTGAATCGCTCGCCAGGGTGCGCGCCATAGGCCTGCAGACAATGTTCCTTTATTCCCATTGCGTCACCTACGACAGCCAGGGCCGGTTCCCTCCAGGGGGCTGGGTACGCTCGACCCTGTGCAAGTCGTTCGACGGCGTTTGCTTGTTCGAGACTCGTAACACGGTGTATGCCCTGGTGGGCAAGGGGCGTGAGATGACCGCATCGCTCAAGACAATATTCGGCTTATGTTAATCGCAGGCGCTAAGCAGGCCTGCTCCACACGAGATACGCGATGTTCAGGATTAGCATGCAAGACCAGGCCGGCCCGGTGGGTATGTTCGGGGACGGTCTCGCTCACTTCCACGCCATATCGCGATCCTTGGCTACTCATTGGTATCACGTCAATCTCAAGCGCCGGCATGAGGGACGGTTCGTAGCCTACGAAGAGATGCTCAACGATGAGCCACGCTTGGTGGAGTTACTAATCTCCCAAGACGAAAACTTGGTCGTTCAAGAAGTCCAGGTCGTGACCCCGGCATGGATGAACAAAGGCTCGTGTTGGAAAATGGAAATGCTGACCTCCTTGTCCATGGGATTCAATCAGGTGGAGGTGCCGGTCTGCGTTCTGCGGGTCGAGAGTGGTGATGTCTACGTCAATACGCATCAGCGCGACCTAGATGTTGCAGCCCTAGTTGGGGTCAGAGAGCTATATCGGCACCGTTCTGAGACCACCGGTTTAGCATCAACGTCGGAGGACATGTAGCCATGGACTACATCGATACCATCGCAGTCGATTTACACGAAAAGCGCTACTCGGACTTCGACCTACTTCGCATCGCCAAGGCAGTGAATCAAGAATACGACGGCCTGGTCACGGCCTACCTGGTAAATGTCCATATTCATGCGTGCAGTGCCGTTGGCGTGGTGTTCAGTCACATTTGCCCTGGGCCATACCAACGATTTGCAGATGGTAGGCTGATCCGGACATCGGACATTCAGTCCGTTACGAAGGAAGGTAGGTTTTGGGTGATCAACACGGTCAACTCGAAGTACGTCATTGCGACTTTCAGGCGGGACGTTGGGCGCCGTAGCTTGCGGGAATTCATACGTATTGCAGGTGGTCGTTTTGTCCCGACGCCTAGTCGGCTGCAATAAATCCTGCATCGTTGTTGTACGGTGCCCTTGGCAAACGTTCTGTTTAAGGCTATCAGCTCGCACACGAAACTATCTAACAGCCGGTCTCTGCCGGAGTGTGGGGCCGAACCGCGCGGACAGATACCGCCTGGCGTACCCACTGATGAATTTATAACCTTCCTCGATAGTCAGCGAGGCGGTTTTGATTTCCTTCGCTTGCTGCTTGAATCCATGCCGCGACTCAAATCCACTAATCGAAAAATTGTTAGCAGTCAGCTCAAAGCTTTTCTTAATCTTTTTGTCTACATGCACATTTAAACCGTACTTCACCGTATAGGACTCAATTGTTTCGAGAATCTTGTAGTAGGTAGTCCAACCGCCCTTTTGCTCAAAGAGCTTGACCACGTGGTACGCATCTTGGTACTCGCAAGCAAGCGATACAAGGTGAAAAATATACGCACTGTCTTCCCGATCCCTGCCTCGCTTCGCTGAATCTGGGAGAGCACCCAGAAGGCCATGCAGGTTACGCTTTTCGACGTAGTTTACGCTCCGGCCCTCACACAAGAGGCGCGCAATTCGGAATGGATGTTGCTGGTTCCACAGCAAAGCCATGGCTCCATTGAACAGAGACAGAAGCTCGTGCGCTACCTGCCAGGCAACATCAGGGTTGTCTTCGATATCGTCGAAATGTGAGGAGCTGAAGCTGAAGTGGTCATTTGTGCAGTCGAGGTAGTCGTCGACTCCTCCCCAGACCCAAAAATGCCCGTTGTTATCGTTTTCACGAGAAAGCTGATGCAAGTACATGGGTATGCCGCTGGTAAGTTCGACTTCCCAATTAATCGTGGAGCTCATTAGCCGTAACCTCAGAATCCCGGGACTGGCAGCCTACCGCCATGCTTAAAGGGGAGTGAATCTAAGACAAGCTGCTGCAGCTCTGCAATAGGGATGCGTTCTCTAACAAAAAACCTGCCGCCGAATTAGCTAGAACGGGATTGGATCGTCAAACTGGCTCGATGCCTTTTTAGGCACGAGCGGCACGGTCAAAGACGACACTACAAATAGATTAATGATGTCCTCTCTATCCATGAAGAGGATCTGGCTCCGTTTGGATTGGTCGAGCTTGCCACCTATCCAGTTGCGTGCGGCCTTGGTGATTTCACCCCCGGCCACGATAAAAGCGTGGTCGACCAGTACGCGCCGACTGAGCTCTGAGTCGAAGATCTCGTGGCCTAGCATCATCAGCACCTGGTTATGGATCTCGGCGACGTTGGCTTGTCCTCCCTTCGTCACTCCCGACGAGTCGAGTTTCCCCTTCTTCACCTGAATACCAAAGTAGATGACATGCTGGGTAGGAAGTGTGAACTTCATCCAGATGTCCTTTCCGTATTCCAAGGCTTTGTCCTTGTGCCCGGCAGAAGTAATTCGCGTGAATCCGAGCTGCCTGAATAGAGGAAGCAGAACATGCTCAATAAGATCATCTTCTGAGCACTGATCAAGGTAAGAGATCAGTTGGCTTCTCTTCCCCATTTCTGCGGTAGTAAGAGGGCGGTGGGGGCTAGCGAATTCATTTCCGACCGTGCCGGTGCGGGAGTGGCAGAGATAGCACTGATCGTCATCTGCGAAAAATGCTTCAAAGCCCTCACGCTTGATCGCTCCGTTCAGCGCTTTGAGCGCATTCAAGCGAGGTGTTTTTTCGTTGAACGCATCCTCGCTATCCATAAGTAGGCGAATTACTCGCAGCATGGCGTCAGACGGCATCAGTGGGTTTGAGCTTGGGAGATCCAGAATCTGCTGCAGAACATTCGCGACCCAGAATCGGCGCGTTGAGCCGTCATGGACAAACTCTGTCTCGGCATCTCTGAAAAACCGCGTCAGGTTTGGGCCGGTTAGGTAGCGAAAATAGCCGTCCGTGTTGTCACCGCAGATCAACTCGGCGACTTGCTCGGTCGTGCGCGCTTTCCATTTCATACTTCGCTCCACTTGAATGACACATACAGACTACTGATTCATGTGCCTTCCCAGGGTAGCCCTTTTGGATTGCTTGTGGTGAACATGCTAGCGATGATACGGGCATCAAGGAGAGCGTGATGCGGAAGCGGATCCCCGTCACTTGAGGCCTCTAGAGTGGTTGCGTTGGTGGGGTAATTCCGAACGTTCCTTGGCCATTTACCACCTTTATATGCGAGTTCGCAGAAAAGCTCCCAGTCGTACTGTGGAGCGTCTGTGACAATTTCCAGGACTTCGTCGAACGACGCGAGGAAATCGAGCAGTGCAGCTCTCGCCCCGATAATGGGTTGTTCATTGCCACCGCCCCAGAGCTGCGGAAGAACGATCTCTACGACGAAGTCGCTACAATCTTCTACTCGCCATGTGTCGAGCAATTCCACGTAGAATTCGCGTCCATTCTCAGCTACCAGTGCGAGTGATATCAGCTTCGCTGTGGCTGAGAGCTGGGTAAACTCGCAATCAAGAAAGAGCCTCACTTTGCTGGAACTCCGTAATGACTAGGGCTCGCTTGGATATGGTGCAGGAAGGTGAGTTGTGGGAAATGGCCCTCAAGCATTTTGGCTCAGACGGACTCCTTAAGGTAGTCCTAGAAATATGGAGTCACGCCGCTCCTCCCCCCAAACCAGTCGTTGAATACCTGTCCACCAAACAGGTGAGCCAAGAAGTCCTGAATATACTGAAAATTGCCCAGGAGCGAGTGGGTGCATTCGTTGCGGGTCGGACACCGGTTCCGGACACCGTAACACTGTACTGCCGGCACGCCAGTGACCTAGTGGACGGCCTTATTACGCGACTGCCGAAGGAGCAACTTTCCCGAGCCTGGAGGGGTTCTTGTCTTGAAATCGACGTGGGTATTTGAAATCACCTGCTTCTCCACAGCTCTTCTTGGCGTAAGCCTTCCCGAACAACTTGTTGAGCTAATTGCTGTTCTATAGAGACGATTTATGAAAGCTGATTTAACTGAAGAAGAGATGCGCCGCGCCTTGTTTGGTACGGCTAAACCCGGAGAGGTGCCTGCCTCTCCAGTACCGGAGCCTGTGACAGAAGTCGTATTCACAAAGGTGATAGCGGCGCCTATAGCTACGAAAAAAGCGGCGAAAGCGTTTACGCCTAGGCTCAGGGTCACGCTTCGAGTTGGAAACGAATACGAGGGGGAGATGCACGAGCTCATTCAGGACGCCGACACGTTGAGCTCGTTGCTGGCTGAGCAAGATGCTGTGAAGGCTGCCAGACAGAAGTACAAGTACGTGGAAGTGGTCTCGGTTATACCGATTTAAAAAACGGGGTGAGCTAATTTAGGTAGGTGTCCGCGTGCCTAAGCAGAGCGTGACGCTCCAAGACAAGGTTGTCGCATCTGCGCTCAATCATCGGCATCCGAGGCCAAGGAAAGCGGCTCAATCAGATGCGGGCCCTGGTTTCGAACATTTCCGACATCCTTACCAACCTTGTACCAATGAAAGTCTGCTGCTGGTCGGCAATGCTCCATCGCTAATTCGCGCGCTCGTTCAGGTGGCGTGTCGGGATCAATCCATTCACGAGCATGCTCAGGTGCCCAAACCAGCGGCTTGCCATCATGGATATCGACCATGTCCTGGTCACTTGCAGCTGTGATGGTGACGAAACCGTCGCGGTCATCTGGCTCCAAGCTTTCGTGCACCTCCGCCAGACCGGCGAGGAGCATAGGAACCTACTCTTTCAACGTTGTAAAATAGGGCTGCCTTTACCTCTGCGGTGGTGCTAATGAAGCTACAACCCTGCGGATTCACTAATGACCTTTCGCGCATTCGCAGCATGTGATAGCGGACAAGGTGATGGGGGCTGAATAAGATTAAGTTCCGCTGTGGAAAGGGGCTTCGGCTGTCCAGCGTGCCGGTGGCGCTTGGTTGGGCGATGCGTGAGGAACTGACAAGTCGTCGCTATGCGACGAAACTAGATTAGTTGTGCGCTGAGAGTCATGTAGCGATGGTATCTGCAGCTTAATATCACGCCGCTTACAATAACTACTTTCAGCCATTAGCAGTCATTCCAGAGTGGCGGTTTGTGCTCCTCAGATACATGCGCCAGTCAGAGACCGGCGCTGTCCGTATCTAACGCAGCAGTAACCGGAGATCGTCCGGCAGAGCCACTCGGCCTGAAATCATTAAGGCCTCTTTGCGCCTGGGGAAAGTGGGCGAAGTTCTCCCTTCGTAGCATCGTACGCAACTTGCAAAAGATCAGTCATTCGAAAAACACCCACCAGCTTTCCGAAGGATGGTACGAACGTTGGATCACGAATAATTGACACGTCACCGCCTTCCATTGCGCGGTGGAAGACTTCCGCGATAATTCGCCCTCCAACAGCCCCCATTCGACCTGTGCCAGCGCCAGCCGCTAGATTGAGAGATGCCTCTCGAAGAACGTAAAACCAAAGCGGCGTTGATACGGCTAATTCTTCCTTTTGCTCATCAGTGAGAGCATCGAGATCATTTCCAATGATCTGTTCGCGTGTCAGCGTGGTGACGCCATTAACTTTCGTTGCGATGTGTGCGGCGACTTCCTGCCCAGTAGCGAGACCAACCATCCTAGCTCTGGCCAGATTTCTAAACGCCAAATTCATTTGTTCTGGTGGGACAGTGGCATTCGGGGTTCGCGCGCCAAACGACCCCAATGGCAAATTTTTTAATGGATCGGTAAGGCGAATGTCTATCGGATGAGCAAAGTTCAATACTGCTCCCTCTTCAGGTTCCAATTCCGGTGTGCCATCGGCTTTGAAATCAAACAGTCGTGTCCAGTCTGCGATCCAGTTTGTGGCTAGCCTATCAAGTGTCCCTTCTACTGGATTATTAACATCACTTGAAGGGTTTAGGTTACCGCTAGTGCCGGAAAATCTAAACAGATTCAAAAGCGTACCCTGCCTTGGAAATCTCCCGTTGAATCCGAACACCGCATTCCAATCATATAGCTCTCGTATCATCGAATGCCCTAAGCGATAGGCTCCAACCGAAAATTCGAGTGGCATTGTTGGAAATCCAACACCGTCAACTTCAAAGACCTTACGGCCATTGGTAAAAACGTCATCGACAATCGCAGGATCTACAATGCGAGGGAGAAAGTCCGTCCTCAACATCCATTGATAATGCTTTACAACTAACTCCCTCGCCCTTTCGAATATCATTGCACTTGGTAGTCCATCATTTGCCAACCGATTGCAGACGTTGTTGTGGAATCGTATGAAAGCCAAGTGCGTCTGGGCAACCGCAAGGTTTTCATCGTTGCGCGGGTCGGGTATTTGAGCTGATCTCGCCTCCTTTGGCTCTGTTGCACTTGCACCCCTTCTATGGAGGTCAAAATGATCGAGTGAGATGTTCGCAATATCATCTGGAGGTGATGCTGACGTTTGGCCTGTTTTAATATGAATGCCATCCTCTAGATAAAACTGAGGATCTACAATCGGGCCGTTCCCGTATAGTGAATCCAAGTCCAATGCCGGACTACGAGCCTGTTCAAGTTGACCTGGATCTGTCACAGGCGTTCCAAAGGGGACATCAGTTCGATCACGTGTTAGATCGTGATCCACAAACTGTGCGAGGTAGGTGAATCCAGCTGGAATGTCACTGTCGATGTCGTCTCCTGGACGTGTCATTGCGTCGGCTAAAGCCAATAACAATCCATCAGACGGTGCTGGCGCCGTCCCAGAGACAATCTCTGAAAATCTAAAGGAGCGTTGGGCCTCATTGGGTGTTGCTGGCCGATTAACTTCTCCACGAATTTCATTTGTCGCGGCCAGGAAGAATAGATTGCGATTATGACGTCTTGACATGCTCTTCTCCTCGAGTTGCGCCATTACACCATCAGATCATAGCCAGGGCGCAGAATAGTTATGATTGATCTGGAAAACGACACAGCCTTGATGAAAATGCCTAGCTCAGTAGCTAAGTAGGAATAGATACAAATGTCCAGCTTTGCCCGCACAAATAAAATACCAGCGCAGGTAATGCTCGCAATAAGCCGTCTTTTCGCAATCTAACTATGGTCGACATTGCTATAAGTATTATTTCTTTTAACTATATTAACCTGGTTAATTCCTTGTTTTTTGTGAGCAGCGCAAAAATAAAATTTATCGTACGTATTGCCTAAGGCGAGAAGAGTATTAATGGGATGCGCCGGAGACTTAAAATAAGATTTGTCATTTTTGTGGAGACATTGGTCGCCCACGCCGTTATCAAATGGAAGATAAGATTTAAAGGGCGAGGGGGCGAGGGGGCGAGGGGGATGCTCTCACGCTAACCAAGCGTTCTGACAGCCTTTTGGCTGGATGAAAACCCAGCGAAAGTTCAGCCCTAAACTGCTTCAACCAAATAAATGACGCCAGTGGATTGTCATCCGTAGATGCTCAAAGCCCCCGATTTCAGGCGATAAGGCGATCATCAGTAGGGAAAATGTTTCAAGCTGTGTCAGGCCTGCACTGGCGCACTCCGCAATATAGAGGGCCTGGGCATCCATACAGGATGAAAATGGATCCAACGCAGAGTTTGCCCACAAGTTATCCACAGCTTTGTCATCTTGCAATGTCAAAGTGACCACATTATCTTGTAGGTCATCTCGGCATCGGCACTATATGTTGTGTTTTTTTGGCGGGAGGCTGAGGTTTCAGTGAACACAGCGGGTATGCGTGCAAAGTTTGGTCGCCGCGCACGAATACCCGCCTATCCCTGAACCAATGGCAAACACTGGTGGGACGCGCATTAGAGAAAAACCGACTTTGGATGTCAACCATTCAGCTCGGGTTTCCGCTCAAGGGTCGCTCCTGCCTACTCGATGTTCAAATAGTTACAGGAGCACCTAACCGTGCCTAAAAATACCAAACAAACCTCGACACCTGTGGCCAGCTTGGCCTCAAAAATCCTGCGTAGCGACAGCTCCTCGGCCATTCAGAAAGAACTGGCAGGTTCGGCTATGGCTCAATCTTCGACCGGCAAGCAAACGGGTGCCGACATGGAGACCAAAGCCAGTCAAGTCCTCGACAGCAACAAGTACAACGCCACTACCAAGACCCTCGCGGCCTCGGTGCTCGCCCAGTCGAACAAAGAGCGGGGTGAGTAAAAATGGCTCAGTATTTCGTCAACCGCAACGCGCAAACCAACGGTGATCACGAGGTGCATACCAGTACGTGCATCTATTTGCCGGCAGTTCACAACCGTCTTGATCTTGGCTACCACACCACCTGTGCGACCGCTGTTCGCCAAGCTCGCAACACCTACCGGCAATCGAACGGTTGCCGGACGTGTTCTTCGGTGTGCCACACCCAATAGATAGAGGCTGGACGTTAGGTCTCTGATAGGGAGCCAGCCACATAATTGGGCTGGCTCCCATTTAGTTGGTGATGAGGTTTCTAGGAGTTTGAGTGATGAGCTATTTGGTTTACTGCACTTTTGATCTAAAAAACGCGTCTTCCAAAGATTATGAAAATGCGTATGCGGATCTTCAACGCATTGGCCTAGCATAGGTGGTCAAGGGAGACGACGGGCAGCATGTGGTCATTCCTACCACCTCTACGATGGGATTCTTTAACGGCACCAGCGTGGCGGCTGTACGGAACGATGTCCGTAACGCGGTACAAGCTGCCTTTTGAGCACGACTTTTCAAATCTGAGATCTTCGTTGTTGTCGGCGGTGATTGGGCTTGGGGCGCACTGACGACCTAGATACTCTGGATTTCCGTTAAGTGGCCTCAGTTGTAACGCCCATTTCAAAAAAGGCGTTTTTTATGTTGAGCAAATTCTCGGAACTCTCATCACACCTCAACTCCCTGGTGGATACTGACCCCAAGCTTGCGATACAAGAAGCTCGTGACCTCGTTCTAGATGGGCGAGATCGTTTAAATATGATGTCCCTGCGCGCGGCCACTTTGGTCAATGCAGGCACCTCGCTTGGTCGTAAAGATGCAATTCATGAGGGGCTTGAGCTATACCGCGAGCTTCACGACCTGTATCCCACGGCAGATATGACTTACAACTTAGCAAACGGGCTTGTGGAAGCAGCAAACTGTGGAAGTGCTGGTTCGGAATGGTTAGATCATCAGGAACAAACTCGTGCCCACAGAGCTGAGGCTCGACGATGCTATTGGAGGGTGGTGCAAGACGTAGCTGCCGATATGGAGTTACGTACGCAGGCTTGGACGAACCTCGCTAATTTGTTCGAAAAAACCTACCGGCTTTCTGAAGCCCACGACGCACGTCTTTCAGCGCTGAAGGTCGATCCAACGAACGGCGTCGCCGCTTTTTGCGCAGCACTGAGTCTGATGTGGCTTTTTCAACGAGGCGGCTGCTCGGAGTTGACCCGCATGGAGGCCGTGATGCTAGCCAGGCAGGCACTTCGAAATAAGGAGCGAATAGTCCAGTACGCTGGTGTAAACGTCGCAGCGAAGGTCGAAGCGCTCGCCAGCGAATTAAGCGATCCGCCTTTAAGGTCTAATCACACCAATCCTTTCATCAGATGGGTTGAAGAGGAACGCCTCACGCTTGCCCCTGCTGTAGAGCTTGTCGACCCATCCTTGGGCAAGCTCGATTGGCTTACCCTTCCAGGTATTCTTGAGCGTGAACCAGAGGTGGGTAGCAGACCGCCGCCGTTGTTTGCCATGTTCAATATGCTGAAGAGCGATTTTGTCCTCGCACGGGATTTGGCATGGCGTGCAAGAGATGAAAGCGTTTGGCCGAGAACAGGCCAGTATGCGGACACGCTCGACTACGCAATGTACGGCCCTGATACCTCGGCACTCATATTGGCGCATCGAACAGCCCTCGACCTGCTCGACAAGGTAGCCGTAACGGCAAACCACTATTTCGAGCTAGGAGTCGCTCCAAACAAGGTCGGTTTCGGGAGGCTATGGAGAGATTCCGCAGACAAGAAAACAGGCTCTCCGCTCACAAAAAAAGTACAAGGGCTGATTCGTTCAGGTGTACACGCACTCTATGGCTTGGCCGAGCTGGCAGAAGATTATGACGGCATAGATGGAATCCTCCGCTCACAGAAAGAATTGCGCAATTCTGGCACGCACAGATTCGTAGTGCTTCATGACCTTGGGGATCCTTCTCAGGCTAGGCAGGCTCCTGCAATCGAGCACCTAAACCGCTCGGATTTTATTAACGAGACCCTAGGTGCGCTTCGGGTCGCTAGGTCTGCAATTCAGATGCTCGCGCTTGCAATCTCTCAGCAGGAGGAAATCTTGAGTAAGCAGACAGATGGGATTATCGGAACTATGATCGTGCCTGACCACCATTGGATTCGCGGTGAAGATGAGCTTTGATTCCTTGCCGCTGATCAACTGGGTGGCTGGCCGCTGTACCGCTGTGCGTTCTGCAAGAGTGAAGCCTTGCTAGCAGGATACTCATTACTTCTCACAGGGACATATAAGTGAACGCCATCCAGAACGCTCTCAAAAACGCCGCCCAAAAACAGATCGAATATCGGAATCAAGCCAATACTGCATCGGGTAATGCGCTTCTCACTTGGGAAGCACAACTGAGCGGCTTGATGAAAAGCATCGAAGAATGGATACAGCCGCTGTATGACCTAGATGGTTTCAGTGCTGAGGCGAAGACATCCGCGTACCTCGTCACTGACAGCAGTGGTCGGGAGGAGGAACGAGAAGGTAGCTCGCTGCATTTATCGTTCGCCGACACATCGCTATTGATCGCCCCGAAACTTTTCAAGGTAGACGGCAGCCTCACTACTGCGACGGGCTCTGTTGAGTTGTATGGAGAAGGAATGGTGGCGCCGTACGAGATAACCTATATCAATGGGCATTTTGATTCGATCAGAAGGCAGGGCAATAACCTCTCGTTTGGTGAGCTAATGTTCACCCAGATCCTGGCGGATGAAGTCCCCAGGTTGAAGCCTACGATTCTAGAGGCCTGATGGCGGAGAAGGGTTGTTGCCAAGAGAACTGGTAACAACCCCCCAGTCGCACTTTCTCGCGACATTGACCGTTTCGGAGGCTCAGTTCGGCTTACATTTTTTGGCGGGGCGTCTGACGTGCGAGCCATCGTTCACGTCGGCCCAAAACCGATTCACCGGCGCGGGTGCAGGCTGCCGTGTAGATCGATCATATTCTGGCTATGAACTCGTTCGTGTGCTGGTTGCCATCAGCATTCCCTGAGGGCCGAACAGCAGTTGGATGCGAACATTGCGCGCGTTGAATTGGTTATCGGTTGGTTAAATTAAGGGATCTTGGTCGTCGGTAATCCGACTACGTATGCCAAGGAAATGTTTCTTGGATGGTGCCCCATTCTCTCGCTTATGAGGCGCATCCAATCCGCATAATTATCCGTGGTTTTGCGGATACCGTTGGGTGTAAGCAGACTCACATTGATACTCGCTTCGCGAGCCCAAGAGGCACAAATCCTACTCAGCGCGGCGTTTGACAGTGGGCTTTTACGGTCATTAGCAGCATGGAAAAGATAGTCCCCGTCCGACAGCTTGGAGGCCAACACATACTGCTTATAAATTGAACGGTGGCTAGGAGGGATCGCTTCATGAACGTTGGTAGCAGCGTAGATGTCCTTCACCCCAAAAACCGCAGTACCGCCCCGCATTCTCGCCGAAAGGAGCTCACTTCGCCGCAGCGCTCCCAGCATGCATGCGAACAGTGCCCGATCCCTTAAGTTGTCAGATTTGGCTAGGAGGTTTTCCAGTTTCCAAACATGTTCTTTGGTCAATCCCGGCTGATCCCTCCTAACCACTTTAAGTAAGGTGCTATGACCAGCATCGGGAGAAGCCTGCACACGCTTGAAAGCTACAAGGTTTGTTAGGGGAAGATCGGTTACGAGCTGTTCCAGCTTCTGTTGATCTGTAGACAGCCATGCTTCCGGCTGCAGCGAACCTTTAATCGCTGAACGAATTGCCTTCCTAACGTCGGCCTCAAGCGGCACAGGCTCATCTGGTTGGCAGACCTTTGAGGTTTCGCTGAGATCGTGGAAGTTCTGATAGCCCAGACCTCGCGCGAGCGCTTTCTGAGCATCTGCAAGCGAGATTGGGGTCGAGCCAAACCATCGCTCTTGCAACTGCTTGGACAGGCTTTTGAAGCCACGATTCCGGATCAAGTCTCGTGGGTAGACAGGGACGCGCATAGCAATTCTCCGGTAGCGTCAGGGTGTCGGCTGCCCGCTGACTATCGTCGAAATGCGTGCGATAAAGAGGGTGTTGCAACCTGTGGCGTTTGAGCCTTCACGAGCCGACCGTTTGATCCAGGCAGATCAGAGGCGGCGAAATTAGCATGGCAATCTGCGAAGCGTCTACGAAAGTTCCGAGATATTGGACTGGTTCATCGATCAGGGAACTGCGTGACCACACTTTATAGGGCATATTGGCAGCTGATTTTTTCTTCTGGATTTGGGCTCGGTATCAGATATCGGGCAAGTGAAAATTGAGGAAAAGCGTGGCGAACTTTAAATCGACTGAGATGCGGTTTCTAGACTCGATCTTCGACATGGGTGGAGGTTACGTTCTCGACTTTTCCAACCGGACGATGGACGAGTTCTTCATGGAGGAGCTTGAAATCGACATCTCGCACGAGATGTTTTCCAAAGACGGAACCTCCAAGGCCAGACGTGTCAGATACCTCCTCCAAAACGCCGATCACCCTACGGTAGCTCGAGTGCTCGAAGCTCTCTGGAAGTACCGGCAATCTATGCGGGAGGAGACCAAGGCTGAGGAAGCTGTCGTTAACGCTGAGGGGCGATTCCTCTCCCTGCTCGAGTCTGTAAGATCGCCAGGGCAGCCCGCAGAAGTTGTAGTAAATCCATTCGCGGCGGCAGCAATTGTTGATCAGGAGCAAATTTGTGATGCTATGAAGCAGCGGCTGAAGGCGCTGCGCAGCCTACCGCCCCATAAACGTGGCTATGAGTTTGAGGTCTTTCTCAAGGATCTCTTTGACTCGTCCAAGCTGCAGGCGAGGTCGCCATTTCGACTGGTCGGCGAACAAATCGATGGTAGCTTCCAACTCGGAAACGAAACCTATTTGGTCGAGGCAAAATGGGTCAGAGATCCAATCGGCGCAGCTGAGCTACATACGTTCCACGGCAAGTTGGATCAAAAGGCCGCCTGGGCGCGTGGGGTTTTCATCAGTTATGGAGGTTTCACACAGGAGGGCCTTCATGCGTTTGGCAGGGGCCGAAAAGTGATCTGCATTTCCGGTGAAGATATCTACAAGGCGCTCGGTAAGCGGATTCCCATCGCCGATGTGATTGAGCGCAAGGTAAGGGCTGCCGCAGAGACAGGCGCTGCGTTCGTACCGCTGGATGAGTTGTTCAAGCAGTGATCTGGCTGAGGCTCGCGGCCAGTAGCCTGATACCACCTGCTATTTATCTCAGTTGGTTGGCTACCCCGGCAATTACGGCTACGTCATCAAGGCAGACGATACATTGGCTGTTTACTGAATGGACACAGGATGGTGGATGTACGAGAAGCGCGGCGATGATCTACTTCTTTATTGAAGACAGTAATGAGCAGGTGAAGATAGGTCGGGCTAAGGACATCGAGCGCCGCAGAAAAGGCCTTCAAACTGGGAATCCAAGGAAGCTTTTACTTCTGGGTTGGATTCGTACGGATGATGACGTACGACTGGAGAAAGAGATCCATCAGAACTTCTCCCACCTTCGCGGTACTGGCGAATGGTTCGATTTGGATCCTGCGGACATCTTGCCGATCCTCGAGCATTTCGGGATCGATGGGTTTGTCGGTACCACCGGCGATTCTTTCGAAGTCATCGGCAATGATCGAGATGGCGTGCCCGAGTATCTCGGCGTCTGGAGTTGGGGCAACCTGGAATGGAACGAGTGCTGCCCTTTCTGCGGAAGCTTCTGCGGCATGCACTTGCAAGACGCATCGAGTATGTATCACTGCCTAAATTGCGACACGCTGACAACCTTTGATTTCCTGAGTCATCAGGAAGAGGAGTGATAAGGCCGTATTAACGTCGTCATTTCGGTTCGATTCGAGTGTTGGGGCGGGTCAGAACCAGAGTGCTCGACTGGATCCTGACCCTTGCTCAATAAAGCACGTTAGCTGGTTCTTGATCCGAACTCGGCTATCCATTTTTGCAAGGCCACGGCGTCGGCCTCTAAGACATCGAGCTCAAGAGTGCCGCTGGACTTCTCATCGGACTGCGCATGTTCAAACACTGAGTAGCGAGTCATCAGGTCATCAATGAACACGCAGTCTTCATTCGTCACCTTGGCGACCTTATGGAGCTTGCCTTGGGTGTTGATTGCACGTCTGAACCGGCCTACCACATCCGCCAATAGAATGTGCTCAATCGTCTTTTCGACAATCACCCTGAAGTCACTGCATGCACTTTTACCGAGCGTCTCGTAATCGTCGACCTCTGCCTTTTCCTGGTGTTTTTTAAGCCGCGTAATCGTGTTGTCGATCAATCCGCGAACAGCACTCTCAGGCTTCAGGTCTCGAGCGCTAGCGGTGGCGACAATGCCTGCCACTTTGTCCATTCTCCTAAGCGAGGTCAGGGTCGGCTTGACGGATGGCATCCCTGGCATCTTGTTCCATTTCTCCGTCACTGCGTCGACTAATGACACTAGAGAGAGCCTATGAGTAAAAATTATGACTTGTCGCGTCGCTGATAAGGACACCAAACGCTCGACGACTCTCTCCTCAAAATCTTGGTCAAGCGACGAAATTGGATCATCAAAAATGAAGGGGGCAAGTTGGTTCGAGCCAGTGGTGTCCGCTAGAAACGCAGCCAGTGCAGCAATTCTAGTTTCACCCTCGCTCAAGATGTAATCCAGGCCATGTGAGCCATGCGCACCTACGAGGTTCAAACCGAAGGTGATCTTCCCTTTACCACCCGATTTACTCTGCGGAGCAATTGGCATGCGGTGGCCGCCCAAAAGCTTCAGCTCCTCTAGGAATCGGGTCTGATAACCAGCGTCCAGCTCAGTCTTGGCCAACTCATTTTTCTTGGAGGTCAGGGAGTTGGTAGCGGCTGAACGGGAGGCTTTGTCTATTGCCGCAACAGTGATCAACCTAGCCCTTTCAGCAGTGATTGACGCTTTGTTCTGTGAAAGCCATTGCTTGGCTTGGAGTTGCTGGACTCGGTTCTGCACTGCCTGACGATGTTCATCCTGTAACAGGGCAGACAGGCTCTCTTCTTCGGCAATCAAGTCTGCAGACTTCGTTTTTACCGCTTCATTGATGCTCGTCCAGTCGAAAGCTTGCAAGGTGCCGACAGGGCTTCCCATTACGACTTGATCACGCCTCATTTTAAGTATGCCAAGCCAGGTGATCGCATCTGTTTCCTCGAAGCCTAAGGTGGACATGTGAACGATCCAGCTTGTTTCCCCAGGAAGAGCTGGCAACAAGGTTTTCTGATCAGTAAAACTTTTTTCGGCCTTCTTGGCGGCTGTCTCAAGGCCGTCAGTGACGAACTTCTCAAATCCAGCCAGGCGGGCTTTGACATCCTCATCAAGGCTTTGATGGCAAAGCACGCAGCGTGAGTCAGCTGCAATATTGGGAAACTGAGATTCTGTGTAGGCCGTGCCGTTGGAGTATGCGCGTGCGTGCTCCCACATATCCTGCCAGGTCGCAGAGCCAACACCGTCGAGCTCGGCTTTACCGAAAATCGCTGCCGCTGCTTCTTCGCTCGAATTCCTGGCCTTAACAGCGGCGTTTTTCAGGGTCTCTAGCGTACCTGCCGTCGCATCGTTCAATCCCTGTTGAAGAGTCGACATTGCTGTTTCAATACTCTTCAGCGCAGTTTTTTCTTTGTTAATGCTCAGCAGTCGGCCTGCAATGTCCTTCTCTGCGAGTAGGGCCTCCTTCTCTATGCGCTCCCGATCAAGCAGATCCGTGTACAGACATTCCTTATCAATACTCGCGGCAGTAGTCGTACTCTTCAGGCCCTGAAGCCATTTTGCTTCGGCGGTGTGACTTAGCGTTTCTGGGATGGCAGGTAACGCTTTGCTGAGTAGCGCCTTCTCTGTTGAAAGCTCTGCGCTAACAGCGTCCGCTGTGACGATCAGTGCCGATACAAACTTCATCCGACTGGGCTCATAGCATGCCTCAGTCCTGCCCATGTACTGCTGCGCGGCCTTGCTATCGAACACCTGTGCGTGCCGTAAAGCTTTGTGAGGGCCGCTTGGGACGTCCCAGTGAACATCCGCTGGCGTACCGTCTATAGACACCTTGAAATGAGCACGGCAGGGCGTGGGCGTTGGATCGAAGACGTTGCTGCGTATCTCGTCCTTGGAGCGTGATCCGCAGATTTCCTTCAACAGCCGCGCAAATCCGCTCTTGCCAGTTCCGTTCTGCCCGTAGATCACCGAGAGATTGCTCTTGCCAAACGGGAGGTTGGCGCCAGCCTTGATGGCATTCAGCCCATGCACATCCAGGATCTCTTCAATCCGGAGCAACGGTCTATTGGCAACCTGCGATAACGTGCCGGGGGTTACGGTCAAAAAACCTGGATCAGCTTCATCCTTGGCTTCGAGCTTGCAAAGCCTAGCTAGCGTTTTGATCTCGTCCTTGTTCAGTTGCCGCTTCGAGTCGATGATCATTCGAGCTGCAGTCTGCAACCATTTGGGGCGCGCATTCAGCCATGTCTCGAAATCATCAGCTACTGCCGGCCCAGCCTCAATCTTAGTCATGGTGTGCTCATCTCACGGGGGAATTCCTGAGCGTAGGCGCTAACTGGCTTTTTGGTGTTATTTGGCCATCACAATCCTTCGCTCTGTCTGATTCGCCTGGAAGGAGCCTGATGCCGTTAAGGCTGTCTTCGTTTAGCCGCCGTCCCTGTCGCACCTGGATATGTGCGTAGACCTGATGAGCCAGAGCTCTACGACGAAGGTTGGCCAGCTACGGACGCCAGAGCGAGGTTGCGGGTAGCAGGCACGGTGTTCAAGCCGGCCATCAGCTGACAAATTCAGCGCTAGTCAGTCGCTCAAGAAATCCGATTTAATTGCATCCGTTAATCAAATTTGATAGTTTTAAAGGGTAAGGGCCAGATTTTAATTTCCCTTTTGAGAGGTTAACCGCTATGACCAACCGTACCGAGACACTGCGACCTGAGGTGATGACCCTGGTTGAACTGGGTAATGGTGTGGGCGGCACAAAAGTCAGCGCACCGGATCGAGCTGCTATTAGAGAGAACCTCCGGAAAGCATTCGCTATTTCGAAGG
Source organism: Pseudomonas sp. CFBP2511 (assembly GCF_030209255.1). Lineage (NCBI taxonomy): Bacteria > Pseudomonadati > Pseudomonadota > Gammaproteobacteria > Pseudomonadales > Pseudomonadaceae > Pseudomonas > Pseudomonas sp. CFBP2511. Next base: position 49,790 of record NZ_JARVSI010000014.1, on the reverse strand, counting down.
AACGTTCTCTCCAGTATGCCTGCGTACCCAACTGATTCTCGCGTCACCAAGCAGCTCATCACGGGCGTCTACCTCCACGATTTGTTCCTCGTTATCAGCGAAGAAATCGGCTACACCGCCGAAATTGCTGAGACCTACCTAGAACACCTCGCAGATCTGATCGAACTCTGGTCGAACCAGGGGTTCATCGAGATTTATTCCGAGACTGCGGATCGAAAATGGGGGCGGATCAAGGATTCTAACTCGGTGCCCGGCTCTACCCCTTGGTATACCGGCCTCTATCATGCTCGAATTGTTAATAACGATGAGCATGATCCCCTAATTGTGGTGGTCTTTGAGCAGCAGGATGAGGACGGTAAAGTGACCCACGTCGCCAGTATTCGCTTCATGCTCGATCACTCTGACATGTTCGGAGAGGGGGGCGAGAAATTCAGCCCGGAGAAGATGAAGCAAATCCGTCGCCGCATTGATGCATTTGTGCAGCGAGCCGGACGCCCGACAGCGGTCGCTTAAGGCTAATTCACCTGCCGCCATGCTACTGATTTTCAATGGCTGCATGGAATTAGCTTACCCCAGACCTTTGCAGGCGCCCTAGTAGAGCCTTATCTCCCCAGGCGGCGCCTAAGCCCAAACGCAAGCACCGGAGCCTAGCTGAATAAAGCTGGCTAGTTTCTGTGTGGCCGAGAGCTCTGCTAGCTGATCTGCTTTAAAGTCCAACCTGCGGGCTACTGCCAAGGCGAGCAGGCCTAGCACAGTGCCGGCTCCACCACTGCACCGTCGCAATTGGCTCGGTAGTCGCTGCCTGTCTCTCCCTCAGCGCTCAAACCTGCGATACGGCTTATCGACGTGGTAAATTAATGCCGCCAGCTAAATTCTGATTACCAGGCAGCGATACGTTTGGCAGGGGTTAACTCTAGCTGGTCTGGCGATTCAATCGATAAATTCTGAGGAGATGTAATGGCTGTCTACAAGACTGAGATGTCCGATGGGCGCCCGTTTGAGATGGATGACACAGCCCTTTTGAAATATGCCTCTGACCTAGGTCTAGATAAAATCGCGCCTGGCCGATACACGGATCTGTTCGTGTTCAAGTTTTTTCTTTTTACTGAATTCGATGGTGTCGAGCCAGACTTTATCCTTGAGGAAATCAAGGCGCTTGAAGGGCTGAACAATTCGGCACCCTTCACCAAGCCACCAACTCAGTTTACAAGGGAGCCCCTGAAGGGCCTGTGGCACCAGCACTTTTTTGCGTCAAGATTTACTGAAAAAAATATAGCTGCACATATGACGCCTAAACGAGTCTCCGAAACTGTTGACCGAATTTGTGATCCCTCTGAGCCAATCATTACCCCCAAGATGCTCAATGACTTAGTGGAGGCGATCACCACAGACGCTTTTTTGGAGCGGGAAGCTAACTCCCAGCTCACTGGCGAATGGATTGTCTTCGCTAAGCATAATGACCAGAACCACTATTTAACACTCGCACCTCATCCTGAGGGCAAGGAAGGCGACCTACGTCTTTTCAATGAGATCAAGACAATGGGCTATTCAAAGTTCGGCTTTTTAGCTACCGCTTAATACGGTTTGGCAAATGTCGGCAGTATGGGCAGAGGCACGAATGTAGGTTGCTAAGCCGTGCTTATCTGCCCATACGCCAGATCCATTTTGCGTCCATTAGCCCCGAGGCAGCTCAATGGCTGCCCCTGGTGAGTGGAGCCGAATCAGCGTGATGCAGCTCAGGAGTCAAAACCCGGAAAGCTGAGGGAATACAATTTTGAAAACACCGGTAGTCAATGCTTTCCACTGGCTTAAAGTAGTGTTCTTGAAATTTGACCGAATGAACTGCATCCGGTGGTTGCGCAAGTCCCTGTTGCTTTCGGTCTGCATCCTTATCTTTTCGGGATCCAGCGCTTGATGCTGCAGGCTCCGGAGCATTGTGTTCAGCTGCCTCTGTTGGTATTTGATCCTGGTCAGCGGCACCTGCTCGCCGGTCTGGATTTCTCGCAAATTCACCAGATCGTAATCCTTGATGTCAGCAATTCTGATGTCGTGCTTCTCGCGAGTGCAGTAGCTCCAGGCGAGGTTCAACGCGCATATATTCTGCAGCTCGTTCTCGGTGGCCTCGTGCGCTACGAAGTCGATTCTCTCCCAGCTCAAAATCCACTTTGCTTGCGCGTAGACTCTATTTAAATGCACAGATTTCAGTGGACGCCAAGCATGCTCCTCCCCGAAGGTAGGGCCTGAAAGGTGATCCATCATCCAGTCCCTGAAAGCTTCTTCATGAAGGTCAGCTGGAACACGACCATTGCCTGCCGAATGAAGCCCCCGTATCAAGCGCAGCAGGCTTGGTACAGCGATATCCTCAAAACGCTCGAGTTCCAAAAATTCCCAGTGATAGCGATTGACCATGCTGGCTAGCATTAACTTTGCAGCTAGGGAGTCGCTACTTTCTATGACTTCTTTCAGAATGTGGCGAACAGCTTTGTTACTTTTATCAGTGACCCGCTGGTGTCTCCATTTGGCTTCAGCCATGCGATCAAAGACCGGCACGTGTTCCATGAGTTCGTTAATTTCTTCGTAGCGAAATTTCCAGCACAGATCCAGCCGTTCCAAGGTGTCCCAGAGCTTGATGTTAGGTAAGGCACTCAACATGGCCTCGCAATCGCGTAATAGATCGCCGTAATCACGCCGCTCCTCCGGACGCAACTGATCAAAAAGCTCGACGAGGAAGCGCCGCCTCGCGCCATTCAGCTTGGAGATTTGATCAGCCGCATCACGCAGATGCTGAGCAAGAGGTTTACCATCCTTGATGGCCCCTTGCAGAAATTTTCCCAGCGGGCCAATGTAGCTAGACTGCCCGTTCCCCGATGAGACCTCTGGCGCGGTAAGTAGAAGCTGGCTTGACCACTGAATATGCTCGGTATACATGATCGTGCAGAGCTCCATATACCGTCCGACTTCATGGTCGTGGGTAGAGCGTTCTTCCGAGGTCATGCCATCTAGCCAGTCTTGATACGCTTGCTTGTCGAGCCCTAGGATTTCTTGGATGCTTTGTAGAGCTCGATCTCTACGAGCCAGAAAACCTTCGTCAAGCCTCTCTTGTCCTTTGTCGTTCATGTTCTCTTCCATTTCGGGTTAACGGGCAGGCACGGCGTTAGGCTGCGCTTCGAGGATTGCACGAGTGCGTTTACCTAACTCTTGGTTGCCGAGTACGCCAACAGTGTACTCATCCACGGTAATGGCTTGGCGCATGGCTTCACGGAAACAGGTTTCGGGTTTCACCTCTTGGATCGCCTGAGCGAGGGCGTTCAGGTAGTCGGGCTCAGAGTGGTTCTGGCGAGCCTGTTGGAGGTGGTAGGAGTCTTTAAGGGCAGACCAGCCAGTGAAAGCGGATTTACGGATCATAGAAAACCTCTGGGTTTGTGTGCATTGATACTGCCCTGAGATATTCTTCGATCACGCGATGTATATCGTGCAAGTAATCCGATTTAATTTTCTGAGACAACGGCAGGTGCCCAAGCGCGCGATCATTTCTTCCTTCAGTGTCTCAGCCTGCCGTTCCTGATTTCTTGCAAGGTAAACTCCTGACGCAAGCGGAGCGCGCCGGCCCTGTGGGCCAAAGGCTTGAGGATGGAAGCCCGGAGGGCCAAAACCTGGCGAAGCCAGGGTTTGGTTTACGACAGCCGAGGCAAGCCCAAAACAGATATACCTTGAGCCCCTTTCAAGCTGCGAGCCACAAAGGCATCAGTCATGCCAATCTGACAAGGCCGCTCTCTTTACCAGCCCAGAATTTTTTCGACCGCAGTAGTGAGTTTAACTCGGTCAGTGACGTCGCTCAGATCTTCGCTATGAAGCGCATCCTCGGCAGCATTTACATCGGGTAGCGTTTTCTTGTCGTGCTTGTTCAGCAGCTTTTCCAAGAAATACAGAACTTCGTACCCTTCATCCTTATCAACCTGCCTACGATCTTCCAGGCCTGCGTATGGCTGGTCGTCATCGTCTCGAGTCCAGATGTATGTGTAAACGTTGGTTTGAAGATGCGATTTTTTCAGTGTTACAGCCATGTGAACTCCATTTACGCGTACAACTGCTGGGAATTGAGCGCTCCGTGCGTTCCAAGGCCCCGCCTCGTAGGGCGAGCACGATGGTGCTTGCGCGCGATAATCCTGCCTCAGCTCTGGCGCAGTGTCACGGGATTAAGTGGCTTCTTGCTATCGCACTTTGTAAGGCAGTGCTGCCATGATGCAGGTGGGCCATGCTAAGCGCCCACCTGCCTATGAGGGCCTCTGTGATGGAAGAGATAACGCTTAACTACGACCAGAAGATCGCCTCCGACGCCAACACCATCTTTCTCATCGATTGCCTCAAAGAGGATGATAAGCAATCTGCTCGTACTCGCCATGAAGGGATCTGCGACTCATTGATGGCTCTGTCGGCGCAAAACATTATCCATGACACATCGCGCGTCTATCACGTGCAATGCAAGCATCGAGATAATTGGTCTGCCGCCATGAAAACGATCCGGGACTCTTGCAAGGTGGGGATGCTTCCGTTGGTTTTCATTGATGGCCATGGGGATGCCGAGAAAGGCTTGGCCATGCCGAGTGGCGGCTTTATTGGCTGGCAACAGTATGGTCAGGATCTGCGGGCGATTATGGACGCGGCCCGTGGCGAGCTAACGGTGGTCGCAGGATTCTGCCACTCATTTGCGTTCATCGCGACGGCAGCAAATGAGGATGGAAAACTACCCTTCGGGTTCTACTTTGGCTACAAGGACGAGGTGCTCACTTCGGTAGTCGAGGATGAAACACAGATCATCTACGAATCGCTGATTAACGATGGAGGCCAAGTTCTAAACTCCCGCCCTCTGGAGATTTCAAGTTTCAACGAGTACGACCATGCGGCGAGAATGGTCGGGCCGGTAGCCTTCATGCGGCTTAACCCTGAAGCGCTGGTAGCTGAGCAGCCTCAATTATCTAAAGCGAATTTGCGCAAGGTGCTTGAGAAGTACCTTGCCCAAAAAGGCAAGCCATTGGGTGAAATGCGGGAGATAGTGAAGCACGTGCTGAACAATACTCCCAGGATCGCAGAGAGACTCATCGACATATACATGCACGACACAACACGGCGAAGCCACTTCAAAAAGCAAATTCTCTCGCAAATGGAAGAAGCCGACTTACCATGCTAGGAATTGGCCGCTTATTTTAAGAACTAGCAAGGTTGCTGGCAGCCTTGAGGTGGGCCGGATTTATTGAGGGGAGGGCCCAATTTCAGCCCACCCCTACTGAGCCAGCGGCTACGATTTTACTGGAACATAACGCTCTGATCTGCCCCTGGCCCAATCATCGCTCCACTGAACCATCTGCGTTTTGCCGTGCTTTTGCCACACCACACCTTCTGAACGTCGCCGGGATGCATGTTCATTATCACCGCCCGGCCATGCGCTACGTTCCGTCACAAAAACCCATACGCAAGCAAGCCCGTCTTCCTCCAGAAGTGTCTGGAAAAGCTGCTGGTCGATAAACGCGTGTGAGCCATCACCTGGGCTTCTGCCGCACACGAAGCGCGTTTCCCCTGCTTGATCCACATAAATGTTTGGATCTTCACGATGGGGCTTTAAGTTGAGCCTCAGTGCAAACCAAGGCGCCGGTATCAAAGCTTGAGCGCCTTCGGGCATTGAGACATCCAAGTGAGATTCCCAATAGTGGCGAAAGCACGGATAGGCAACATTTACTTCACCTAAGTCGTAAAATTCGTAGGTTGACCATTGCTCTTGAGCCCATGTCGAGCGCCATGGCGCCTCTCTGAGATAGCCATCGTTCGTGAAACCACGGGCTGTCCATGAGTCCACGTCCAGCTTTTGCTTTTCCCGAATGTAATCGAGAAGCTGTTGTTCGTCCTCCCGCCTCACCAACACCGGCAACAGGAACCGCCACTGTTGTTGCCTGGAGCCGTGATCACCGCTTTCTTTCTCTGGATACTTCACTGTCACAGAGCGATGTTCGTGTAGGACTACCCATGCCGCATGGGTTGAATCAGTACGGATTACCAGGTCTGCCATGCCGTCGGAGGGTTCCTCCTCGAATGGCCATTTCCCCACGTCGTTTTCGACGGTCTCCCGTATGGATATCCGAAACTCATCGATCACCGGATGGCGTACATCAGCACGGCTGTGCTGGTCAGTGAGCAGGATGGTTGGATCTATGTCGCGATGAGTGCCGATGTCTAGAGGGCTGGCATAACGACGTGCCCCCTGTTCACTCGTCTCAGATAACCACTTGTTGTCGGCAAGGCTACAGAGAAGCTCATCGAGGGCAAGCCACTGGTATTTTTTCCCGATGCGCTCGATCAATGGTCGATTGCGACTGTAGTCAGACCGACCCGAACGATCATCTGGAAACAGTTTTTTTGTCCAACCCAGCCCATATGCTCGTTTGGCCACCCAGCGCTGTGCCGCCTGTATGTCGACGTGAGGTAGCCTTTCAACCCCAGCCGCCGAGGGTTTGAAACGTTTTTTATACTCCTTTCTATATCTTGCCCGCTCTTCAGGGCTCAAAACATCCAGCAGCAGGTTTTCAGCTCTCGTGAAGTAGGTTGAGCGCTCAGTAACATCTTGCTCAGAAAGCTTGAGCCTGAGATCCCTGAAGGCATTAGGCCTGAAATCGTTCATCAATTTGAGGATGTCGATCCGTAGGTCGGAGTGATTAATGACCTCATCCTCGAACCGCTCATATACCTGTGTGGCGCTCAGAGGCTCAGGCAAATCCAGTGCTACATTCAAGAATGAGCTGACCCTCGGCTGGATCTCATAACTGGCAAAATCGCCACCCCATCCTGCGCAAGAATCTTGGATCTGCGAGTCTCCAGCCCGCTTCGCCACTTTTTCGAGGGCCTCTTCGGACACTGACAGCCTGATGTTTTTGGACTGATAAGGCGGCATTGCTTTCACGATATCGACCTGTTTGGGCAGGTGATCATTTAGCAGTGCGTGCTCGATAATGCCCAGCGCGCTGTCCCTGAGTAGAATCGAGAGCGGAACATCCTCTCTGTCGAAGACCTCGTTGTACGCGACCTCCGAATAGGTGCGCAGTCGATGCTGCTCTGGATCGATGCAGCATGCTCCGAAGGCGGCTGTGTGTAGGCGCTCGAGGATGTAGAGGTCGTTTACGGCGCGGAAGTCCTTACAGAGCATCCCATATAAGGTGGGGTTCCAAATCATTAGCGACGTAAGCGCTTTGGTGGCCTTGTCTCGTAACTCCCGATTGGAACTGGTGAAAAACCACGTCAACGTTATCGCGCAGAGATACTGAACCTCCGGATCAGTTTGTTCTGTCTGTTCAAAGGCGCTCCACTCGATTAATCGCCGAGCCGTATCTTCTTCGTCCATGGACAGGAAATTCAGTTGAGCAGTCCACGTAGAGTCCCGTTTGGGCATGCTGAGCGCTACGAGTCGGCTGTGTAGGGATTTCGCATTCCATGGGTGGCCAGCACTTACGCTGACTTGAAGGATGATGTCGAAATGCTCTTCGCTTTCCGACAGGAAAGTGTTGAAGAGCTCCAGTGTGCGATTGGTGAAGGAGTCGTTAGCCCGCCACCGAAGGCTCTCGATGAACGCGCCGCTTACCGAATGCTCATTTTTCCAGCGATCCGCACCCCCAGGCAGGACGTCCAGCAACTCTTGTCCGAAGCGTTCAGGTAACTGTACCGATAGCGCTTCTGTCAGTCCGACCCACTGACTATGCACCCACTTTCCACTGTGAATGAACTGAAGAACACCGCTTTTCAAGTCTTCAGCGAGGTCTTGAACTTCATCCAAGAGCCCTGCAGCCATCAAGTAATCCTGCAGTCTTTGGAAGCTAAAGCGAACAATGTCTTCGGCTGAGTCAAACGGGTCAGCATCACGACTTCTTAGGGGTGGATCCATCCGGAACAAGCCATTTCGCTGAAGTACCTCAAACCAGGTTGTTCCAAGTGGAGCCGGAAAGGCGTGAAATTTTTCAGCAACGATCCGGATGGCTTCGGAGTGTGGAACATAGTCTTGCCTCTTTGCCGCCATCTCTGTAGCAATTGAAAGAAGTGCTTGGTTGGTTGGCTTTACAAGGTCATCACTTCCATCTCTTCCTGCACCTAAGTTTCGAGCGATACTTTTCAGGTAGAAAGAAAAAACCTGCTTTGTACCTGTTAAGCCTCTGGGGAACCATTTTTGATTCTCTTTCTCAAGTGTGATGCAGGCACTTCTCAAGAATAGCGGATTGACGAATTCAGCTGCCAACCAAGGAACGTTGGGTTGTGAAATGCCTCGTTTCCCAAGGTATATACGCGCGGCGCGGATTTGCTCTTCACGAGTCACGAATCCGTGAACTTTAAATGATGGGGTTAGCTCATGGATGTTGGCAGGTATAACGTATGCAGTATATTCTGATCTGCAACTGAATATAACGATCAGGTTTTTGTACTTTTCAATCCTACCGATGAACGCTGCAAGCTCTTTACGCCAGAGAGTTAAACCGGCCCCTTCATTCAATGCATCAATCAAAATCAGCCCGCGCTTCCCGGTAGCCTCAGCAGCAGCGCTTAACGCTTGAAGGAAAACGTCAGGGTCAATATCGGCAAGGCCTAGTCGACTGGTGATCTGATCCCAGATATTATCATCGGCTAGGTGTTGCCCTAGTATCAGGATGGCAACTCTGTCGTCCGATATCGCTTGCTGCGCAATACTGCCGAGTAAGTGAGACTTTCCAATTCCAGCCTCTCCGAAAAGAAAGAAGCTGCGGCTAGGCTCTGCGGTGAAGTATCTGTCCTGGAGTAATGATCTGAATACGTAGGATGCGTCACTCAGCTTGCTCAGCTGATGTCGTAGATATTCTATAGAGTTGTCATCTAGCGTTTTTTTCTTTCGGTTTTCCTCCTTTAGTTTCCAAGCAAGCCTTTCTAAAGAGTGAACGTCGTCCGAAATTTTCTCAATACAGTCAAGGCACTCTGTCAGCGGCCAACTAAGCCAGGCATCAGTGGTAAGTTTATGTCTCAGTCCTCCAAGATTTGTTACCTGAGACGTAATTTTTTCTGTCAGGGCGGTACTGGCATCTCCAAGTAGCTTTTTTATATCTTTGATTTTGGCCAGGGCACGTAGCTCATCTATCTTGGCCTGAAGTTCTGAGATGATGCCTTGGTCGCGCAATATTATTTTGAACAGCTTTTCAATTTCGACCTCCACATGATCGTCAGGATGATATCTTTCGTCGAGTGACCTTACGGCCCAATCTACGTTTTCTGACAACCAGTTTGGGGAGAACTCGACGTCCCCAAACCAATACCTTTTCAGCCCTTCGGCATTTGTGTGGGATAGCCGATTAGTTAGGTCGGAAGCTGTCCAAGGAATGAATTCGACTGTATGGCCCGGTGCAACATAAGACGTCCAAGTTGCCTTATGCGTCTCCCAGTGCTCCCAGCCTCTTTTGCCTCCACCTTGTTTGCCGGTTTTATCAGTCAGGTCACAAGCTAAGGCCACAACATACTTTGTCAGCGTTGGATGTGACTGCAGGGCGCGCTTAACAGAATCGTCGATATTGGCCCAATCTATCTCGCCTGTTTTTAGATAGTATTTGGCTTGATATCCGACCTCACTGCCGTCACTTAGCAACCAGTACGCCTCAATACCTCCGTCGCCCCCGGCACCTTCTATTCGCCTAAATTCCGCATCAGCGCCTGGTGGTTCACGCCTTGCAAGCTGGCATACGAGTTCCTCAAAGGCGAGGCGCTGTCCTGAATCCATGCCTCTGATGCGTCTGTAGTCCATGTTGAGTCCGTTGCGAAATCTGATAGTCGTGATGGCTGATCGCCGATAGTCGAGTGTATCTGCTTCACGAATGTTTTGGCGTGGCTGCCTGGGCGTACGTGCCGCAGGCCGCGCAGTAAGCGGGAGGGGAGCTAAGTGGCTGACCTATATGAGGAAGATAGACATCGCCTCTCGAAATGTGCATAATCCAAATCGCACATAGGGATTTGTTCCCTGGAAGCCAGTAAAAACGACTGAGTGTGCAAAAAAAGCATCGCAGGAATGGACTCGGCACGCCGTTCAACCTGACCGAAGGCGCGGCACTACTGAGCCTGATCGGCCGCCTGACCGGCTACACGCCGCGCTGGTTCACCTACTTCATCGGCGATGCCCATGTGTACGAGAACCACCTGGACATGCTCAACGAGCAAATGACCCGCGAGCCGTATCCGATGCCAAAACTGGTGATCTCCGACCGCGTGCCGGAGTTTGCCAAGACCGGCGTTTATCAGCCTGAATGGCTGGAGCTGATCGAGCCGTCGGACTTTTCGCTGGAAGGCTATCAGCATCACCCGGCGATGACCGCGCCGATGGCGGTCTGAGCCCGTAAGGGAGCGAATCTAGCGCTGTGCTATAGTTTCAGCGCACACCCCCTGACCCTGTTCAATGGAATCGACTATGTTTTTCAATCGGATTGGACATCGTAGTGATACGAAGAAGGCTGAAGACGCGGCCCTCATGCAGGCAATCAAGAGCATCGACACTCTTGTGGTAAGGGGTGGTCGCATGTCCATGGACGCCAAAGAAATCGAAGATTTGGTTCGCTCCTCCCGCGACAAGGCTAAAAAACTGGTCACTGCGCAAAACGAATCCTGATAAATGGCTTTTTTACTTCTGTTGCCACTACTCGTCAGCGGTTTTTTGGTGTGCCTGAAGGATCCCACGATGCCTTGTCAGGTTTACTGACCTTTGTGATGCCAGCCCTATGGGCTTTTCTTACTGTCCGACCGATTATCCAAGCGATACACCGCTCAGGCCTATTGGTTTTCGGCAGGAAAATATCGTCTCGATCAGCGTATTCAGCGAGGAAGTACACGAAGCGTTCAAGCGCGTTGATTCTGAGCGGGCGGGTGAAGATGCTGCGAAAGAGAAAGCTGCCAAAGATCAGCTCGTAAAGGCGATCACTGAGCTTGTGGCGGTGGTGCAGGCTGCGCAGCGTTAAACGAGAGATGTCAAACCCACCTCAATGCCCATGACTCCTGCCCACATGCGAGGGCTCACCCTCGGGCGCCGCAACAGCGCCTGTCACTTCCAGCCTCTCCAGTATCGCGCAGTGGTCCGCCACGCCATCGCTGCAGCGGCGGCGCAGGTCGAGCAGTTGCTCCTGGAGCGCTTGCAGGCTCGCGACGCGGGCGTTGACGTGTTCGATGTGCTCGTCGATCAGCGCATTGACGCTTTCGCACTGGTCCTGCGGGCTGTCGCGCAGGTTGAGCAGGTTGCGAATCTCTTCGAGGGTCATGTCCAGGCTGCGGCAATTGCGGATGAACGACAGGCGTTCCATGTGCGCCTGGGTGTACAGCCGGTAGTTGCCATCACTGCGGGCGGGGGCGGGCAGCAGGCCTTCGCGCTCGTAATAACGGATGGTTTCGACCTGGGTATCGGTCAGTTTTGCCAGTTCGCCGATTTTCATGTGGGCTCATCTCGATTGAGTGCTTGACCCTATAGTGGCTACAGGGTGTTCACTTGGCAACAAGCAGAATCCTGGAGCACAACGAATGGGCACGACAATCAAGAATCCCTCCGCACATGACCACGATCATGACCATGATCACGGGGCGCACGAACACGAGCATAAATCCCCAGAGCCTGCGCATTCGTGCTGCTCCAGTGATGCGCAACCTGCCGTGGTGACGTTTGCCGACGCGCCGACATCCGGTAGCCGCTTGAGCAACTTCCGTATCGAAGCGATGGATTGCCCGACCGAGCAGACCCTGATCCAGAACAAGCTCGGCAAGCTGGCCGGTGTGCAGAAGCTCGAGTTCAACCTGATCAACCGCCTGCTGGGCGTCTGGCATGACCTGCCGTCCACCGATCCGATTCGCGAGGCCATCAGCTCGCTGGGCATGCAGGCCGAGCCGGTCGAGGAGGGTGTTGCGCCTGCTGCATCGGTTCCTGCGCCGGCGAAACACTGGTGGCCATTGGCATTGTCCGGCGTCACAGCGCTGGGTGCCGAAGTGGTCCATCTGGCTTCACTCGGCCCGACTTGGGTCGTTGCGCTGCTGGCGTTGGTGTCGATCTTCAGTTGTGGGTTGACCACCTATAAAAAGGGCTGGATCGCGCTTAAGAACTTCAACCTGAACATCAATGCCCTGATGAGCATTGCGGTGACCGGCGCGATTCTGATCGGTCAGTGGCCTGAAGCGGCGATGGTGATGTTTCTGTTTACCGTGGCCGAGTTGATCGAAGCCAAATCCCTGGACCGCGCCCGCAACGCGATCAGCGGCCTGATGCAACTGACGCCGGAACTGGCGACCGTGAAGCAGGCTGATGGCAGCTGGCAGGAAATTGAAGCCAAAAATGTCGAACTGGGCGCTATCGTCAGGATAAAGCCGGGTGAGCGGGTCGGGCTGGACGGTGAAGTGGTGTCTGGTAACTCGACCATTGATCAGGCCTCTATCACGGGCGAAAGCCTGCCGGTCGAGAAAACCATTGGCGATAAAGTTTTCGCGGGCACTATCAACCAGGCAGGGTCGCTGGAGTATCGCGTCACCGCTGCGGCGAACAATTCGACGCTGGCGCGCATCATTCATGCGGTGGAAGCGGCCCAGGGTTCACGCGCGCCGACTCAGCGTTTCGTCGACAGCTTCTCGCGCATCTATACGCCAGTAGTGTTCGTTGTCGCGTTGGGCGTGGCGCTGATTGCGCCGCTGTTTTTTGGCGGGCAATGGTTTGACTGGATCTACCGGGCGCTGGTGTTGCTGGTCGTCGCGTGCCCGTGTGCGCTGGTGATTTCTACGCCGGTGACCATTGTCAGCGGCCTGGCAGCAGCGGCGCGCAAAGGCATTCTGATCAAGGGCGGCGTTTATCTGGAGATGGGCGAGAAGCTTGATTACCTGGCCCTCGACAAGACCGGCACCCTGACCCACGGCAAGCCGGTGCAGACCGACTACGTGCCGCTGGACCCCACAGTCGCCGACAGCGCGCCGGCGATTGCCGCGAGCCTTGCCGGGCGCTCCGATCACCCTGTTTCTCAGGCGATTGCCAAAGCCGCTGATAACAGCCTGACGCTGTACGAGGTCACAGCGTTTGAGGCCTTGGGCGGGCGTGGCGTGAAGGGCGAAGTGAACGGCCAGATGTACCATTTGGGCAACCACCGCTTGGTCGAAGAGCTGGGCCTGTGCTCGCCAGCGCTGGAAGCCAGGCTTGATGCGCTGGAAATGCAGGGCAAGACTGTAGTGCTGTTGCTGGATGCGTCCGGTCCGATCGCGCTGTTTTCGGTAGCCGACACCGTGAAGGAAACCAGCCGTGAAGCCATTGCTCAGTTGCATGAACTGGGCATCAAGACTGTCATGCTGACGGGTGATAACCCGCACACCGCCAAGGCAATTGCCGATCAGGTCGGGATCGATGAAGCGCAGGGCAACCTGCTGCCTGCCGACAAGCTGAGTGCCATCGAAGCGCTTTACGCGCGCAACCGTCGAGTGGGCATGGTGGGTGACGGCATCAACGATGCCCCGGCACTGGCTCGGGCCGAGATTGGCTTTGCGATGGCGGCTGCGGGGACTGACACGGCGATCGAAACGGCAGATGTCGCCCTGATGGACGATGATCTGCGCAAGATCCCGACGTTCATTCGACTGTCCCGTCAGACCTCGGCGGTGCTCAAGCAAAACATTATCCTGGCCATCGCGACCAAAGTGCTGTTCATCGGCATCACCTTCGCGGGCCTGGCGACCATGTGGATGGCCGTATTTGCCGACATGGGCGTGAGCCTGCTGGTGGTGTTCAACGGCTTGCGATTGCTCAAGAAGTGATCAGTCGGGAACCTTGAGGGGCGGACGCGGAGCGTCCAGAACGGCGTTCCCACGCGGAGCATGGGAACGATAATCGGCGCGGCTATCGGCTATGGCTCCCACGCTTTGCGTGGTAGCGCCTTTCTGGACGCTCTGCGTCCGCCTTCATCAGCCAAACCGCTCCTGCCCCCAGGCAATAAAGGTCTCCAGCAACGGTTTGAGCACGGCGCGGGTCGGTTCGGCCAGGTCCGTGCGGTAGTGGAAGGGCACGAACTCGTCCATGTAGGTGCTTTGCGCCAGTTCCAGTTGCACCGCGTGGATGTTGTTGGCCGGGTCGCCGTAGTGGCGGGTGATGTGGCCGCCCTTGAAGCGTCCGTTCAGCACATGGCTGTAATCCTTGGCCGCTGCGCAGACCTGCTCCATTCGGCTGGCGAGTTCCGGGTCGCAACTGACCCCGTTGAAAGTGCCCAGGTTGAAATCCGGCAAGCGACCCTCGAACAGGTGCGGAATGTGCCCGCGAATCGAGTGGGCGTCGAACAGCAGCGCATAGCCAAACTCATCGCGCATCCGCTGCAGCTCCTGCTCCAGCGTCTGGTGATAGGGCGTCCAGATCTGCTGCAGATACCGAGCACGTTCTTCGGCACTCGGCGTCTGGCCTTCCTTGAACAACGGCACGCCGTCAAACAGGATCGACGGGAACAATCCGGTGGTCGCGCCCACGTACATCGGCTTGTCGTCTGATGGCCGATTGAGATCGATGACAAAACGCGAATACTCGGCGGCCAGGGTGCTCGCGCCCAGTTCGGCAGCAAAGTCATACAGGCGCGGGATGTGCCAGTCGGTGTCCGGCAGGCTAAGCGCCTCGTCCACCAGCGCCGCCTCGACCACCGGTGTCAGCTTCAGGCCTGCATGCGGCATGCTGATCAGCAGCGGGACGCGGCCACCTTTGAATGTCAGAACGTTATCCACAGGGCAGACTCCTTCAGATCGATGATTCGACGCCGTGGCGCACGATGCGTTTGTCCAGATCGCCGCCTAGCCAGTAGGCCAGGTCAGCCGGTCGTTCGATGTTCCAGGCGACGAAATCCGCCACCTTGCCTACTTCCAGCGAACCGTGAGTCGCGCTCATGCCCAGTGCCTTGGCGGCATTGAACGTAACGCCCGCCAGCGCTTCTTCAGGCGTCATGCGAAACAGCGTGCAGGCCATGTTGAGCATCAGGCGCAACGACAGGCCAGGCGAGGTGCCGGGGTTCAGGTCGGTGGAGATGGCAATCGGCACGCCATGCTTGCGCAGCGCGTCCATCGGCGGCAATTGAGTTTCCCGCAGGAAATAAAACGCTCCCGGCAGCAGCACGGCGACGGTTCCGGCAGCGGCCATGGCAATGGCGTCGTCTTCGGTCATGAACTCCAGATGGTCCGCCGACAGCGCGTTGTAGCGCGCTGCCAGGCTCGACCCGCCCAGCGAAGAAAGCTGCTCGGCATGCAGTTTCACCGGCAACGCCAATTGCCCTGCCGTGATGAATACCCGCTCGACCTGCTCAGGCGAGAACGCCAGGTATTCACAGAACGCATCTACCGCGTCCACCAGCCCTTCGGCCGCCAGTGCCGGAAGCATCTCGTTGCAGATGTGGTTGATGAAGTCATCGGCACGGTCAGCGTATTCCGGTGGCAACGCATGGGCGGCCAGACAGGTGGCGCGCACGGTGACCGGCTGGGTATTGCCCAGACGGCGGATCACGCGGAGGATCTTGCGCTCGTTTTCCAGGTCCAGCCCGTAGCCCGATTTCATCTCGACGGTGGTGACGCCGTCCTTAAGCAAATGCCGCAGACGACGCTCGGCGCTGGCGTACAGTTCATCTTCACTGGCGGCACGGGTCGCGCGCACCGTGCTGGCGATACCACCACCTGCTGCGGCAATCTCGGCATAACTCACACCCTGCAAACGCTGCTCGAACTCGCCGCTGCGGTTGCCGCCAAACACCGTGTGCGTGTGGCAGTCGATCAGGCCGGGCGTCACCCACGCGCCGCCCAGATCGATGCAGTTGTCATGTTCCGGCTCGATCAGATCAGCCTGAGGCCCGATCCACTCGATGAGCGCTCCGGAGGTCACGATGGCGGCATCCTCGATGATCGAGTATTTGCCGTGTGCCATGCTTGCGATGTGACAGTGTTTCCAGAGCGTTTTCATTCCGGGCCTCTTTGATCAATGGGTTTTGTTGAGCGCCTTTGGCTTGACCCACAACCCGTAGGCGATGAGCAGCAGCACAATCCAGATTGCGCCGACGATCAAGGCTGCACGGTTGTCCGGGAAATAGCCCAGAACGCCGAAGATGAACAGCATGAAGGCAATGGCGGCGGCAGGCCCGTAAGGCCAGAACGGCACCGCAAACTTGAGCTGTGTGACCTCTTCGCGGCTCATCGAGCGGCGCATGGCGACCTGAGTCAGCAGGATCATCAGCCAGACCCAGACCGTGGCGAAGGTTGCCAGCGACGCGATCAGCAGGAACACGTCTTTGGGGATCAGGTAGTTGAGCAGCACGCCACCGAGCAGCGTCACGCCCATTACCAGCACGGTCATCCACGGCACGCCCTGACGCGACAGGCGTGCAAAGCTCGCCGGCGCCTGACCGTCGCGGGCCAGGCCGTACATCATGCGGCCTGCGCCGAAGATGTCGCTGTTGATAGCTGACACCGCCGCCGAGATCACCACGATGTTGAGAATGGTCGCCGCCGAGGCAATGCCCAGGTTGTCGAAAATCTGTACGAACGGGCTGCCTTGGGTGCCGATTTGCGGCCACGGATAAATACACATCAGCACAAACAGGGTCAGCACGTAGAACAGCAGAATACGCAGCGGCACCGCGTTGATTGCCTGCGGCAGGCTGCGTTGCGGGTCCTTTGCCTCACCGGCCGTGATGCCGATGATCTCGATGCCGCCGAAAGCAAACATCACCACTGCAAACGAAGCGATCAGGCCGGTGACACCGTTGGGCATGAAGCCGCCATGCGCCCACAGGTTGCTGATGCCGATTTCAGTGCCGCTGGTCGAGCTGCCGATGCCGAAGATCATGATGCCGAAGCCTGCAACGATCATCGCCACGATGGCGCTGACCTTGAGGATCGACAGCCAGAATTCGGTTTCGCCGAAAACTTTGACGTTGCACAGGTTGAGCGCGCCGATCAGGAACACGATGCCCAGCACCCAGATCCAGCGCGGCACTTCCGGAAACCAGAAGCCCATGTAAATGCCGAAGGCTGTCACATCGGCCAGACAGACGATGATCATCTCGAACGCGTAGGTCCAGCCCAGCACGAAACCGGCCAGCGGCCCCATGTAGCGTGTGGCGTAATGGCTGAACGAACCGGACACCGGGTCGTGAACAGCCATTTCGCCCAGTGCGCGCATTACCATGTACACCGCCGCGCCGCCGATCAGGTACGCCAGCAATACAGCGGGACCGGCCTGTTGAATCGCCGAGGCCGAGCCGTAGAACAACCCTGTGCCGATGGCAGAGCCCAGGGCCATGAAGCGGATGTGGCGGGCGGATAACCCGCGTTTCAAACCATCTTGTGACGTCATTTCAGGTCCATTTCATTACAGGTATGGCAAAAGCCGCGAGGACGCCTGCATCCGGCTTCCCGCAGCGATGACCAAAGCGAGCCCTGCCAGGCTCGCGGTGCATCACAGACTCGGTAGCAGACGTGCAGGAACCAGCGGGTTCAGGCAAGTGGAGGACAACAGCTGACTGGCAGCTTCGATGTCCGGTGCAAAAAAGCGGTCCTTTTCATAGAACGGGACCTTGCTGCGCAACAGGCTGCGGGCTTGCTCCAGCTTCGCGGAGGTTTTCAGGCCTTCACGCAAGTCCAGCCCCTGGCAGGCAGCCAACCATTCTACGGCAAGAATCCCGCGAACGTTTTCTGCCATTTCCCATAACCGCTTGCCAGCAGCCGGTGCCATCGACACATGGTCTTCCTGATTGGCGGAGGTCGGCAGGCTGTCGACACTGTGCGGATGGGCCAATGCCTTGTTTTCACTGGCCAGCGCGGCGGCCGTGACCTGCGCGATCATGAAGCCGGAATTGACGCCTCCGTTGGCCACCAGGAAGGGCGGCAGTTGCGACATGTGCTTGTCCATCATCAGCGAAATACGGCGCTCGCTGAGCGAGCCGATCTCGGCGATGGCCAGCGCCAGATTGTCCGCCGCCATCGCGACCGGCTCTGCGTGAAAATTGCCACCGGATATGACGTCGTTCTCGGCGGCGAACACCAGCGGGTTATCGGACACCGCATTCGATTCGACTTCCAGCACCTCGGCGGCCTGACGCAACTGGGTCAGGCACGCGCCCATCACCTGTGGCTGGCAGCGCAGCGAGTAGGGGTCCTGAACCTTGTCGCAGTTGCGGTGCGACTCCGACACGCCACTGCTTTCGCCCAGCAATTCGCGGTAGCAGGCCGCCGCATCGATCTGCCCGCGCTGACCGCGCGCGGCATGAATACGTGCGTCGAACGGCGAGCGTGAGCCGAGCACCGCTTCGACGGTCAACGAACCGCAGGTCAGCGCAGCGGCAAACAGGTCTTCGCCCTCGAACAAGCCGCGCAGTGCATACGCGGTGGAAACCTGGGTGCCGTTGAGCAGTGCCAGCCCTTCCTTGGCGGCGAGGGTCAGCGGTTTCAGGCCAGCAACGGCAAGTGCATCGACAGCGTTGAGCCATTCGCCCTTGTGACGTGCCTTGCCTTCGCCCAGCAGCACCAGCGACATATGCGCCAGCGGAGCCAGGTCACCCGAAGCGCCGACCGAACCCTTGAGCGGAATATGCGGATAGACCTCGGCATTGATCAGCGCGATCAACGCATCGATCACCACCCGACGAATACCCGAGAAGCCGCGGCTCAGGCTGTTGACCTTGAGCACCATGATCAAGCGCACCAGATCATCGCTGATCGGTTGGCCGACACCGGCCGCATGCGACAGCACCAGCGAACGCTGCAGGTTTTCCAGGTCCTCGCTGGCGATTCGCGTCGAGGCCAGCAAGCCGAAACCGGTGTTGATGCCGTACGCGGTGCGGTTCTCGGCCAGAATGCGCTCGACGCAGGCTACGCTGTCGTCGATCTGCTGGTTGGCGCTGCTGTCCAGCGTCAGGCTGACCGGCTGTTGGTGAATGGCGCGCAATTGCGCGAGGGTCAACTGGCCAGGGATCAGGTTCAGCGTCTTGGCAGATAAGGTGGTCACGATGCAGCTACTCCTTGATTGATGTCAGCAACGGCGTGTGGCCGTCAGCTGCTTTTATAGGTTTGCCGCGTGATCGCGACAGTGCTGGAAAACCCTTTCCAGCGATGTTTCGTCTTTGAGCAGGGCAGCGCTGCTGGCGATGTCGGGGGCCAGCCAGCGGTCTTCTTCGTAGGCCGGAACCCGCTCGCGCAGCAACCGCCAGGCCAGGTCCGTACCGACGCCAAAACGCTGCGCCTTGAGAAATTCAAACGCTTGGGCTGCCAGCAAATATTCGATGGCCAGAATCTGCGTGGCATTGCCCAGCACCTTGTGCAGCTTGAGCGCGGCGCTGGTGCCCAGGCTCAGGTGATCTTCCTGCAGGCCTGAGGTGACGTAGTTGTCGACCACTGCGGGCTGCGCCAACTGGCGGTTTTCGGCGCAGAGCGAGGCGGCGACGTACTGGACGATCATCATTCCCGAGTTGACGCCCGGCTGGCTGACCAGAAACGCCGGCAGGCCGCTGACCATCGGGTTGATCAGGCGATCCAGCCGACGCTCGGCGATCGAGCCCAGTTCGGCCATCGCCATGCACAGCAAATCCGCCGCCATCGCCACCGACTGGCCATGCGGGTTGGCCTGGGACACCACGCGCCAGGCATCGGGCGTGCCGAGCAGCATCGGGTTATCGGTGACCGAGTTCAGTTCGGTCTCGATCTGGCGAGTGGCATGGGCCAACTGGTCGCGGGTTGCGCCGTGCACCTGGGGAATCGAGCGAATGCTTAGCGCGTCCTGCGTGCGAATGCCCTGGCTGCTGGCCAGCACGTCGCTGCCCGCCAATAACGTGCGCAGGTTCTTGCCCACCTGCTGCATGCCCGGATGCGGCTTGAGCGCGAGAATGCTTTCATCGAACGCGTCCAGCTGGCCGCGCAGGGCTTCAAAAGTCATGGCGCCGATCACATCGGCCCATTGGCTCAGACGCTCGGCATCGGCGATAGCCAGGCAGCTCAGGCCAGTCATGCACGGCGTGCCGTTGACCAGGCACAAGCCGTCCTTGGCACCGAGAATGACCGGAGCCAGACCTTCATCGTTCAAGGCCTGCTCAGCCGCGACGATCTGCCCGCGATAGCTGACCTGGCCGATGCCCAGCAACGCGACACCGACGTGCGCCATGTGCGTCAGGTAACCCACCGACCCCTGCGACGGCACTTGCGGAGTAATGCCCCGGTTGAGCAAGGCCAGCAGCGCCTCGACCACCTGCCGGTGAATGCCCGATTTGCCCTGGCTGTAATTGAGGATTGCGGCGCAGATGATTGCGCGGGTTTGTTCGTCGGCCAACGGCGCGCCGACACCGCAGGCGTGGCTGAGCAGGGTATTGCGCGACAGACGGCTGAGCTGGTCGCCTTGCAGTGAAACGTTGCACAGCGCCCCGAGCCCAGTGTTCACGCCATACGCGCGTTCGCCGCTGGCGACGATTTGCCGGACGATGGCCTGGGCGTTATCGATCCGCGCCCAGGCGGCGTCTGACAGGCGCACTTGCGCGCCATGTCGGGCCACTGCGACCACGTCCTGCCAGCCCGACGGGGCTTCACCGAAGACGATCTGTTCTGCTCGCGACATCTGCAACAGTCCTTAAAGGGTGGCCACGCGGCGCTGAACGAAACGGTCCACGTAATCGTCGGCGGGCGAGTGAAGAATTTCTTTCGGCGTACCGACCTGAATCAATCGCCCGTCCTTGAGGATCGCAATGCGATTGCCGATGCGTACCGCTTCGTCCAGGTCGTGGGTGATGAACACGATGGTCTTGTGCAGACTGGCTTGCAGTTCCAGCAACTGGTCCTGCATTTCGGCGCGAATCAACGGGTCGAGGGCGCTGAACGCTTCGTCCATCAGAATGATATCGGTGTCGGCCGCCAGTGCTCGCGCCAGGCCGACGCGCTGGCGCATGCCACCGGAAAGCTGGTGCGGGTATTTGTTTTCGTAGCCCTTCAGGCCAACGGTCGTGACCCAGTGCTGCGCGCGTTCCTGGCACAGCGCCTTGCTCTCGCCGCGCACTTTCAGGCCGTACGCGACGTTGGCCAGCACAGTCTTGTGCGGCAGCAGGCCGAAGCTCTGAAACACCATGCTGATCTTGTGCCGACGGAATTGGCGCAGCGCCTCCATGTCGTAGCGCAGGATGTCTTCGCCATCGACCAGGATTTCACCGCTGGTCGGGTCTATCAGCCGGTTGAAGTGGCGCACCAGCGTCGATTTGCCGGAGCCGGACAGGCCCATGATGACGAAAATCTCGCCACTGCCGATCGACAGCGACAGGTCGTTGACCCCCACCACGCAGCCGGTCTGCGCCAGTACCTGATCCTTGCTCTGGTCCTGTTTGATCAGCGCCAGCGCTTCCTTCGAGCGGTTGCCAAAAATCTTGAACACGTTTTTGACGACGATTTTGTTCGGTTCCACGCTGCTCATTTGTGCGCCTCATGCCGTGGGCGGCCATAGGCCTGCGTGATTCGGTCGATGACGACCGCCAGAATGACGATGGCAAGGCCGGCTTCCAGCCCGCGTCCGACGTTGAGGGTCTGAATGCCCACCAGCACATCCTCGCCCAGCCCGCGTGCGCCGATCATCGAGGCGATGACCACCATCGACAGCGCCATCATGGTGGTCTGGTTGATACCGGCCATGATGCTCGGCATGGCCAGCGGCAATTGCACGCCGAACAGTTGCTGCCAGCGATTGGCGCCGAAGGCGTTGATCGCTTCCATCACTTCGCCATCGACCTGACGAATGCCCAGATCAGTCAGGCGAATCAGCGGCGGCGCGGCATAGATCACGGTGGCGAAGATGGCCGGGACCTTGCCCAAACCGAACAGCATCAGCACCGGAATCAGATAAACGAAGCTGGGCATGGTCTGCATGATGTCCAGCAGCGGCATCAGCACCGAGCGCAGGCGATTACTGCGCGCCGAGAGAATGCCCAGCGGAATGCCGATCAGCACCGCAATGATCGTGGCGACCAGCATCAGCGCCAAGGTCTGCATCAGCTTGTCCCACAACCCGACCGCACCGACCAGAAACAGCAGGCCGACGATCACCAGCGTCGTGATGATTTTGCGCGTCGCGTGCCAGGCGATACCGCCGACGATGATCAGCATCAGCCACCACGGGGCCATGCGCAGCAGGCCTTCGAGGTTGACGATGGCCCACAGCAGGGTCTCGGAGATGTGCCGGAACACGTCGCCATACTGAGTCACCAGCGAGTCGACCCCGTCGTTTACCCAGTTGGCGATCGAGAAAGTGAAGCTTTCAGGAAACATAAGCGGCTCTCAAATGAGGTGTGTCGGGTCAACGGTCAGGGCAGACGGCTCGTCAGGCTGGCTGCCCCGTCGTTTACAGCGAGGCGTCCACCTTTTTCGCGGCGTCTTCACTGACCCATTTGTGCCAGACTTCCGGGTGCTCTTTAAGGAAAATCTTCGCCAGCTTCGGCGATTCGATGCGTTCCTTGGCCATGCGCCCCAGGTTCTGGTTGAGCAAATCGATCGGCAGGTTGACCTTTTCCAGTATCGCGATCAGCTCGGGTGCCTGTTCGTGGAACACTTTGGACACACCGACTTTGATGTCGATGGTCTTGTTGACCCCGGCTTTCTCTTCCAGACGCACCAGATCCACCTGGCCCATCAACGGCGTTGGCGACCAGTAGTAGGTCAGGATCGGCTCGCCACGTTTGTAGCTGGACAGAATAGCCGCATCCAGCGCAGGGCCGGTGCCGGGGCGGAAGTTGGTGTATTTGTTTTCCAGGCCGTAGCTCTTGAGCATTTCGCTGTTTTCCAGCTCGCAGGTCCAGCCCGCCGGGCAATTATAGAAACGGCCTTTGCCGGGCTCTTCCTGATCCTTGAACACCGCGGAATATTGAGCCAGATCGCTGATGGATTTCAGGTTGGGTGCCTTGGCTTCCAGCTTGCGCTTGGCGTCGCCCTCAATCACGTAACGCGGCACGTACCAGCCTTCGACAGCGCCGACGATAGGCGCGCCGACACCCACCACTTTCCCGGCAGCGGCGGCCTTGTTCCAGACTTCACTGCGGCCGACCCATTCTTCGGCGAAAATCTGAATGTCGTTGGTGCTCAGGGCGTTCTCCATGGCGATGGAGTTGCCGGGCAGGGCGTCCACGGCGCAGCCGTAACCCTTGTCCAGAATGACCTGCAGCACGTCGGTCAGCAGCATCGCGCTTTCCCAGTTCAGGCCAGCGAACTTCACCGGCTTGCCTGATTCGCACCAGCCGGCAGCCTGACTTGCGCCTGCACTGGCGAGCAAGCCTGCGGATACCAAGGTGGTCAACAGGGCCTTTTTCATATTCATTGTCGATGCTCCCAAGCTTGAAATGGATGACGGCAGCTTCAATCAGGCATCCGGCCCGTGGGCATGCTCATGCCCGTTCCCCGAGTCTGTCGGTTTGATAACCGCAGACCCCTTAACGTCCGATCATCGGCAGGTTCAAGCCCTGCTCTTTGGCACAGTCGATGGCAATGTCGTAACCGGCATCGGCATGGCGCATCACGCCGGTGGCCGGGTCGTTGTGCAGGACGCGGGCGATGCGTTCGGCGGCCTCGTCCGTACCGTCACAGACGATGACCATTCCGGAATGCTGCGAAAAGCCCATGCCGACGCCGCCGCCGTGGTGCAGTGACACCCATGTCGCGCCGCTGGCGGTGTTGAGCAGGGCGTTGAGCAGTGGCCAGTCGGAGACGGCGTCGGAGCCGTCACGCATGGATTCGGTTTCGCGGTTGGGGCTGGCGACCGAGCCGGAATCCAGGTGGTCGCGGCCGATCACCACCGGTGCCGACAGCTCGCCGCTGCGGACCATTTCGTTGAACGCCAGGCCCAGCTTGGCGCGCTGACCCAGGCCGACCCAGCAGATACGTGCTGGCAAGCCCTGAAAACTGATGCGCTCGCGGGCCATGTCCAGCCAGTTATGCAGGTGATCGTCGTCCGGGATCAGCTCTTTGACCTTGGCGTCAGTCTTGTAGATGTCCTGTGGGTCACCCGACAGCGCGGCCCAGCGGAACGGCCCGATGCCACGGCAGAACAACGGGCGGATGTAGGCCGGAACGAAACCGGGGAAGTCGAAGGCATTGGCGACGCCGACTTCCTTGGCCATCTGGCGAATGTTGTTGCCGTAGTCGAAGGTCGGAATACCCGCTTGCTGGAACGCCAGCATCGCTTCGACGTGTTCGGCCATCGACTGCTTGGCAGCCTTGACCACTTCGGCCGGCTCGCTCACCGAGCGGGCGCGGTATTCGTCCCAGGTCCAGCCTTTGGGCAGATAGCCATTGAGCGGATCGTGGGCGCTGGTCTGGTCGGTGACCATGTCCGGGCGCACGCCGCGACGGACCATTTCCGGCAGAATGTCTGCTGCGTTGCCACACAGAGCGATGGAAATGGCTTTGCCTTCGGCGGTGTATTTGGCGATGCGTGCCAGTGCGTCGTCCAGATCAGCCGCCTGCTCGTCTACATAGCGGGTCTTGATGCGGAAGTCGATACGGCTTTGCTGGCATTCGATGTTCAGCGAGCAGGCCCCGGCCAGTGTCGCGGCCAGCGGTTGTGCGCCACCCATGCCGCCCAGGCCTGCGGTCAGCACCCAGCGACCTTTGAGGTTGCCGTCATAGTGCTGGCGACCGGCTTCGACGAAGGTTTCGTAGGTGCCCTGAACGATGCCCTGGCTGCCGATGTAGATCCAGCTGCCAGCGGTCATCTGGCCATACATCGCCAGGCCCTTGGCATCCAGTTCGTTGAAATGCTCCCAACTGGCCCAGTGCGGCACCAGGTTGGAGTTGGCGATCAGCACGCGCGGGGCGTTGCTGTGGGTCTTGAACACGCCGACCGGCTTGCCGGACTGCACCAGCAGGGTTTCATCATCATTGAGCCGGGTGAGGCTCTCGACGATCTTGTCGTAGCATTCCCAGTTGCGCGCTGCGCGACCGATGCCACCGTAAACCACCAGTTCATTGGGGTTCTCGGCGACTTCCGGGTCGAGGTTGTTCATCAACATGCGCAGCGGCGCTTCGGTCATCCAGCTCTTGGCCGTCAATTGAGTGCCGCGAGCAGCCCGCACGACGCCTTCGCGGTGGCGGGTCCAGTTCTGCTTCAGGTCTTGATTATTCTCGGTCACAAAAAAATCCTCAGCGATCAATCCCAACCAGCCCGATGGCGGGCGAGCAGCGCCTGGCGAAGCAGGCTGGTTCAGTCCGACAGAAGACAGCGTGTCTAGCCTGTCTCTACTTGTACATACAAGCATATGCAATCAAAAGACCAACTTTGCCGAACAGCGATTTATTGGGCACTCGAAGGCTCGGAGGCCCTGTATTTTCGGGGGTGCTGCGGACTTTGCGTGACAGGCGTATGGCGTGTAAGGCGAGGTGAACATTGTTACCTGAGGCGTGGCTTGCGCGCTTTTGGGGCAGCAGGTAACAGAATGGTGCGGGAAATGTGCACAGGGTCGCAAGGCAACATCATGGGTTCATCGACACCTGCAAAAATCGTCGCCTGAAGGGCCTGGATTGTCTTGCCTGGGGATGGGAACGATCCCGCTCAAGCAAGCGTCATACCCAGGCCTGAGCGAGCATTCACTGGCCGGCGATTAGTCTTTGCGGGCACTTTCATGTTTAAATTGAACGCTCGTTCAAGTTAAACCGGTGGTTCGCTGCCCGCTCACAACAGGAGGCTTACCTTTGCCGTATCCGCTTTTTGCAGTTGGTTTTATCAGTCCGGAGGTCTGTAAACGATGAGTTCTCCGAGTACTTCTTCAAGTGGCACCGTCCGCATGAACGCTCCAGTGTTCTACTTCGCTGCGAGTTTCATCCTGATTTTCGGCATCATTGTCATCGCCTTCCCGCAAGCCAGCGGCGCCTGGCTGCTGGCCGCGCAGAACTGGGCGGCCAACACGGTCGGCTGGTATTACATGATGGTCATGACCCTGTACCTGGTCTTCGTGGTGGTCACCGCCTTGTCGGGCTTCGGCAAGATCAAGCTCGGTGCCGACCACGACGAACCCGAGTTCAGTTACCTGTCATGGGCCGGCATGCTGTTCGCCGCCGGGATCAGCATCACGCTGTTCTTCTTCTGCGTTTCAGAGCCGCTGACGCATTTGCTGCAACCGCCGCAGGGTGAAGGGGGCACGGCTGAGGCTGCGCGCCAGGGCATGCAACTGCTGTTTCTGCACTGGGGCCTGCATGGCTGGGGCGTGTTTGCTTTTGTCGGTATGGCGCTGGCCTACTTCGCCTATCGCCACAACCTGCCGCTGGCCCTGCGTTCGGCGCTGTACCCGCTGATCGGCAAGCGCATCAACGGCCCTATCGGCTACGCCGTCGATGGCTTCGGCATCATCGCGACCATCTTCGGGCTTGGTGCAGACATGGGTTTCGGGGTGCTGCACCTTAACTCCGGTCTCGATTACCTGTTTGGCGTACCGCACACTCAATGGATTCAGGTCGGCCTGATCACCCTGATGATGGGCGCGGCGATTCTGGTTGCCATCGCCGGTGTCGACAAGGGCGTGCGCGTGATGTCCGACATCAACATGCTGCTGGCCTGTGCGCTGCTGCTGTTCGTGTTGTTTGCAGGTCCCACTCAGCATTTGCTCAACACGCTGGTGCAGAATATCGGTGACTACCTGGGCGCGCTACCGAGCAAGAGTTTCGACGTCTACGCCTATAACAAGCCGAGTGACTGGCTGGGCGGCTGGACCGTGTTCTATTGGGCCTGGTGGATTGCCTGGGCACCGTTCGTGGGCCTGTTCATCGCGCGTATTTCCCGTGGCCGCACCATCCGTGAATTCGTTTTCGGTGTGCTGCTGATTCCGCTGGGCTTCACCCTGGCGTGGATGTCGATCTTCGGCAACAGCGCCATCGATCAGGTGCTCAACCACGGCATGGCTGCGCTGGGCCAGTCGGCTATCGATGACCCGTCGATGACGCTGTACCTGCTGCTGGAAACCTACCCGTGGAGCAAGACGGTCATCGCGGTCACGGTGTTCATCAGCTTCGTGTTCTTCGTTACGTCGGCCGATTCGGGCACTGTGGTGCTGTCGACGCTCTCGGCCAAAGGCGGCAACCCCGACGAAGACGGCCCGAAATGGCTGCGCGTGTTCTGGGGTGTGGCGACGGCGCTGATCACCAGCGGCCTGTTGTTCTCGGGCAGTATCGATGCGTTGAAATCGGCGGTGGTGCTGACCTCGCTGCCGTTTTCGCTGATCCTGCTGCTGATGATGTGGGGCCTGCACAAGGCGTTCGTCATGGAATCCCAGCGCCAGATTGCGCAGCTGTATTCGCTGGCGCCAGTGTCCGGCTCACGACGTGGCGGCTGGCGTCAGCGCCTGAGCCAGGCCGTGCATTACCCGTCGCGAGACGAGGTGTATCGCTTCCTCGACCAGACCGTGCGTCCGGCCATTGATGAAGTGACGGCGGTGTTTGTCGAGAAGGGCTTGAACGTGGTCAACGTTCCCGACCCGTCCAACGACTCGGTGACCCTGGAAATCGGCCACGGGGAAGAGCGCCCGTTCATCTACCAGGTGCAGATGAAAGGCTTCTTCACCCCGTCGTTTGCGCGTGGCGGCATGGGTTCCAAACAGTTGAACAACCGCCGCTACTACCGCGCCGAGGTTCACCTCAGCGAAGGCAGTCAGGACTACGACCTGGTGGGCTACACCAAGGAGCAAGTCATCAACGACGTGCTCGACCAGTACGAACGGCATATGCAGTTTCTGCATCTGGTGCGTTGACAGGGGCTGGGCGCAGAGCGCACTTATTGTTCCTCACGCGTGTGGGAATGCAGTAGGTGACGCTCTGCCTCAAAAGAGGACGCGAAGCGTCCAGAACGGCATGCGACGCGGAGCGTCGCACGATAGGGGGCGTGATTGAGATTATCGTTCCCTACGCAGAGCGTCGCACGATAGTTGTGGGCACTCAAAGACTGCTCAGGCAGCCCGTCAGGTCATTAGCCAGCTTTTCCAGTACCTGCTCGTAACCTTGCGCGGTGGCCGGGGTGTAGCCGCCCAGTGCGTCGAGTTCTGCGAGTTTCACCGGCAGGCCTGCGCTCAGCGTTTCTGCCAGGCGGGGGCGCAGGGGTGGTTCGCTGAAGACGCAGGTCTTGCCTGCAGCCTTCAAGCGCTCCCGCATTGCGGCCACGTGCTGCGCGCCGGGCTGGATCTCGGCGGCGATGGCGAATACACCTGCGTGCTTGAGCCCGTACGCTTCTTCGAAGTAATCGAACGCCTCGTGAAACACGAAGTACGGTTTGCCGGCAACCACACTGACGCGGCCCTTGATGCGCGCGTCCAGTGCGTCCAGACGTTTGCTGAAGGCATCGGCGTTGCTGGCGTAGCGGGCTGCATTGGCAGGGTCCGCAGCGCTCAGGTCAGCGGCCATTTTTGCGGCGATGACCCGTGCGTTGACGGTTGACAGCCACAGGTGCGAGTCCAGGCTGCCGGGGCGGTGATCGTGGTCATGCTCGTCGGCATCGTGGTCATGCTCGTGATCATCATGCGAGGCGTTGTCTCCGCCAAAGTGACGCAAATGCATGCCCGGCAGCGATTGCACAGCCACCGAAGGCAGTGTGCGGCTTTTGATGACGCGCGGCAGAAAGGTTTCCATGTCCGGGCCGATCCAGTAAAGCAACTCGACTTCCCCCACGCGCCGTACGTCGGATGGGCGCAGCGCGTAGTTGTGGGGGGAAGCACCTGGCGGCAAAAGCACCTCGGGCTTGCCCACGCCGTCCTGCACAGCCGCTGCAATCAGCTGCAATGGCTTGATACTGGTCAGCACCCGAACCTCGGCCTGGGCAGGGGCGATGATCAGCAGGCTGACCCAGAAAACAGCAACAAGATTGAAAAGACGGCGCACTCGAATCACTCATATAAGCCAGGAACAGGTAACATAATAACGTCTCTAGCCAATATCGTCGCTGCTCATGCCCAATACTCCCCTGGCCAGTCGCCCCCATGATCATTCGCACTGCGTGCATTCGGCCCTCGCCGAAGCTGAAACGCTGTGCACACAACAGGGTCTGCGCCTGACCACATTGCGCCGCCGCGTGCTGGAACTGGTCTGGCAAAGCCACAAGCCGCTGGGTGCCTACGACATCCTTGCAGTGCTCAGTGAAGAAGACGGTCGTCGTGCTGCGCCGCCCACCGTTTACCGGGCTCTGGATTTTCTCCTGGAAAACGGCCTGGTGCACCGCATCGCGTCGCTCAACGCATTTACCGGCTGCAATCACCCGACCCACGCGCATCAGGGCCAGTTCCTGATCTGCCGCCTGTGTCACGCCGCCATCGAATTGCAGCACCCAGCGATCAGTAATGCCGTCGTCGATGCGGCTGCCGGCGTTGGTTTTGCGGTCGAAGGCCAGACGGTCGAAATCGTCGGCGTGTGCGCTGGTTGCAAGGCAGCCTGATGGCCGAAGCACTGATACGCCTGGAACAGGTCGCCGTCACGTTATCGGGGCAGAGCGTGCTGGACAACATCCAGCTGAGCGTGCGCCCCGGCGAGATCGTCACGCTGATCGGCCCCAATGGCGCTGGCAAGACCACCTTGGTGCGTGCCGTGCTGGGCTTGCTCAAGCCAGACTCGGGAACGGTCTGGCGCAAGCCGAAGCTGCGTGTCGGGTACATGCCGCAAAAGCTGCATGTGGATCAGACCCTGCCGCTGTCGGTGCTGCGTTTCCTGCGCCTGGTGCCGGGTGTGGACCGCGTAGCCGCGCAGTCGGCGCTTGAAGAAGTCGGCGCTGAAAAGGTCATCGACAGCCCGCTACAGGGTATTTCCGGTGGCGAGATGCAGCGCGTACTGCTTGCCCGCGCCTTGTTGCGCAAGCCTGAGCTGCTGGTGCTCGACGAACCCGTGCAGGGCGTCGATGTCGCCGGGCAGGCCGAGTTGTACAGCCTCATCACCCGTTTGCGCGACCGCCACCAGTGCGGCGTGCTGATGGTGTCCCACGATCTGCATCTGGTCATGAGCACCACCGATCAGGTGGTGTGCCTGAATCGCCACGTCTGCTGCTCCGGTCATCCCGAGCAGGTCAGCCATGACCCGGCGTTCGTCGAACTGTTCGGCAAGAATGCGCAGAGCCTGGCGATCTATCACCACCATCACGACCACGCGCATGACCTGCATGGCGCGGTAGTGAACGACGCGCCAACGGCTTCGCCCCCTCACACTCATGTTCATGGAGACAGCTGCAAGCATGGCTGATTTTCTACTGTATGCCTTGCTCGCAGGCGTTGCCCTGGCGCTGGTTGCCGGCCCGTTGGGGTCTTTTGTGGTCTGGCGGCGCATGGCGTATTTCGGCGACACGCTGTCCCACGCCGCATTGCTCGGCGTGGCGCTGGGCTTTTTGCTGGATATCAGCCCGACCATCGCGGTGACGTGCGGTTGCCTGCTGCTGGCGGTGTTGCTGGTCACCTTGCAGCAGCGTCAGCCGCTGGCGTCAGATACGTTGCTGGGGATCCTTGCGCCAAGCACCCTGTCGCTCGGGCTGGTGGTGCTCAGCTTCATGCACGAAGTGCGTATCGACCTGATGGCCTATCTGTTCGGCGACCTGCTGGCGATCAGCCCGACCGACCTGGCCTGGATTCTGGGCGGCAGCGCATTGGTGCTGGTGTTGATCGTGGCGCTTTGGCGGCCGCTGCTGGCAATGACTGTGCATGAAGAACTGGCCCGTGTCGAAGGCCTGCCCGTTGCCGCATTACGCATGGCATTGATGCTGCTGATCGCCGTGGTAATCGCCGTAGCGATGAAAATCGTCGGGGTTTTGCTGATTACCTCGCTGCTGATCATCCCTGCCGCTGCGGCACAACGTCACGCCCGCTCGCCGGAGCAGATGGCGCTGGGCGCAAGCGTGCTGGGCGTGATAGCCGTGTGCGTCGGGCTGTCGTTATCATGGTTCAAAGACACCCCGGCCGGACCGTCTATAGTGGTATCTGCGGCTGCGCTGTTCTTGCTCAGCTTTGTTCTACCCAGG
Organism: Pseudomonas sp. CFBP2511; assembly: GCF_030209255.1. Taxonomy (NCBI): domain Bacteria; kingdom Pseudomonadati; phylum Pseudomonadota; class Gammaproteobacteria; order Pseudomonadales; family Pseudomonadaceae; genus Pseudomonas; species Pseudomonas sp. CFBP2511. The sequence continues at coordinate 18,793 of NZ_JARVSI010000014.1, read as the reverse complement.
CGAGCGGTGTAGACTTGCTCGTTTTTTGCGCAAACTAGAGAATCGCAGGAATGAAGCCGTTCGCCCCACGCTATCTGCTGCTTGTCGCATTTTCCATCCTGTTGGGTGCCTGTCAGAGCGCGCCTACGTTAGAAACGCCTGCCTCGCAGGTTCAGCCCGATGCCTTTGCGCAGCTTGAACAGAACATCGCCAGCAACGAGCTGGCGACGGCCGAGGATCAACTCGCAACGTTACAGGCCGCCAATGCTGGCGACATCCGCCTGGAGCCCTTTCAGCGACGTCTGGCAGAGGCCTACCTGAGCCGTAGCCAGATAAGCCTGCAGAAGGGCGACATGAATGCGGCGGCCAGCGCATTGTCGCGTGCGCGCGCACTGATGCCCAAAGCGCCAGCGCTGACCAGCGGGGTCAACGGTGCCATCGCTCATGCACGCAAGGCGGAGCTTGAAAAAGCCGAAGCGGACCTCAAAGCGGCTGAAGACAGAAGGGTGGCCAAACTGGTTGATCCGTCGGCAGAAAGCACGACCATCGAGCTGAAAATCGGCGATATGCGCGCATTGCGTCACCAACTGGACGATATTGCAGCGGATACCGTGGCGTTCAATTGTGACGTGCTGTTGGTGGTGCCGCGCACCGAAGATTATCCGTGGCTGGCCACATTGCTGACCAAACGGGTGGTCAAGGCCAATCCGGATTTTGAATTGCAACTGCGTCGGGAAATCGAGCGCAATGAAAAAGCGCACATCGTTTTGACGCCAGCCAGGTCCTGAACTGATTTTTCAAAAGCGGACTTTTGGACAGCTATCGTTCCTCACGCTCCGCGTGGGAATGCCGTGCGTGACGCTCCGCGTCACAAATCTGCGCCGCGCCGCATACTCAAGATCGGACGCAGAGCGTCCAGAAATGCGTCCCCACGCTGGAGCGTGGGGACGATAATCCAGCCAGAACGAGACCGGCTCTGGCGTTTAGATCAAGCCGGAACAGCTTTGGCCTTCACTTCTCGGTCCCAGACGCGGTGTTGCGCAATCGCGTTGAAGAACGCCTCGAACGATTTGCTATCGGACACAACCAGCAAGCCTGCATCTTCTTCCAGGCGTAGCAACGTCAGCAGTTCTTTGGCTTCCCCGGCAACGGAGATGGCCTTGAGGTGCTTGTAGGCTTCCAGGATAAAGTGCAGCGCCACGCCATCGGTGCTCAACGCCTTCACCGAGTCCTTGCCGCCCGGCACAAACACCGCGTCGAACGCTACCGAAGGCAAGCCTTCAGCAGAAGCATCTACCGGCAGGCTGGCGCCATCAGCAGTTTTGACGGGTGCAGACGTCGGGCCGAGAACCTTGGCATGTGCGCCCTTTGCAGTCAGTTCCTTCTTCATGGCCTCGACCGCTTTGCCGTCCACGCCATTGGCGACAAGGATGGCGACTTTGCGCGAAACAATGTCACCCGACAGCAGATTGACCTGGCTCAGCGCCGGCGACTCTTTTACCGAGGTGTTACGAACAGGCACGGTTCCAGCAGTCGGCGCAGGCAAGCCAAGGTTGGCAGCCACACGGCTGGCCAGCTCAAGATCAATGTTGGCCAGAATCTCGTTGACCTGACGGGCACGAATGTACTCGCGCTCGACCTTGCCCAACTCGAAGCTGTACGCCGCGATGATGTGCTCTTTCTCGTGGTGGCTCATGCTCTGGAAGAACAGGGTAGCCTGCGAGAAGTGGTCGCCGAACGATTCGCTGCGCTCACGCACCTTGTGCGCTTCGACGCGCTCAGGGTAAGTCTCGAAACCGCCATCCACTGCAGCAGCAGGGGTTTCTTTCGGCCAGCCGCCATCAATCGAGTTCGGCTCGTAGGAAGCGCGGCCCTTGTCGATGGTGGTGCGGTGCTGAGCATCGCGCTGACCGTTGTTGTTCGGCGCAATCGGACGGTTGATCGGGATCTCGTGGAAGTTCGGCCCACCAAGACGGCTGATCTGCGTGTCGGTGTAAGAGAACAGGCGACCTTGCAGCAGCGGATCATTGGAGAAGTCGATACCTGGCACGATGTGGCCCGGGCAGAAGGCAACCTGCTCGGTCTCGGCAAAGTAGTTGTCCGGGTTACGGTTCAGCACCATTTTGCCCAGCGGAGTGACCGGCACCAGTTCTTCCGGGATGATCTTGGTCGGATCGAGCAGGTCGAAGTCGAACTTGTGCTCGTCTTCCTCGGCAACGATCTGCACGCCCAGTTCCCATTCCGGGTAGTCGCCCATCTCGATGGACTCCCACAGGTCGCGGCGGTGGAAATCAGTGTCCTTGCCGGCCAGCTTCTGCGCCTCGTCCCAGACCAGCGAGCACACGCCGAACTTGGGCTTCCAGTGGAATTTGACGAAGCTGGATTTACCTTCGGTGTTGATCAGGCGGAAGGTGTGGATACCAAAGCCCTGCATGGTGCGCAGGCTTTTCGGGATCGCGCGGTCGGACATGGTCCACAGCACCATATGTGCAGATTCCGGCACCAGCGAGACGAAGTCCCAGAAGGTGTCGTGCGCCGAGCCGCCAGTCGGGATTTCGTTGTGCGGTTCAGGTTTTACCGCGTGCACGAAGTCGGGAAACTTGATCGCGTCCTGAATAAAGAAGATCGGCATGTTGTTGCCCACCAGGTCGAAGTTGCCTTCGCCGGTGTAGAACTTGACCGCAAAACCACGCACATCGCGCACGGTATCGCCCGAGCCACGTGGCCCCTGAACAGTCGAGAAACGCACGAAAACCGGCGTTTTCTCGGCCGGATCACGCAAAAAACCCGCTTTGCTGAGTGCGCCGTGGTTTTCATACGTCTGGAAATAGCCATGGGCTGCGGTGCCGCGGGCGTGAACAATACGCTCCGGGATACGCTCATGGTCAAAGTGCGTGATTTTTTCACGCATGATGAAGTCTTCAAGCAGCGAAGGTCCACGGCTGCCGACTTTAAGGGTGTTCTGGTTATCGGAGATTTTTACGCCGTGGTTGGTGCGCAGCGCCTGGCCGGTGGCGTCCGAGCGAAATTGCTCGAGGCTCTCCAGCTTGGCGTTGGTGTTGCCGCGGTCCGGTGTATCAGTGCCGGCCATCTGGCTTTTTGACGTATCGGTCGCAGGTGGTGCTTTCTTGCTAGCCATCAGAAACTCCTTATCTCGACCCAATCGTTGAGTTGGGTTCGCTGAATACGACTTCCCTGCCGTAAGCGGGAAATCACGGTATCCAGAAAGTGACCGGCCGTATAAACAGCCGTTCAGTCGGATTTGCAGTCGTTGGCATCAGCGGTCGCGTTATGCCCGTTGCACAGGACAGCCTGCAAATAAATGCTAAGCACAGTCGGCCGGACAGGCTAAAATGCGCGCCCGGCTCAATCTGGCCGAGGTAACGAAGCAAGTGGCGTCCTGCCACTGCGCTGATTTTTTAACGCGCCCCCACAAGGTTCGCTCCGTGATCGAGTTTCATAACGTCCACAAAACCTATCGGGTGGCAGGCAAGGAAATACCGGCCCTGCACCCCACCTACCTGCGCGTCGACGACGGCCAGGTGTTTGGCATCATCGGCCATTCCGGTGCTGGCAAAAGCACGCTGCTGCGCCTGATCAACCGCCTCGAGACCCCAAGCGGCGGGCAGATCGTGGTCGATGGCGAAGACGTCACCGCGCTCGACGCCAATGGCCTGCGGCGCTTCCGGCAGCAGGTGGGGATGATTTTCCAGCACTTCAATCTGCTGGCCTCCAGGACCGTCGCCGACAACGTGGCAATGCCGCTGACCCTGGCGGGCGATATGCCCCGCAAGCAGATCGACCAGCGTGTGGCCGAGTTGCTGGAGCGGGTCGGGCTGTCCGATCACGCTAAAAAGTACCCGGCGCAATTGTCGGGCGGCCAGAAGCAGCGCGTCGGTATTGCCCGCGCGCTGGCGACCAAGCCGAAGATTCTGCTCTGTGACGAAGCCACCAGCGCGCTGGACCCGCAGACCACTGCGTCGGTCCTGCAACTGCTGGCCGAGATCAACCGCGAGCTGAAGCTGACCATCGTGCTCATCACCCATGAAATGGACGTGATTCGTCGCGTCTGCGACCAGGTCGCGGTCATGGACGCAGGCGTGATCGTCGAGCAGGGCAAGGTCGCTGACGTGTTTCTGCATCCGCAGCACTCGACGACCAAGCGCTTTGTGCAGGAAGACGATCAGGTTGATGAAAACGAGCAGCGTGACGACTTCGCCCATGTGCAAGGCCGCATCGTGCGCCTGACCTTTCAGGGCGACGCGACCTACGCGCCCTTGCTCGGCACTGTGGCGCGGGAAACCGGCGTCGATTACAGCATCCTGGCCGGGCGCATCGACCGCATCAAGGACACGCCTTACGGGCAACTGACGCTGGCGATCACCGGCGGCGATATGGACGCTGCCTTTGCGCGCTTCACCGCTGCCGATGTTCATATGGAGGTGCTGCGCTGATGGACGCTTTCCTGAACCTGTTTTCCAACGTCGACTGGTACGAGATCTGGTTCGCCACGGGCGATACCCTGATCATGCTTAGTATTTCGCTGGGCTTCACCATCCTGCTCGGGCTGCCCCTGGGCGTGCTGATGTTCCTGACATCGCCGCGTCAGTTGCTGGAGCATAAACAGCTGTACGCCACGGTCGGTTTGATCGTGAACATGCTGCGCGCGCTGCCGTTCATCATTCTGCTGATCGTGATGATGCCGCTGACCGAAATCATCACTGGCACATCATTGGGCATTCTCGGCACGCTGCCGCCGCTGATTGCCGGCGCCACGCCGTTTTTTGCGCGCCTGGTGGAGACTGCATTGCGCGAAGTGGATCGCGGCATCATCGAGGCCACACAGGCAATGGGCGCCACTACCCGGCAAATAATCGTCAAGGCACTGCTGCCCGAAGCTCGCCCCGGCATTCTGGCGGCGATTACCGTCACTGCCATCGCGCTGGTGTCCTTCACCGCCATGGCGGGTGCGGTAGGTGCTGGCGGGCTGGGCGATCTGGCCATTCGTTACGGTTATCAACGCTTCCAGAACGATGTGATGTTCGTGACGGTCGTATTGTTGCTGGTACTGGTGCAGATTCTGCAGACCATCGGCGACAGACTGGTCGCACACTTCACCCACCGTTGACCGAATCAGTTGGCATCGGCCCGCCTTTTGCGGGCCTCAAAGGAGTTGTTGCATGAAGAAGTTATTGGCCATATTTGCCGCTGTTACCGCCTTGTCCGCGCAGGCCAACGAAACACTGACCGTCGCGGCCTCTGCCGTGCCGCACGCCGAGATCCTCGAGTTCGTAAAACCAACCCTCGCCAAAGAGGGTGTGGACTTGGAGATCAAGGTATTCAACGATTACATCCAGCCCAACGCACAGGTGTCGCAGAAGCGTCTGGACGCGAACTTCTTCCAGCATCAGCCGTATCTGGATGAGTACAACAAGGGCAAAGGTACTGATCTGGTCGCAGTGGCCAAGGTTCACGTGGAACCCTTCGGCGCGTACTCGGACAAGTTCAAGGAGCTGGACAAGCTGCCTGCCGGTGCCAACGTCGCGCTGCCCAACGACGCCACCAACGAAGGCCGTGCCTTGCTGTTGCTGGCCAAGGCGGGTCTGATCACGCTGAAAGACCCAAGCAACATCCTGTCCAAGCCGTCGGATGTCGTGAACAACCCGAAAGACCTGAAATTTCGCGAGCTGGAAGCTGCCACGCTGCCACGCGTGCTGACCCAGGTCGATCTGGCGCTGATCAACACCAACTACGCGCTGAGCGCCAAGCTCGATCCGACCAAGGATGCGTTGGTCATCGAAGGTGCCGATTCGCCTTACGCGAACATCCTCGTTACCCGCCCGGACAACAAGGACTCGGACGCCATCAAGAAACTGGTCGCAGCCCTGCAAAGCCCCGAAGTGAAAACCTTCCTGGCCGAGAAATACAAAGGCGCTGTGGTTCCGGCGTTTTGATCTGACTGCGCTGCGTCATACACGCAAAGCCGGCCGCCTCGGAGTGCCAGACACAACCGAGGTGGCCCGTTTTGGGGCCGCTTCGCAGCTCATCGCTGTGCGGATCAGAGCCCGATGCCGCCCGTTAAAATGCCCCACCTAATCCCTCGCCAGCAACCCTGGTAATTGCTTCACCAGCTTCTGGTTATTCAGCGGGGCGCGGATGAAGCCTCGTTGGGTGCCGTCCGGGCCGATCAGGGCCAGGTTGCCGCTGTGGTCGACAAAGTAATTCGGCTTGCTGGTATCGGCGGGTATGAACGGGATGCTCACGCTGTTGGCCAGTTTCTGGATGTCGGCCACCGGCGCGGTCAGGCCGATGTACTGGGGGTCGAAATAGCTCAGGTATTCCTTGAGTTGCTGCGGGGTATCGCGGTTGGGGTCAACGCTGACCAGCACCACGCGCATTCGCTCGACCGCTGCTGTGGGTAATTCACTGCGAATCTGCTTTATCTGCGCCAGCGTCGTCGGGCAGATGTCTGGGCAAAACGTGTAGCCGAAGAACATCAGCGTCCACTGGTCTTTCAGGCCATCAAGGGCCACCGCCGCACCGTTCTGGTCGATCATGCTCAGCGCTGGCAACTGACGGCTTTTCGGCAGCAGGACAATACCTGCCTCATTAAGCGCAGTCTGATTGCTCGGCCCGCTACCAGGCAGCAGGCCGCTGAGGACCAGGCCAAGAACGAGGGCCACAATGGCGGCGACGATAAAAACGGTTTTCTGGGTGCGGTTCATGGCATCAACGCAGGTAATGATCGGTATTCAGCCGGGGATGATCGCCTATATCGCGCACCGAGCCTAGGGCGCGGTGACGTCAAACAGCGTATACGCCAGGGTCAGATGCTTCACATCGTCAGGTAAATCCTGATCCACGATGAAGCGCACCGGCATTTCGATGCTTTCGCCCGGCTGTAACGTCTGCTGAGTGAAGCAAAAGCATTCGGTCTTGTGAAACCAGGGCGCCGCCTTTCCCGGGGTAATACCCGGCACAGCCTGGGCCTTCATCGGTCTTTCTGTAGGGTTTTGGGCCACGAAAATCATTTCGTTGACCGCGCCCGGATGGACATACATGCGGCCTGCGCGGGGATAGAACGCCCAGACCATGCCGGCAGAATTGGACGACGTAAACTGCACCTCGATCTGCCGCGCGGTATCGACCGGCTGTTCGTCCGTAATGTCACGCAGCGAGTGATAAATCGGTGTCAGCGCAAATCCACACGCAAACATGATCGCCACCAGCATGAGCAGGCGGAAAACTAGCCGTTCAGAGGCGATGGGCTGAGTCATGAATGGCTCACTTTTGCGTCGGGCAATGTGTCGGGAAGAGGGTGATCACCTTCAGAGTAGTCGGCTTATCACAAAAACAAGGTGCTCGGCGCGTCGATCTTCACGCACCCCAGTGTGTGCGGGCAATGATTGTTTTTTGACCAAATGATCAAAAAACCGGCAAAACCCCCTTTGATATAGCCAATACATATAAATGTGAATCGGTTATGACAAAAATGTCTTAGGCATTTAGTTAACCGAGCTAACGTATGATCTTCACTAACTGCAGTACAGGGCGTAACGCCCTCAGGAGTTCCAACTGCCATGAACACCGCCGCATTGCGCGAGCAGATACAACGAGCCCATCAACATGAGGCCCTGACCGGCCACCTGTTGCAACAGTTGGAACAAAAGCTGCCCCATCTTCACCCCGCCATCCACTTGCCGGATGTCGATGCGAGAGAAGTGCTGACTCGTTTCGTAACCGCTTACATTGATCTGGTGCCCGACCTGCTGGACGTTGCTCACGAGGTTGCGGTGGAAGCCGGGATCGAAGGGCAGATAAAACCGGTGCTGAAAATTGCCGAGCACTTTTTTGCCGCGCCGCCGCCGGTCATGGCCGGGCACGAGGGGCTGGAAAGCCTGCTGGATGAGGCTTACCTGGCGCACCGGCTGGTGGAGGAAGTGAATGATCTGTACATCAAGCATTTCGGCCAGCCGCTGATACCGTCCAATACCACGGTTGCCAGCGTGATCGCCCACCAGTTGGTCGGCGAGCAATTTGCCAACGAGCTGGACGAAGCGGTGCATCATGCGGTCGATCAGCTTCTCGACGATGAAAGCTTTGCGCTGGACTCTGTCGAAGCCTATCGCGAGAAACTGAGCAGCCCTGAAACCGGTGCAGCCTGGAAGCGCTGGCCAAGCCTGTCACGTCAATTGGGCATCGGCCTGGAGCTGGAACGCTCTATCGTCTGATTCAGACGCCCGCGTCATTGTCTTCGCCCGCAACGGAAGGAGCCGGATATCGCTCCGCTGCTACGCGAAGACCCATCCGGCTCCTTCAATTACCCTGTGTTGCGACGATCAGGTTGCGCCCGAACCAATCCCCGTGGTCGTGTAGACCCGCCCTTCAAGACGACGCTTCAAGCCACGCGGCTCGATGAGCAGCCGGGTTCCGTTAGCGGCGTTGGAGCGGCCCCACTCTTCCAGCAGTTCCAGGCACGAGTGATCAATGTAAGACAGGTTGCCCAGTGGCACATGCACGGTGCTGCCTTGCGGGATAGTGGCCAATGCCTGAGTCAGCGCCGGCACCTTGAGGAAGGTCGCAGCGCCCACCAGACGCAGCTCACACTCTTTTTCGCCCGCCAGCGGTACCACATTGATCTTCAGACGCGATGCCTTGAAGGCCAGTTTGACCAGCGTCAGGCCGAAACCGATCAGCACACCTGTCAACAGGTCGGTAAAGACGATCGCGACGGCGGTTGCCGCATAGGTGAACATCGGCATCCGGCCATAGCGGCCCAGACCGCGAAACGCTTTCAGATCGACCAGTTTCAGACCGGTGTAGACCAATACGCCTGCAAGGCTTGCGACCGGTATGCTTTGCAATACGCTCGACAGCAGCAAGACGAACGCCAGCAGCCACGTACCGTGGAGTATGGTCGAGTAACGAGTCTTGGCACCGGCCTGCACGTTGGCCGAGCTGCGCACGATCACGCCAGTCATCGGCAACGCACCCAGCAGTCCGCAGAGCATATTACCCACGCCTTGAGCGCTCAGTTCCTTGTCGAAGTCCGAACGTTCGCCACTGTGCATGCGGTCCACCGCCGAGGCAGAAAGCAGCGTTTCGGCACTGGCAATGAAGGCGACGACAATGGCGGCAACCAGAATCGCCGGGTCAGCCAGGTTCATCAGGTCCGCAGGGCGCAGCCAGTCGATGGCGTCGGCCAGGTTATCGGGCACTTCAACGCGTTTGACCTGCAAGGCCATGAACAGGCTGATACCGGTTGCAATACCAACACCCAGCAGCGCGCCGGGCACGAAGCGCAAGGATTGTGGGCGGAGTTTCTCCCAGCCCCACATGATCAGCATGGTGCCCAGACCGAGCATACCGGCTTGCATGCCGGTGCCTGGCCCGATGGCCTGAACCAATGTGGCGGGGAAGCCGATCAGGTTATCCAGCCCGGAAGGTTTAGGCCCGCTGTCGAACATGACGTGCGCCTGTGACAGGACGATCAGCACGCCGATGCCGGCGAGCATGCCGTAAACCACCGCAGGTGCGGTGACCCGGAACCAGCAGCCAAGCTTGAATCGACCCGCCAGCAACTGAAGCAAGCCTGCCAGTAGCAGGATCGGTCCGAGCATCGCCATGCCATGCTCGCGCACCACTTCGAAGACCAATACCGCCAGGCCCGCAGCCGGACCACTGACCTGCAGTGGCGAACCGGCTATCCAGCCGACCACCAGGCCACCAACGATGCCGGTGATCAGGCCTTTGGCCGGAGGCATGCCGGATGCAATCGCGATCCCCATGCACAGCGGCAGTGCAACCAGGAACACGACCACGGAAGCCAGCAGCTCACGCGGTAAAGCAGATTTCAATTCTCTAATACCCATGGCGCTTCTCCGGGATTTTTCAGACGAAGCAAGGCGGGCGGCTCGCATCATGCGTAGCCGCCACCCGCTAAAACAAGAAGCTTGCCGTCAGTAGTGACTGATATCAGTCAGCTGAAAAGCGTGCTTTCGGGGAAGCCATCGGCGTCGGGCCGGTGCCATCGAGCGGCACGAAGGTGTCACGCTCTGCGTCGTAGGCCAGAATTTCGCTGGTTTCGATGCTGTAGACCCAGCCGTGGATGAACAACTGACCGCTTGCCATCTTCGCTGCGACCGATGGGTGGGTGCGCAGGTGATGCAACTGGGAAATCACGTTTTCCTGAGTCAGGACCTGCATGGTTTCAAGCTCGCCGCTGCAATTGCAGTTTTGCTCGACCACTGTGCGGGCCACTTCGGCATGACGCAGCCAGGCTTTTACCGTCGGCATCTTGTCCAGGCTTGAAGGGTTGAGCACGGCACGCATTGCGCCGCAGTCGGAGTGCCCGCAAACAATGATGTGCTGCACGCCCAGGGCGACCACTGCATATTCCAGTGCGGTGGACACGCCGCCGTTCATCTGGCCATACGGTGGTACAACGTTACCGACGTTACGCGTCACAAAAAGGTCGCCTGGCGAGCTTTGAGTGATCAATTCGGGCACGATGCGCGAGTCAGCGCAGGTAATGAACATGGCCCGTGGCGACTGCGCGGTCGCCAGCTTCTTGAACAGCTCTTCCTGCTGAGGGAAGACTTCTTTACGAAAATGAACAAAGCCATCGACGATATGTTTCAACGCTACGTCGGCGCTGTCCGCGTGGCTGGATGTGCTGGACGACGTAGCCGAATGCTGTTTATCAGTGTCTCTCATGTCTTCATCCTCTCTGACGGATTGATGTCGATTCTTCATGCCTGTTTGACCAGAGCCGGATGTGATCACCTGTAACGGGCATCACGAAAAAATCCCTTGAGCGCTATCGCTGCTGTCACTCAGAGTTACAGACTAATCGCCCAAGCTTAAGCGAAACTGAATGCGATGGCTCTGGGACGCGGGTTTGCACGATAGTACCAAGTTCGTTACAAGAGTGACATTTGTTGTCCGGGCGGACAAAACGCATCACAATCGAGTGTGAAGCCATCACGTTTGTTCAATCCAAGCCGCTTGATTGCCAAGGCATAGCGTTGCGCCAGCAGATCGGCAAAAGGTCCTTCGCCACGCATCCTCGAGCCAAAACGACTGTCGTACAGTGCGCCGCCGCGACTTTGGCGAACAAGGCTCATCACATGTTCGGCGCGCTGCGGGTAATGCGTTTTCAACCATTCGTCGAACAGCGGTGCGACTTCCAGCGGCAAGCGCAGCATCACGTAACTGGCGCTCAATGCACCCGCGTCCTTTGCCTCGCTCAACAGCGCCTCCAGTTCATGGTCGTTGATCATCGGGATCATTGGCGCGCACAGCACACCGACCGGCACGCCCGCCTGACGCAATACCCGAATGGCCCGTAAACGGGCCTTGGGCGCTGCGGCCCTGGGCTCGAGAATGCATTTGAGTTCGTCATCCAGCGTCGTCAGGCTGATGAATACCGATACCAGGCGCAATCTGGCCATTTCTGCCAACAGATCCAGATCCCGCAGGATCAGTGAGCCTTTGGTAATGATGCTCACCGGATGACGATAGCGCAGCAATACCTCAAGCGTGGCGCGAGTGATGCGGTGTTCACGTTCGATAGGCTGATACGGGTCGGTATTGGCCCCCAGGGTAATGGGCGCGCAGCGGTAGCCTGGCTTGGAGAGCTGTTGCTCCAGCAGCGTCGCCGCGTTGTTTTTGGCGATCAGTCTGGTCTCGAAATCGAGCCCCGGCGACATGTCCCAATAGGCGTGGCTGGGTCTGGCGAAGCAATAGATGCAGCCATGTTCACAGCCCCGATAAGGATTGATCGACCGGTCGAACGGAATGTCCGGCGAGGTGTTGCGGGTGATGATGCTTTTGGCGGTTTCCAGCGTGACGGTGGTGCCCTGCGTCAGCGGGACTTCCTGATACCAGCCGTCGTCTTCGGCCACAGACTGGCTGGGCGCGAAACGATTATGCGGATTGCTGGCGGTACCGCGACCACGAACCGGGGCAGGGCTGGACATCGGGCATTACTCGGATACTGTTTATCCGTACAGTAAAGCATGTGCCTTGGTGTGTCGCCCAACAGACCATTGAAACACCGCTCGGCTGACGAGCGGCGTGCGTGCGGTCCTTTCAGGCATCGCCTTCGTGAGTCAGTTCCAATACCCGGTCAACCAGCTTGTTGATGCCTGATGCGGCCTCGCCAATGCTTTTGGCGACCATGTAGGCGGGCGTGCTGACCAGTTTCCGTGCGGGGTCTTCGACGATGTCATCGACAGCGCATTGCGCATGGCTGCCGCCCATTTTGGTAATGGCAGCTGCTGTTTCAGGGTCGTTGCCGATGGTGCAAATGACGCCGGGGCCATAGATCTTGGCGGCCAGTGCCGGAGTGATGCAGATCAGCCCGACCGGTTTGCCGGCTTCGGCGAACGCCTCGGCCAGCTCCAGCAGCCCGGCTTCCACCTGGCAGGCGTGACCTTGCAGGGCGAGGTCCGAGAGGTTTTTGGCCGAGCCGAAGCCGCCGGGGATGATCAGTGCGTCGAAATCGCCGGCGTTGGCATCGCGAATGTCTTTCACTTCGCCGCGGGCAATGCGTGCCGATTCGATCAGTACATTGCGCGATTCGGGCATTTCTTCGCCCGTCAGGTGATTGATCACATGCTGTTGAGCGATGTCCGGCGCGAAGCACTGGACCTGCGCGCCACGTTGATCCAGGCGTAGCAGGGTCAATACGCTTTCATGAATTTCAGCGCCATCGTAGACGCCGCATCCTGAGAGAATCACAGCCACTTTTTTTTGCATCGATTCGGCTCCTTGGTGCGTGAGCTGCCTGAAACGTGTCTTGATTGGTTTATGCATTGATCGTTTTACTGGCCGAGTGTTCAGTCGGCACTTCATTGGTACATTCAGGTGAGCAGGTGCACAAGGCGTCAGCGAGGTCAGACAGCGGCTGGGCGCTGTCGCCGGGCGAGGCCTGTCGGCCTGCACCCGGGGTAGGCAGTAGCGTTTTACTCGTCGGTTTTTTTGGTCAGATCGACGGGTACTGCTGCGGGCATATCCAGGTCGGAAGCGGCTGCCGATGCACAGAAACGGTCCTTTTCTGCGCGCGCTTCACGAGCAATGCGAGCGTTCTTGAAGCGTCTGCGGATCCACAGGCAAAGGCCAAGCAGTATCAGCGCGCCCAGTACCCAGAGCTCGTATTTCTTCACGTTGCCCAGCAAGCCTTCGAGAATCGCGCCAAAGTGGTAAGCGGCCGAGCCCAGCGCCGCCGCCCAGACCGCCGCGCCGATACCGTTCAGCACCAGATAGCGTGCGGGTGGGTAGCCGGACAGGCCGATGGCCACGGGCATGACAGTGCGCAGGCCGTACACGAAGCGGAAGCTCAGCACCCAGATGTCGGGGTGTTTGCGCACCAGCCTGAGTGCCTTGTCGCCCATGAGTTGCCAGCGAGGCTTGCGCGCCAGGAGCTTGCGGCCGTGTTTGCGACCCATGAAATACCACAACTGGTCACCCGCATAACTGCCACAGAACGCGACGAGGATGACGATATTGAGGTCCATGTATCCGCGGAACGCCAGAAATCCGGCAAGAACCAGAATGGTCTCGCCTTCAAAGAAGGTGCCGAGGAAAAGGGCAAAGTAGCCGAATTCGTTCAAGAAATTCTGGAGCATTGTCTGGATGCTGGCGAAATGAACGCGCAGCCTAACGCGCCCAACGCAATCATGAAAGTGTCGATATGTGTCTCGACGTTAAAGATTCTTACAACCACAATGGTTGCATCCACTTCAATGTCGTGACCGCGACGTGCAGTCGCAGGTCGAACCATGACTGTCACACATTGGTCATAATGGCGGCTTATAACTGTCGCGCTTGCCCGCGTAAGCGGGCTCAGGAGTCTCGCCGTGAGCTTTACCCCCGCCAACCGCCTGTTTCCTCTCACTCGTCTGCGCCGTAATCGCCGCGACGACTTTTCCCGTCGTCTGGTGCGTGAGAACGTCGTTACCGTTGATGATCTGATTCTTCCCGTATTTGTCCTCGATGGCGAAAACCGTCGTGAATCGATTGCTTCCATGCCAGGCGTCGAGCGCCTGAGCGTTGACCTGCTGCTTGAGGAAGCCGAGCACTGGGTCGCACTGGGTATTCCTGCGCTGGCATTGTTCCCGGTGACACCGCCGGAGAAAAAATCCCTGGACGGCGCCGAAGCCTGGAACCCGGACGGCATCGCTCAGCGCGCCACCCGCGCCCTGCGTGACCGCTTCCCGGAGCTGGGCGTCATTACTGACGTGGCGCTGGACCCGTTCACCACGCACGGTCAGGACGGCATTCTCGACGAAGAAGGCTACGTACAGAACGACATTACTGTCGACGCGCTGGTAAAACAGGCGTTGTCGCATGCCGATGCGGGCGCTCAGGTGATCGCGCCGTCGGACATGATGGATGGCCGCATTCAGGCCATCCGCGAGTCTCTGGAGCTGGCCGGGCATGTCAACGTGCGGATCATGGCCTACTCGGCCAAGTACGCCAGCGCCTATTACGGCCCGTTCCGCGATGCGGTGGGTTCTTCATTGAACCTGGGCAAGGCCAACAAGGCTTCCTATCAGATGGACCCGGCCAACAGCAACGAGGCGCTGCACGAAGTGGCGGCCGACCTTGCCGAAGGCGCCGACATGGTGATGGTCAAGCCAGGCATGCCTTATCTGGACATCCTGCACAGGGTCAAGGACGAGTTCAAGGTGCCGACCTTTGTCTATCAGGTCAGCGGTGAATACGCGATGCACATGGCAGCAATCCAGAATGGTTGGCTGAGTGAAGGGGTGATTCTCGAATCCCTCACTGCCTTCAAACGCGCCGGTGCCGACGGCATTCTTACCTACTTCGCCGTCCGCGCTGCTCAACTGTTGAAGGGGCAATAGCCTCACAGGAACATTCATGAATACCGAAGCACTCATCGAAGCCGCTGTTGAAGTCGATGTCCAGGAGGCTGCACCGGTGGTCGAGCCTGATATCGAAGTAATCCCGGCCACCGAGGCGCCTGCCGCTTCGTTGCCCGCCATCGTCGCTCCGAACCTGGACGACAGCAGCCTGTATATCCACCGCGAACTGTCGCAATTGCAGTTCAACATCCGGGTACTGGAACAGGCGCTCGATGAGTCCTACCCGTTGCTGGAGCGGCTGAAGTTTCTGCTGATCTTTTCCAGCAA
The DNA here is from genome assembly GCF_030209255.1 of Pseudomonas sp. CFBP2511. Classification (NCBI taxonomy): domain Bacteria; kingdom Pseudomonadati; phylum Pseudomonadota; class Gammaproteobacteria; order Pseudomonadales; family Pseudomonadaceae; genus Pseudomonas; species Pseudomonas sp. CFBP2511. Next base: position 3,653 of record NZ_JARVSI010000014.1, on the reverse strand, counting down.
CCTCGATGAGTTCTTCGAGATTCGTGTTGCAGGCCTCAAGAAGCAGATCACGTTTGCCCGCGAGCAGGCAGGGGCCGACGGTTTGCAGCCGCATCAGGCACTGGCCAGGATCAGCGAGCTGGTGCATGGTCATGTCGATCGGCAATACGCGATCCTCAACGACATTCTGCTGCCGGAGCTTGAAAAGCATCAGGTCCGCTTCATCCGCCGCCGTCACTGGACGGCCAAGCTCAAGGCCTGGGTACGTCGCTATTTCCGTGACGAGATCGCGCCGATCATCACCCCGATCGGTCTGGACCCGACGCACCCGTTCCCGCTGCTGGTCAACAAGAGCCTGAACTTCATCGTCGAGCTGGAAGGTATCGATGCCTTCGGTCGCGATTCGGGCCTAGCGATCATTCCGGCCCCGCGTCTGCTGCCGCGTGTCATCAAGGTGCCGGAAGAGGTGTGTGGCCCGGGCGACAACTTCGTGTTCCTGTCGTCGATGATCCACGCCCACGCTGACGATCTGTTCCAAGGCATGAAGGTCAAGGGCTGCTACCAGTTCCGCCTGACCCGAAACGCCGATCTGGCGCTGGACTCGGAAGACGTGGAAGATCTGGCGCGCGCGCTGCGTGGCGAACTGTTCTCGCGTCGTTACGGCGATGCGGTACGTCTGGAAGTGGCCGATACCTGTCCTAAACACCTGTCGGACTACCTGCTCAAGCAGTTCAACCTGCACGAGTCCGAGCTGTATCAGGTCAACGGCCCGGTCAACCTGACGCGCCTGTTCAGCATCACCGGCCTGGACAGCCACCCCGAATTGCAATACCCACCGTTCACGCCAGCCATCCCCAAGCTGCTGCAGAACAGCGAAAACGTTTTCAGCGTGGTCAGCAAGCAGGACATCCTGTTGCTGCACCCTTTCGAATCCTTCACACCGGTGGTCGATCTGTTGCGTCAGGCTGCCAAGGACCCGCACGTGCTGGCGGTGCGCCAGACGCTGTACCGCAGTGGCGCGAACTCGGAAATCGTCGACGCGCTGGTTGATGCCGCCCGTAACGGCAAGGAAGTCACTGCGGTGATCGAGTTGCGTGCCCGATTTGACGAAGAGTCCAACCTGCAACTGGCCAGCCGCCTGCAAGCCGCGGGCGCGGTGGTGATCTACGGTGTGGTCGGCTTCAAGACCCACGCCAAGATGATGCTGATCCTGCGTCGCGAGGCGGGCGAGATCGTGCGTTATGCGCACCTTGGGACGGGTAACTATCACGCCGGCAACGCACGTCTTTACACCGACTACAGCCTGCTGACCTCTGACGACGCGCTGTGCGAAGACGTCGGCAAACTGTTCAGCCAGTTGATCGGCATGGGCAAGACCCTGCGCATGAAGAAACTGCTGCATGCGCCGTTCACGCTGAAGAAGGGCATGCTCGACATGATTGCCCGCGAAACGCAGTTCGCGCTCGACGGCAAGCCTGCGCACATCATCGCCAAGTTCAACTCGCTGACCGATCCGAAGATCATCCGCGCGCTGTACAAGGCCAGCCAGTCCGGTGTGCGTATCGATCTGGTGGTGCGCGGCATGTGCTGCCTGCGTCCGGGTATTGCCGGGGTCTCGCACAACATTCATGTGCGCTCGATCATCGGCCGCTTCCTGGAGCACACGCGGGTGTTCTACTTCCTCAACGGCGGCGACGAGCAGATGTTCCTGTCGAGTGCCGACTGGATGGAGCGCAACCTCGACAAGCGTGTCGAGACCTGTTTCCCGGTGGAAGGCAAGAAGTTGATTCTGCGCGTGAAGAAGGAGCTGGAAAGTTACCTGACCGACAACACCCACAGCTGGCTGCTGCAGTCAGACGGGCGTTACGTGCGCAGCACGCCGACTGGCAATCAGAATGCCCGAAGCGCCCAGGCGACCCTGCTGGAGCGCCTGAGCAACCCGGTTCTCAGCGTACGCTGAAGACGATGCCGACTCGGGTCAGCCACTCCGCTTCCAGCGCGAAGTCGGCCTGAGTCAGCTGGTTGTTTTCCAGCCAGCCCTGCGGGAACTCGGCGTCCAGATTCGGGCCGTCGGCACGCAAGGTCACCCGTGGCATCTCCTGGGTGCCGCGAATGTGGTGGAACAGAATCGCAAAGCGCAGCAGTACGCACAGGCGAATCAGCTTGATGCCTTCAGCGCCGAACTCGGCGAACTTGTCCTTGGGAATGTTACGGCGATGACCGCGCACCAGCAGCGCGAGCATTTGCTGGTCTTCGCGTGAAAAACCGGCAAGGTCCGAGTGCTCGATCAGATACGCGCCGTGCTTGTGATAATGATAGTGGGCGATGTCCAGCCCGACTTCATGCACCTTGGCGGCCCAGCTCAGCAGTTCGGCGTAGCTCTCGTGCTGCAACTCCCAGCTCTCGGCAACCTGCTCCAGCGCATGCAGCGCCTTGGCTTCGACGCGTGCGGCCTGTTCCAGATCGACGTGATAACGCTCCATCAGCGAGCTGAGGGTGCGCTCACGCACGTCTTCGTGGTGATGACGGCCCATCAGGTCGTACAGCACGCCTTCACGCAGGGCACCTTCGCAGTGATCCATGCGCTTGAGTTCCAGCGCATCGAAGATCGCTTCCAGAATCGCCAGACCGGCCGGGAAAATCGCACGGCGGTCGGGTTTGATGCCGTCGAAGTCGATTTTCTCGACGTCGCCCATCTTGAACAGCTTGCGTTTAAGCCACGCCAGCCCTTCGGCATTGACCTCGCCTGCGCCATAGCCGTTGGCTTTCAGCGCCAGGCCGATGGCTCGAATGGTGCCGGACGAACCGATGGCTTCATCCCACTTGAGGCGATGCAGCGCGTGTTCGATGCTCATGATTTCGAGGCGCGCAGCGGTGTAGGCCTGAGCGTAACGAGCGGGTGTTACTTTGCCGTCGCGGAAGTAGCGCTGAGTAAAACTCACGCAGCCCATCTGCAGGCTTTCACGCAGCAGCGGCTCGAAGCGTTGGCCGATGATGAATTCGGTGCTGCCGCCGCCAATGTCGGCGACCAGGCGCTTGCCGGGTGTGTCGGCCAGCGTGTGGGAGACGCCCAGATAAATGAGGCGTGCTTCTTCGCGGCCGGAAATCACTTCTACCGGATGGCCGAGAATTTCTTCGGCGCGGTGAATGAAGTCGTTGCGGTTGCGCGCTTCGCGCAGGGCATTGGTGCCCACAATACGCACGGCGCCGGGCGGCAGGCCGTTGATCAACTGCGCAAAGCGTTTCAGGCAGTCAAGACCGCGCTGCATCGATTCTTCGGTCAGTTGACGCTCTTCATCGATACCCGCTGCCAACTGCACCTTTTCGCCGAGGCGCTCAAGAATGCGAATTTCGCCCTGATTGGCTTTAGCCACAACCATATGAAAGCTGTTGGAGCCCAGGTCGATAGCGGCGATCAGTGAAAGATTCTTGGGTTTGGAGTGCGGCATGTTCAGGAAGTCCCGTTCGATAACCGCACCATCGTGCCACGATCCATGCCTGCCGCCAACGCGAAGCTGTTCAGGCCCGGGAAATACCCGGTATTACTCTCGTGACATGGCGTAAGGCTATCTGGTTGATGTGATAGTTCTGTAACTATCGTGCGACGCTCCGCGTCGTGTGCCGTTCTGGACGCTCTGCGTCCGGTCTTGAGTCGGCAGCGTGGCACCAATTTG
>NZ_JARVSI010000020.1:0-120661 GCF_030209255.1 Pseudomonas sp. CFBP2511 | reverse complement strand
TCAAGATTAAATTCCAAAAACCCTCATCGCTTACGCGTTGAGGGTTTTTGTTTTTATGGTGTTTAAGAATCCGCTTCGCGACATTGGAAGACCGCAGGTCCTCCAGAATGCACGCATAAAAAAACCACCTTCGAGGTGGTTTTTTATTTACCGAGATCGTCAGTCCCCGCGGTATTCACATCCACTGGTGCAGGTTTCGTGAATCCGGATAGCCGATAGCTCAGGCAGCAATGGCTTCAACTCATTCCAGATCCATTTCGCCAGGTTTTCGCTGGTTGGATTCTCAAGACCTGGGATGTCATTCAGGTAGTTATGATCAAGACGCTCGTACAGCGGTTTGAAAATAGCTTTGATTTCCGAGAAGTCCCGGATCCAGCCTGTATGAGGATCGACCTTGCCAGCCAGATGAATGCCGACACGAAACGAATGCCCGTGCAGACGTCCACACTTATGCCCCGCCGGAACGTGGGGGAGAAGATGTGCTGACTCGAATGTAAATTCTTTGAAGATTTCCACTGTGTATTGGCCCCGAAAAAATGGCGATCGCTGACGCGATAAATGCAGGCGTCGAGTCTAACAGCAAAGACCTGAAACGCCATGCAGGGCCTGGACCTAATGACCTTTTTGGCATGTTTTTGATGGCACTCGGCCAGACCGATTCAGCTTGAGTTAAGTTGCACCCGTTAAGGTAAACACCATAGAAGCATCGACCGCTATGGACCCTCCTAACAATGAAAACGCTGACAACCCTGCTTGCGGCCCTGACCATGGTCACGGCTACCTGTGTGACCCAGGCGCGTGGCATCGATCCGCAGGAGGTGTTGCGTCTCAGTGATGCAGGCACGCTGCAGACTAGTGAAAGGCTTGACGCCAAAGCACTGAGCAAGCACCCCGGCGCGAGCATCATCGGTACACAACTCAAGAACATATACGGCAGGTACGTTTACAATGTCGAGCTGCGTGATGCGCAGGATATTGAGTGGGTTCTCGAATTAGACGCCGCCACAGGCCAGGTCTACAGGAATCATCAGGATAACTAATGAAGGTCGACAAGCGTCTCTGTGCCATCCTTGGTCTGAGTCTGGGCTGCTCTTTTGCGTACGCCAGAGACTTGAATCAGGATGAAGCGCTCAGTTTGCGGCAGCGCGGGGTCATTCTTCCGCTCGAGCAGTTCATCGAGCGCGCGTTGAGGCTTCATCCGGGTGCCCGCTTGCTGGAAGCCGAGCTTGAAGAGAAAAACAACATGTACGTTTACGAGTTTGAATTGTTGACCCCGCAAGGCGTGGTCCGCGAGCTTAAATTCGATGCGAGCAGCAGCAAACTGCTGAAAGACGAGGATGATTGATGCGCCTGTTACTGGTTGAAGACCATGTTCCCCTGGCGGATGAACTGCTGGCTGCGCTGGGACGACAAGGCTATGCGGTCGACTGGCTGGCTGATGGGCGTGATGCTGTCTATCAGGGCGCAAGCGAACCCTACGACCTTATTGTGCTCGACCTGGGCCTGCCAGGCATGCCGGGGCTCGAAGTTCTGCAGCAGTGGCGCGGTAAGGGTCTGGCGACACCGGTGCTGATTTTGACGGCGAGGGGCTCTTGGGCGGAGCGTATCGAAGGACTGAAAGCCGGTGCCGATGACTACCTGACCAAACCTTTCCACCCTGAAGAGCTGCAATTGCGCATTCAGGCGCTGCTGCGCCGTTCGCATGGCATGGCCAACCAGCCTACGCTGGAGTCTGCCGGACTCAATCTGGACGAAGGGCGCCAGTGCGTCAGTCGCGATGGTACCGACATCCAGCTCACGTCTGCCGAGTTTCGTCTGCTGCGCTACTTCATGCTCCACCCTGGGCAGATCCTCTCCAAAAGCCATCTGTCCGAGCATTTGTACGACGGTGAAAACGAGCGTGACTCCAACGTCATCGAGGTTCACGTCAATCACCTGCGGCGCAAGCTGGGGCGTGCGGTGATCGAGACGCGCCGTGGCCAAGGTTATCTTTACGGTGGAGCCGGGGGTTGAAGTCCATACAAAGGCGGTTGAGCCTGGGCCTGATCGCGGTCATGGTGGTTGTCGGTCTGGTCATGGCGCAGACCAGTCTGTGGCTATTCGAGATGGGTTTGCAGCGCTACCTTGAGTCAGGTTTGCGCAATGAAAGCGAAAACCTGCTGGTCGCCCTGGTGCGGGGCCCTGCCGGGCTGCAGCTGGATGACCATCGCTTGTCGGGTGCTTATCAGCGCCCGCTGTCCGGCCACTATTTTCGGATGGACTTGCCACAGGGCCACTGGCGCTCCCGTTCGCTGTGGGATTTTGAGCTGCCTCAGCCCGGTGTGGGGTTGCATGCCAACCTTGAGCTCGGCAAGACCGGGCAGTCGCTGTTGATGCTGACCAGCGAGTACCGCAAGTTCGGCAAGCAGATTTCAATCACCGTCGCGCAGGATTACACGCCGGTCCGGGCAAGCTTTCGCCTTATGCAACAGATTGGCCTGGGGCTCGGGCTTGCCGCGTTGATTCTGGTGCTGGTCCTGCAGCGCATCACGGTGCGCAGGGCGCTTCGGCCTCTGGAAACCGTTCGCGAGCAGATTTTCCAGCTCCAGCAGGGCCAGCGTTCGCAACTGGATAATCAGGTACCGCTCGAGCTTGAGCCGCTGGTTGCCCAGATCAACCACTTGCTTGCGCACACCGAAGACAGCCTCAAGCGGTCACGTAATGCACTGGGTAATCTCGGGCACGCCCTGAAGACGCCACTTGCTGTCTTGCTCAGTCTCGCTCTCAGCGGGCAACTGGACGCCAACCCCGCGTTGCGCAAAACCTTGCAGGACCAGCTGGAAAACATTCGTCTGCGTCTGGAGAGAGAGCTCAATCGTGCTCGTCTTTCCGGCGATGCGTTACCCGGTGCCCGTTTTGACTGTGATACCGAACTGCCAGGGCTCTTCTCGACGCTGGGCATGATTCACGGTGCCCATCTCCAGTTGATCAATGATGTCGAGCCCGGTATGTACTTGCCCTGGGACCGTGAAGACATTCTTGAGCTGCTGGGCAACCTGCTGGACAACGCTTGCAAGTGGGCCGATAGCGAGGTGCGTTTGAATATCCTGCGCCAGGAGCAGGGGTTCTGCCTGTTGATTGACGACGACGGCCCCGGTATTCCTGAATCACAACGAGCAGAGGTCTTCAGCCGTGGCGCTCGTCTTGACGAGCAGATCACTGGCCACGGACTCGGTCTGGGGATCGTGCGCGACATCGTTGAGGCCTGGGGTGGTCAACTGCAATTGCTGGAAAGTCCCGTCAGTGGGCTTCGTGTGCGTATTGACCTGCCGGAACGTACCGCTCCTTAAGGTATTCTTTCTGTAATTATCGGAGCTTTCATACAAAAAAGCAGGAAAGGTCTTAATGTCAGGCTGACGGTGCCGATAGCCTGACAGGCACCGCTGACTTATAAAAATAACCACAAGGCCAATCCTATGCGTCTGAGTCTGAAAGCCAAGGTTTTGTCACTGGCAGTCCTGCCGGTTCTGGTGTTTGCGCTGGTGATCAGCGCCACGACGGTATTCATGTTGCACAAGCAGACCGAGCGTGAGGTCAGCGATACACGAGAGCGGCTGCTGTCCGAGGCCAAGGCAACTCTGCAGAACTACGTCGCAATTGCCATGACCGCTATCAAGCCACTCTACGATGCAGCAGCGCCCGGCGATGAAGCGGCGCGTGCCAACGCCATCAAGCTGCTCTCTGCTGTCAGTTACGGCAAGGACGGTTACCTCTTCGGCTACGACTCACAGGTCGTGCGCATCTTTCGAAGCACCAGTCCTGATGGCCTGGGTAAAAGCTTCGTCGATGCTCGGGATGCGAACGGGGTTTATATCAACCGTGAGTTGGTCGCAGTCGGTAAGGCCGGCACTCACTACGTGATGTATTCCTCGGCTTTGCCGGGCAAGACCGAACCTGTGCCCAAGATCGGTTACACCGATTACCTGCCTAAATGGGACCTGGTCATCGGTTCTGCCGTCAATCTCGACGGCATTGATGCTCAGGTTGCCGCAGTCAGGCAGAACGTTGAAGCACGCCTGCAAGAGATGCTCTACAGCATTCTGGGGATCACCGCGCTGGTGCTGGTCGTCATTGGCATCATAGGGATGTTGCTGACCGGTACTTTGCTACGGCCGCTCGGTTTGATGAAAAACAATCTGGATGACATCGCCGCAGGTGAGGGTGACCTCACCCGACGTCTGGCCATTAGCAGTAACGACGAGTTGGGCGATCTGGCCGGTTCGTTCAACCGCTTCGTCGACAAGATTCATGGCATGGTGCGCCAGATAACCGAGATGACCGGGCAACTAAACGGTCTGGTGGGTGAGGTCTCGGCGCAGGCGCAACGCTCGGAAACCGCCATGGACCGCCAGCGCCACGAAACCGATCAGGTGGCGACCGCGATCAACGAGATGTCGGCTGCTGCCCAGGAAGTTGCCAAGAGCGCTCAAGGCGCTTCGGTAGCCGCTCAACAGACCGATGAGCAGGGACGTGCCGCCAAGCGCGTGGTCGATGGCAGCATCAAGCAGATCCATGCGCTGGTGGACGATATTCGCAAAAGCGGCTCGTCACTTGATGTGCTGCAAAAAGACGTTTCTTCTATCGTCAGCGTACTGGGCGTCATTCGCTCGATTGCCGAACAGACCAATCTGCTTGCACTCAACGCGGCCATTGAGGCCGCCAGGGCGGGCGAAGCCGGTCGCGGGTTTGCCGTGGTTGCCGATGAGGTGAGGGCGCTGGCCAGCCGGACCCAGCAGAGCACCCAGGAAATCCAGGGCATGATCGATCGCTTGCAACAGGGCACTCAGGAAGCGGTCAGCGCAATGCGCCGTTCCAGCGAAGCGGGTGACGGCACCTCCGCGCAAGCCAACGAGGCGGGCACTTCGCTGGGGACCATTGGCGAGTTGATCGCGACGATCAATGCCATGAACGCCCAGATTGCCAGCGCAGCCGAAGAGCAGACTGCGGTAGCCGAAGAAATCAATCGCAGCGTTCATCAGATCGCCGGCGCAGTCGAAAGTGTGGCCGATGAAACCCGGCAGAGCGCGCAGACCTCGCGCAGTCTTGCCGAACTGGGCTCGCGCCTTGACCGGCTGGTCGGACAGTTCCGCGTTTGACGCGGTTTTGACTGGGGCGCAAAGCATTTCTGCCCCTTTTTTGCAGATGCCGTCACATTGCCTTCATCGGATGGCACTCGCACGTTGATGTGCTGACTAAGCTCTAGACCGGGCGCGATGCGCGGTCTACTGACATGGACAGGACATGAACGAAACCACGTTGCAATACAAAACCCTCATTCTGCTTTTAGTGCTGGTGAGCATCGCCTTCATATGGATTCTGTTGCCGTTTTACGGCGCAGTGTTCTGGGCAGTCATCCTTGGAATCATCTTTGCGCCGGTGCAGCGCAGGTTGCAGATCAAGTTCAACTGGCCACGCAATCTCACCTCGCTGTGCACCCTGACGATCTGTCTGGTCATCGCGATTCTGCCGGTGATCGTCATCAGTGCGTTACTGGTCCAGGAAGGCACCACGCTGTACAAGAACGTCGAAACCGGGCAACTGGACATCGCTGGTTATCTGGCCGAGTTCAAGAACCTGTTGCCACACTCCATTCAGGCGTTGCTTGACCGCTTGGGCATGGGTGACCTTGAAGGTCTGCGCGACAAGATCACCAAAGGGGCCATGCAGGGCAGCCAGTACCTGGCAACTCAAGCGTTCAGCTTCGGGCAGGGTACGTTCGATTTCGTGGTGAGCGTGTTCATCATGCTGTACCTGCTGTACTTCTTCCTGCGCGATGGGCAGGAGCTGGTGCGCAAGATCCGTACTGCTTTCCCGTTGGGCGAGCAGCAGAAGCGTCGTCTTCAGCTCAAGTTCACCCGAGTGGTGCGGGCCACCGTCAAAGGCAACGTAGTGGTTGCCGTGACGCAAGGTGCGCTGGGCGGCTTCATCTTCTGGGCGCTGGATATTCCAAGTGCCTTGCTCTGGGCGGTGATCATGGCTTTCCTGTCCCTGTTGCCGGCAGTCGGTGCAGGGATTGTCTGGGCGCCGGTGGCTCTTTACTTCCTGCTCAGCGGCATGATCTGGCAGGGCGTGGTACTGGGATTGTTCGGGGTGTTCGTGATCGGCCTGGTGGATAACGTGCTGCGTCCGATTCTGGTCGGCAAGGACACCAAGATGCCGGACTATCTGATCCTCATTTCCACCTTGGGCGGCATGTCGGTCTTTGGCCTGAACGGCTTTGTGATCGGCCCTCTGATCGCTGCACTGTTCATTTCCAGTTGGGGATTGTTCAGCGGCGCCAAGAAACCGGTGAAGCTGCCGGGCTAGTTTTCCAGAGGCAAAAAAAACCCTGCTCAATGGCAGGGTTTTTTGTTTCTGGATGATCAGCCTGCTGCGTGCAGACCGGCATTGACCACCAGATCGAGCAGCGGTTGTGGATACACACCCAGTACGAAGGTGAGGATCGCGACCGCCAGCAGCATGACGCCGCCAGTGCGCTGTGCCCAGTTGATCGCTGCGTCGTGACGCGGCAACTTGTTGTCGACCAGGTACATGGTGACCATGACGCGCAGGTAGTAGAAGACGCCAATGGCGCTGCCGATCACCAGGGCTCCGATCAGCCACCACAGTTGTGATTCAACGCCGGTGGCAATGATGTAGAACTTGCCGATGAAGCCTGCAGTGAGCGGAATACCGGCCAGCGACAGCATCATCAGGGTCATGACTGCGGTCAGGTACGGACGACGCCAGAACAGCCCGCGGTATTCGAACATCGCATCGGCATCACGTCCGCTGTAAGGCGAAGACATCATGGTAATCACGCCGAAGCTGCCCAGCGAGGTCAGCACGTAGGTCGCCAGATAGACGCCAATCGCCTCGACTGCCATGCCTTTGCTGGCCACCAGCGCAATCATCAGGTAACCGAAGTGTGCAATGGACGAATAACCCAGCAGACGCTTGAGGTTGGTCTGGGTCAGCGCCAGCAGGTTGCCGACCAGAATCGATGCCACGGCAATCACCGCCAGCACGTCGTGCAATACACCACTGCTGGCCGCCGGAGAAATCTGGAACAGACGCACCAGTACAGCAAACACGGCCACCTTGCTCGCAGTGGCCAGGAACGCTGCGACCGGAGCAGGGGCGCCTTCGTAGACGTCTGGCGTCCACAGGTGGAACGGCACCAGCGACAATTTGAAGGCGAGGCCGACAACCATCATGCCCAGACCGACCGTGGCGATCGGGCTTGGCATGCCGGTAGCAGCGATGGCCTTGCCGATGCCCTCAAAGCTCAGAGAACCTGCTTCTGCGTACAACAACGCCATGCCGAACAGCAGAAATGCCGAGCCAGCGGCCGACAGCACCATGTATTTGATGCCGCCTTCCAGAGAGCGCTTGTTGAAGAAAGCATAAGCCACCAGCCCGTAGACCGGCACCGACAGCAACTCCAGGCCAATGAACAGGCCAGCCAGATGCTGAGCGCTGACCAGCACCAGACCGCCGGCGGCGGCCAGCAGGATCAGCAGATAAAGCTCTTCGCGGTTGCCCGGATAGCCAACCTTGCCATCACCCAGGTAGGCGTGCGCCATGGTCACGCAGGCCAGCGTCGAGGCCAGAATGATCGCCATGTACAGGCAGGCAAAGTTGTCGATGTGCAGCAGCGGTGTCACCACCAGCGGTGCAACTTTGAGGGCCGGGTAAATCGACAGAAGAGCCAGGTTGAGGCCTGCTACTGAAAGCAGGAACGTTTGCGAGTGATTGCGGCGCCATGCAATCGCCAGCATCACCACAACAACGGTGAGGCTGGTAATCAGCAGTGGCGCAAGCGCAATAAAGTGTTGAATCGTCAGGTCCATAGCGCTCTTACCGGGCCGAAGCGAGTTGAGTGAAGGCAGTGCCTAGCCATTGCTGCACGCCGTGCATGGTCGCTGCCGAAGTGTCGAGGAACGGCTGCGGGAAAACCCCCAACACGACCAGCAACACGGCAAGGCCCAGCACCATGATCATTTCCCGTCCGTCCATGCCTTTCAGAACTTCGTCGGACTTTGCCGGGCCGAAGTAGGCGCGGTGGATCATGATCAGCGAGTAGACAGAACCGAACACCAGACCGGAGGTGGCAATCGCCGTGATCCAGGGCGCGCTGGCGAAGCTGCCCAGCAGAATCAGGAACTCGCCGACGAAGTTGCCGGTGCCCGGCAGACCCAGAGAGGCGGCTGCAAAGAACAGGCTGATGGCCGGGATGTAGGCAATGCGTGACCACAGGCCGCCCATTTCGCGCATGTCACGGGTATGCAGGCGCTCGTAGAGCTGGCCGCTGAGGATGAACAGTGCGGCGGCCGACAGACCGTGAGCAATCATCTGGATCAGCACGCCTTGCAGCGCTTGCTGGCTGCCGGAGTAGATACCGATCAGTACAAAGCCCATGTGCGACACGCTGGAGAACGCAATCAGACGCTTTATATCGGTCTGCGCGAAAGCCAGGAATGCACCATAGAAGATACCGACCAGACCCAATGCCATCGCAATTGGCGCAAACTCGGCCGACGCGTTCGGGAACAACGGCAACGCGAAACGCAGCAGGCCGTAGGCAGCGGTCTTCAGCAGAATACCCGCAAGGTCAACGGAGCCGGCAGTAGGTGCCTGAGCATGCGCATCCGGCAGCCAGGAGTGCAGCGGTACGACCGGCAGTTTGACCGCGAAGGCAATGAAGAAGCCCAGCATCAGGATGTATTCAGTACCAGGCGCCAGTTTGGTCTTCAGCAGGTCGGCGTAGGCAAAGGTGATCACGCCGGTCTGATTAAAGTGCACCAGTACCAGACCCAGAATCGCCACCAGCATGATCAGGCCGCTGGCCTGAGTGAAGATGAAGAACTTGGTCGCCGCGTAGATACGTGTCTTTTTGCCGTCCGAGGAGCTATGACCCCAGAGCGCGATGAGGAAATACATCGGCACCAGCATCATTTCCCAGAAGAAGAAGAACATGAACAGGTCGATGGCCAGGAACACGCCAACGACGCCACCCAGAATCCACATCAGGTTAAGGTGGAAGAAACCCACCTTGCGCTGGATTTCCTTCCACGAACACAGCACCGACAACACGCCGAGCAGGCCGGTCAGCAGGACCATCAACAGCGACAGGCCATCGAGTGCCAGATGCACGTCGATACCGAAGCGGGTGATCCATGGGTGGTGAAATTCCAGCGCCCAGGTCGGATCGGCACCAGGCACCGGCGCGTAACCGAAATTACCGGTAGCCCACAGCCACAGGCCGAGGGCCAGTTCAAGGGTCATTGTCAGCAGCGCGATCCAGCGTGGCAGGGTAGAGCCGAAGCGCTCACCCAGCCAGCACAGCAGGCCGCCGATAAAGGGGATCAGGATTAGCCAAGGCAGAATCATGACGGGCTCAATTCCTTTCGCAAATTCGCAAGGTTCATGTCAGACCGCAACCAGAACGACGGCACCGAGTACCAGAACGGCACCCACGGCGATCGAGGCAGCATACCAACGCAGCTGGCCGGTCTCGGTACGGCTCATGGTGTCATGACCGCCTTTGACCAGACGTGGGATCAAGCCGATGGTGCGGTCGAACGGATCGCTACGCAGCACATGACTGATCGCCAGATAGGGTTTGACGAAAAGCTTGTCGTAGATCCAGTCGAAGCCCCAGGCCGCGAACCACCAGGCCGAGAGGAAACGGCCCGGACCGCTGTTGGCGATAGCCGTTGCCAGACGACGCTTGCCGAGAAACAGCAACGCGGCCAGCAGGATACCGGCCAGGGCGATGGCACCCGAGGCTATTTCCAGGCTGTGCTTGGCTTCGCCACCGGCGTGGCCCACGCTTTGTGGCAGAACACCGGCCAGTGGCGGGGTGATCAGCGCACCGATGAACGTCGACAGCACGATCAGCACCGACAGCGGCAACCAGTGGGCAATACCGTGACCGGCGTGCGCTTCGGTTTTGGCTTCACCGTGGAACGCGATGAAGATCAGGCGGAAGGTGTACAGCGAGGTCATGAATGCACCCGCCAGACCGGCATACAGCAAGCCGTTGTTACCGCTGGCAAACGCTTCCCAGAGGATCTCGTCCTTGGAATAGAAACCTGCAGTCAGCAACGGCAGTGCGGACAGGGCAGCACCACCGACGATGAAGCTGGCGTAGGCCAGAGGCAGTTTCTTCCACAGGCCGCCCATCTTGAAGATGTTCTGCTCGTGGTGGCAGGCAACGATGACCGCACCGGACGCAAGGAACAACAGAGCCTTGAAGAAAGCGTGAGTCATCAGGTGGAAGATCGCGCCTTCCCAGGCACCGACGCCCAACGCCAGGAACATGTAACCTATCTGGCTCATGGTCGAGTAGGCGAGGATACGCTTGATATCGGTCTGTACCAGCGCTGCGAAACCTGCCAGCACCAGCGTGACGCCGCCCACGATGCCGACCAGGTGCAGAATGTCCGGTGCCAGCGCGAACAGGCCATGAGTCCGCGCGATCAGATAGACGCCCGCGGTAACCATGGTTGCTGCGTGGATCAGTGCCGAAACCGGGGTCGGACCGGCCATTGCGTCTGCCAGCCAGGTTTGCAGCGGCAACTGTGCAGACTTGCCAACAGCACCACCAAGCAGCATCAGCGTTGCCAGCACGATCCAGAAATCGCCGACCTTGAAGTGTTCTGGTGCCTTGACCAGCAGTTCCTGCACGTTGAGTGTGCCCAACTGCTGGAACAGGATGAACAGGCCTATGGCCATGAACACGTCGCCGATTCGCGTTACGATAAACGCCTTGAGTGCTGCGTTACCGTTGTTGCGGTTGCTGTAATAGAAACCGATCAACAGGTAGCTGCACAGGCCCACGCCTTCCCAACCGAAGTACAGGAACAGCAGGTTGTCGCCCAGAATAAGGAACAGCATGCTGGCAATGAACAGGTTGGTGTAAGCGAAGAAGCGCGAGTAACCGGCCTCGCCGCGCATGTACCAGGACGCAAACAGGTGGATCAGAAAGCCCACGCCAACCACCACGCCCAGCATCGTGACGGACAAACCGTCCAGATACAGCGCAAAGTTGGGCTGGAAGCCATCAACGTCCATCCAGCGCCACAGCACTTGGGTGTAGTGACCACCTTCTGGCGGCGCTACATTGAATTGCCAGATGACCCAGGCCGTGACGATGGCTGACAGGCCGATAGAGCCGACGCCAATCAGCGCCGCGAGGTTTTCCGAGATGCGTCCGCGAGAGAACGACAGCAACAGAAAGCCGATGAGGGGGAATACGAAAGTCAGAAAGAGAAGATTCATCCGCGCATCTCGCTGGCAGCATCGATATCGAGAGTGTGGAAGCGGCGATACAGTTGCATCAAGATCGCCAGGCCGATACTGGCCTCGGCTGCCGCAAGGCTGATCACCAGGATGAACATGACCTGCCCATCCGGTTGCGCCCAGCGACTGCCGGCAACTACAAACGCCAGAGCAGCGGCGTTCATCATGATTTCCAGGCTCATCAACACAAAGAGAATGTTGCGGCGCACCATCAGGCCGACCAGACCCAGGCAGAACAGGACCCCGGCAACCGCCAGACCGTGTTCAAGAGGGATAGCATTCATTGGCTTGGCTCCTTGGCCTCGTTGCGGCCCAGATGGAATGCCGTGATGGCTGCAGCGAGCAGCAGCATCGAGGCGAGTTCCACCACCAGCAGATAAGGCCCGAACAGGCTGATGCCGACCGCCTTGGCGTCGACCGTGGTGTGACCGATGGCAGCGCCGGTCGGATTGGCGAACAGGACGTACAGCAGCTCGGCCAGCAACAGCGTGCCGAGAATCACCGGGCCAATCCATATGCCGGGTTTGAGCCAGGCGCGCTCCTGCTGAACCGAGGCCGGGCCCAGGTTCAGCATCATGACCACGAAGACGAACAGGACCATGATCGCGCCCGCGTAGGCGATGACTTCCAGTACCCCGGCAAATGGCGCGCCGAGGCTGAAAAAGGTCATGGCTACAGCGATCAGCGAAATGATCAGGTAGAGCAGGGCATGCACCGGATTGGTGTTGGTGATCACCCGCAGGGTGGACACAACAGCGATTCCGGATGCGAAGTAGAAAGCGAATTCCATCTTTACTTCCTTAAGGCAGCAAGCTCTTGACGTTGATCGGCTCGGCTTCATTCTGTGCGGCGCCCTTGGGCTTGCCGCCGATGGCCATACCGGCCACGCGATAGAAGTTGTAGTCAGGGTTCTTACCGGGACCGGAGATCAGCAGATCTTCCTTCTCGTAGACCAGATCCTGACGCTTGAAGTCGGCCATCTCGAAGTCCGGCGTAAGCTGGATTGCGGTAGTCGGGCAGGCTTCTTCGCACAGGCCACAGAAAATGCAGCGCGAGAAGTTGATACGGAAAAAGTCCGGATACCAGCGCCCGTCCTCTGTCTCGGCCTTTTGCAGTGAAATACAACCCACCGGGCAGGCCACGGCGCACAGGTTGCAGGCCACGCAGCGTTCTTCTCCGTCAGGGTCGCGAGTCAGAACGATACGGCCACGGTAACGCGGTGGCAGGTAGACCTGTTCTTCGGGGTATTGCAGGGTGTCGCGTCTGCGGAAGCCGTGACCGAACACCATCACCATGCTGCGCAACTGGGTACCAGTACCCTTAACGATGTCGCCAATATATTTGAACATGGGTCAAATCCTCACTGAACCGAGCCTGCCGGTGTGTTCAACAACACAATCGCAGCAGTCACCAGCAAATTGATCAGGGTCAGCGGCAGACAGAACTTCCAGCTGAAATCCATGACCTGGTCATAGCGCGGGCGCGGAATGGAAGCGCGCAGCAAAATGAACAGCATGATGAAGAACGCGGTTTTCAAGGCGAACCAGAAGAACGCAAGCGATGGCAGAATATCGAACGGACCATGCCAGCCACCGAAGAACAGCGTGACCAGCAGCGCCGAGATCAGGATGATCCCGATGTACTCGCCCACGAAGAACATGCCCCATTTCATGCCGGCATATTCAATGTGGTAGCCATCAGCCAGTTCCTGCTCGGCTTCCGGTTGGTCGAACGGGTGACGGTGAGTCACCGCGACGCCTGCGATGAAGAAGGTACAGAAGCCGAAGAACTGCGGAATGATGAACCACAGGTTCTGCGCCTGATACTCAACGATGTCGCGCATGTTGAACGAGCCGACCTGAACCACAATGCCCATCAGCGCCAGGCCCATGAACACTTCGTAGGATACGGTTTGCGCCGAGGCGCGCAAGCTGCCCAGCAGGGCAAACTTGTTGTTGCTCGACCAGCCCGCGAACAGTACGGCATACACCGACAGACCGGCCATGGCGAAGAAGAACAGCAGGCCGATGTTCAGGTCCGCCACGCCCCAGGTCGGGGTGATCGGGATGACCGCAAAGGCGATCAACAAGGCGCTCATGGCAACCACCGGCGCCAGGGTGAAGATCACCTTGTCGGCGAACGGTGGGGTCCAGTCTTCCTTGAAGAACATCTTCAGCATGTCGGCTGCGATCTGGAACATGCCGAACGGACCGACGCGGTTCGGACCATAACGGTCCTGCCACCAGCCCAGCAGACGACGTTCCACAAAGCTCAACAGCGCACCGCAGACCACGACGGCCAGCAACACCACGATGGCCTTGACCACTGCAATGATTGCGTCGATCACATCAGGGGTAAACCAGGTCATTGCGCTGCCTCCTGCAGACCGTCAACGGATTTGCCGAACAGTGCTGGCGGAATGCCAGGCAGTCCTGCCGGCAATGCTACAAGGCCCGCGCCCAGTTCTTCACTGATGCGCAACGGCAAGGTCAGCGTTTCGCCGCCGATGCTCAAGGAGAGCAGGGCTCCGTCGTTGACGCCGAGACGATCGGCTTCGGATTTGGCCACTGCGACATAGGCCTGCGGAATGCGTTCCTGAACCGGCGCGGCCAGGGACGAGGTTTCGTCGCTGCCGAACAGGTGGAAGAACGGCACGACCTGCCAGGTACCGCGCTCTGGAGAGAAGGCGCGTGGCACGCTGGAGAACCACGAGAGGCCATCGCCTTGGCTTTCGATCAGGCGAGTACCCGGGTCGCCGGCACGCAGATGACCACCGACTTCGTCCTGAAACTTGTTCCAGGCCTGCGGCGAGTTCCAGCCCGGCGACCAGGCGAATGGCACCTGTTGACGAGGCTCGGCCGAGCCCGAGTAGCCTTCCATGGAGAACGAGAAAGCTGTGTCGATGTCTTGCGAGGTGCGCGGCTCATGCACGCTGATGTTGGCTCGCATCGCGGTACGGCCGCTATAACGCAGCGGTTCGCGAGCCAGTTTCAGGCCCTTGATACGGAACGAGGCAGACGGCGCAGCGTTGACGATACCGGCCAGTTGCGCAGTGCTGCCGGCGCAGGCTTCGGTGACGTGATCGAGTTGCGTCCAGTCAACAGGCTTGTTCAGCAAAGTCGCGCGCAGGGCATGCAGCCAGCGCCAGCCTTCGTGAACCAGAATGCTGGCATCGAGGTAGGTCGGATCGAACACCTGGAAGAAGCGTTGGGCGCGGCCTTCCTGGCTGACCAGCGTGCCATCGCCTTCGGCGAAGCTGGCAGCCGGTAGAACCAGATGCGCACGATCACTGGTTGGGGTTTTCTGATGGTCGGCGACAATCACGACTTTCGCAGCGCTCAGCGCAGCGTCGACGATTTTGGCGTCTACACGGCGATACAGATCGTTTTCCAGCACCACGATGGCGTCGGCTTTGCCGGAAATCACTGCCTGCAGTGCGGCATCGACGGAATCGCCACCAAACATCGCCAGACCCATGCTGTTGGCTTCCGGCACGATCAGGCTGATAGAGCCTTGCTTGTCACGCAGCTTCAAGGCCTTGGCAATGTTTGCCGCCGCTTCGATCAGCGCTGTCGACCCCAGCGAACTGCCGGAAATGATCAGCGGACGTTTGGCAGCAAGCAGGGCATCGGCAATACGTTGCGCCAGTTCCAGCGCCTCGCTGTCCAGGCCTTCGACGGCCGGTGCGCTGGCATCCAGTGCGTGGGCAACCGCGAAGCCGATGCGCGCGAGGTCATCGGGCGCGGCGTGTACGCATTCTTCTGCGATGTCGTCGAGTCGGGTTTCAGCCAGGCTGGCGATGAACAGCGGGTTCAGTTCATGCTGACCGATGTTCTTCACAGCAGCATCGAGCCACGGCTGGACTTTCATCGCCGCCGCCATGTCTTCTGCCTTGCCCTTGACGGCCTGGCGCAAGCCCAGCGCCATGCGCGCGGCGGTCTGGGTCAGGTCTTCGCCGAGCACGAAAATGGCGTCGTGATCTTCGATGTCACGCAGGGTCGGAATCGGCAGCGGGCTGTCGTTGAGCACCTTGAGGATCAGGCGCACACGTTCCAGCTCACCGGCCTCGATGCCACTGTAAAAGTGTTCGGCCCCGACCAGTTCACGCAGTGCGTAGTTGCTTTCCAGGCTGGCGCGAGGCGAGCCGATGCCGACAATGTTACGACCGCGCAACAGGTCTGCGGCCTTGTCCAGGGCTTCATCCAGGCTCAGTTTGACCTGACCGTCGACCAGCAACGGCTGACGTGGACGGTCGGTGCGGTTGACATAGCCATAGCCAAAACGGCCACGGTCGCACAGGAAGTACTGGTTGACCGAACCGTTGTAGCGGTTTTCGATGCGGCGCAGTTCACCGTAACGTTCGCCCGGGCTGATGTTGCAACCGCTGGAGCAGCCGTGGCAGATGCTCGGCGAAAACTGCATGTCCCATTTGCGGTTGTAGCGCTCGGAGTGAGTCTTGTCGGTAAACACACCGGTCGGACAGACCTCGGTGAGGTTGCCGGAAAACTCGCTTTCCAGCGTGCCGTCCTCGACGCGGCCGAAGTACACGTTGTCGTGCGCGCCGTAAACGCCCAGATCGGTGCCGCCCGCGTAGTCTTTATAGAAGCGCACGCAGCGATAGCAGGCGATGCAGCGGTTCATCTCGTGCGCGATGAACGGCCCCAGTTCCTGATTCTGGTGGGTACGCTTGGTGAAACGATAACGGCGCTCGTTGTGGCCGGTCATCACGGTCATGTCTTGCAGATGGCATTGACCGCCTTCCTCACAGACCGGGCAGTCGTGGGGGTGGTTGGTCATCAGCCATTCGACGACACTGGCACGGAAGGCCTTGGATTCATCATCTTCGATGGAGATCCAGGTGTTGTCGGTGGCTGGCGTCATGCAGGACATGACGATACGACCACGGGTGTCGTTCTCGTCGGTGTACTGCTTGACCGCGCATTGGCGACACGCGCCAACGCTGCCAAGGGCGGGGTGCCAGCAGAAATAAGGGATGTCGAGGCCCAGCGACAGACATGCCTGTAACAGGTTGTCTGCGCCATCGACTTCGAGCGCTTTGCCGTCTACGTGGATAGTAGCCATGGTTCAAAGGTCTTCGTTGGCCCGTTGTCAGCGGGCGTGGCTAATGGAATCTCGGTAGTACCCGTATCGTTCAGCCCGCGAGGGCGTCAGCAGGTACGAGGACGGCGGCCCGAACAGCCGCCGACCGGTGTGTCTTGTTATGCGCCGACCACGGTCGGACTTTTACCCGGAACAAGCATGGCTGCGCTGGCGGGCGCAATACCGGCTTCGAACTCCGAACGGAAATACTTGATCGCACTGCCCAACGGTTCAACGGCACCTGGTGCATGAGCACAGAACGTCTTGCCAGGGCCGAGGAAGTTGACCAGGCCGAGCAGGGTTTCGATATCACCCGGCTGGCCGTGACCGTTCTCGATGGCACGCAGTATTTTCACGCTCCATGGCAGGCCATCGCGACATGGGGTGCAGAAGCCACAGGACTCCTGAGCGAAGAACTCTTCCATGTTGCGCAGCAGCGATACCATGTTGACCGAGTCGTCGACGGCCATTGCCAGGCCGGTGCCCATCCGGGTGCCAACCTTGGCGATACCGCCTGCGTACATCTGCGCGTCCAGATGCTCCGGCAGCAGGAAACCAGTCCCTGCACCTCCGGGCTGCCAGCACTTGAGCGTGAAGCCGTCGCGCATGCCGCCGGCGTAGTCTTCGAACAGTTCGCGGGCCTGAACACCAAACGGCAGCTCCCACAGGCCAGGGTTTTTCACCTTGCCGGAGAAGCCCATCAGCTTGGTGCCGTGATCTTCACTGCCTTCGCGAGCCAGCGACTTGTACCAGTCGTTGCCGTTGTTGACGATGGCCGGCACGTTGCACAGGGTTTCGACGTTGTTGACACAGGTCGGCTTGCCCCACACGCCTACCGCAGCAGGGAAGGGCGGCTTGGAGCGGGGGTTGGCGCGGCGACCTTCGAGCGAGTTGATCAGTGCGGTTTCTTCACCGCAGATGTAACGACCCGCGCCGGTGTGCACGAACAGCTCGAAATCGAAGCCGGTGCCAAGAATGTTCTTGCCCAGCAAACCGGCGGCCTTGGCTTCAGCCACGGCACGGTTCAAGTGCTTCGCTGCCGTCACGTATTCGCCACGCAGGAAGATATAGCCGCGATAGGCTTTCAGGGCGCGGGCACTGATCAGCATGCCCTCAATCAGCAGATGGGGCAGTTGCTCCATCAGCATGCGGTCTTTCCAGGTGTTGGGCTCCATCTCGTCCGCGTTGCATAGCAGGTAGCGGATGTTCATGGATTCGTCTTTGGGCATCAGGCCCCACTTCACGCCGGTGGGGAAGCCCGCACCGCCGCGACCCTTAAGGCCGGAATCCTTGACCGACTGAACGATATCGTCAGGGGCCTGCTGGGTCAGCGCCTTGCGCGCCGCCGCATAGCCGTCTTTGGTCTGGTACTCGTCGAGCCAGACCGGCTCGCCGTCATCGCGCAAACGCCAGGTCAGCGGATGGGTTTCTGCCGTGCGCGCAATGCGGTTGGCAGGGCCGAAGGACGTGATGGTCATAGGTAACCCTCCAGCATTTTGGCAACGGTAGCAGGCTGTACATCGCCGAAAGTGTCGTCATCGACCATGACGGCCGGGGCTTTGTCGCAGTTGCCCAGGCAGCAGACCGGCAGCAGCGTGAAACGACCATCGGCGGTGGTTTGCCCCAGGCCGATGCCCAGTGAGGTCTTGATCTCGTCCACCACGTTTTCGTGGCCGCCGATGAAGCACACCATGCTGTTGCAGACGCGAATGATGTGCCGCCCAACAGGTTGGCGGAAGATCTGACTATAGAAGGTGGCAACGCCTTCGACGTCGCTGGCAGGTATGCCCAGCAGATCGCCAATGGCGTAGATGGCACCGTCGGGTACCCAGCCACGTTCTTTCTGAACGATTTTCAGGGCTTCGATGGACGCCGCACGCGGGTCTTCGTAATGGTGCAGCTCGTGCTCGATGGCCGAGCGCTCGGTTTCGCTCAAGACGAAACGGTCAGTCTGAATCAGCGGGCTATTCATGCTTAGCGGTCCACGTCGGCCATAACGAAATCGATACTACCCAGATACGCGATCAAGTCCGCGACCATGCTGCCCTGGATCACCGAAGGGATCTGCTGCAGGTGCGGGAAACTTGGGGTGCGGATCCGGGTACGGTAGCTCATGGTGCCGCCGTCGCTCGTCAGGTAATAGCTGTTGATACCCTTGGTCGCTTCGATCATCTGGAAGGATTCGTTAGCCGGCATGACCGGACCCCACGAAACCTGCAGGAAGTGCGTGATCAGGGTTTCGATGTGTTGCAGCGTGCGCTCTTTCGGCGGCGGGGTCGTCAGCGGGTGATCCGCCTTGTACGGGCCTTCCGGCATGTTGCGCATGCACTGGTCGATGATCTTGATGCTCTGGCGCATCTCCTCGACGCGGACCATGCAGCGGTCATAGGCATCGCCGTTCGCGGCCAGCGGGACTTCGAACTCGAAATTCTCGTAGCCCGAGTAAGGACGGGCCTTGCGCAGGTCGAAGTCGCAGCCGGTGGAACGCAGGCCAGCACCGGTGACGCCCCATTCCAGGGCCTCTTTGGTGTTGTAGGCAGCGACGCCGACGGTACGGCCTTTGAGAATGCTGTTCTGCAGGGCGGCCTTGGTGTATTCGTCGAGGCGCTTTGGCAGCCAGTCGACGAAGTCCTTGACCAGTTTTTCCCAGCCGCGTGGCAGGTCGTGAGCAACCCCGCCGATGCGATACCAGGCCGGATGCAGGCGGAAGCCGGTGATGGCCTCGATCACGGTGTAGGCTTTCTGGCGGTCGGTGAACGTGAAGAACACCGGCGTCATGGCGCCAACGTCCTGAATGTAGGTGCCCAGGAACAGCAGGTGGCTGGTGATACGGAAGAACTCGGCCATCATGATGCGGATGACGTCGACTTTCTCTGGCACCTTGATGCCCGCCAGCTTTTCGACCGAGAGCACGTACGGCAGGTTGTTCATCACGCCGCCGAGGTAATCGATACGGTCGGTGTACGGGATGAAGCTGTGCCAGGACTGACGCTCGGCCATTTTCTCGGCACCACGGTGGTGGTAACCAATGTCCGGAACGCAGTCGACGATTTCTTCGCCGTCCAGTTGCAGGATGATGCGGAATGCACCGTGAGCAGAAGGGTGGTTCGGCCCCAGGTTGAGGAACATATAGTCCTCGTTCTGGCCGGAGCGCTTCATGCCCCAGTCTTCCGGGCGGAAGCGCGCGGCTTCTTCTTCCAGTTGCTGTTTGGCGAGGGTCAGGCTGTAAGGGTTGAACTCGGTTGCGCGGGCAGGGAAGTCCTTGCGCAGCGGGTGACCTTCCCAGGTAGGCGGCATCATGATGCGGCTCAGGTGCGGGTGGCCCGGGAAGTCGATACCGAACATGTCCCAGACTTCGCGCTCGTACCAGTTGGCATTCGGCCAGATGCTGGTGATGGTCGGCACGCTCAGGTCGCTTTCGGACAGCGCCACCTTGATCATCACGTCGCTGTTTCGCTCGATCGACAGCAGGTGATAGAAAACGGTGAAGTCGGCACCCGGCAGGCCCCGGCGATTAGTGCGCAAACGCTCGTCAACGCCATGCAGGTCGTAGAGCATGGAGTAAGGCTTTGGCACGTTACGCAGGAACGTCAGGATTTCGAACAGTCGGGCGCGCTCGACCCACAGCACAGGCATGCCGGTGCGCGTCGGCTGGGCAGTGAAGGCCTCGGCGCCAAAACGGTTATTCAGTTCAACGACGACATCTTGGTCGTCAGCCTTGTAAGGCGGGATGTACAGAGCGTTGTCTGCAGTCATAGGTCTCAATCACTTCGGTCAACGTACAGAATCAACCCCGGTTCCTGTCTTTTTTATAAGAAGAACGGGCTGTATCAGACTTCGTCGGGGCTGCGCAGGTTGGTCACCTGAATACGCTGTTCGCGGCGCTGTTCCTTTTGCGATGGCATCTCGGCGCGGTATACGCCTTGATCACCGACGACCCAGGAAAGAGGGCGACGCTCCTTGCCGATGGATTCCTGCAGCAGCATCAGGCCTTGCAGAAAAGCTTCGGGGCGGGGCGGGCAGCCGGGCACGTAGACATCCACGGGAAGGAATTTATCCACCCCCTGGACCACTGAGTAGATGTCGTACATGCCACCGGAGTTGGCACACGAACCCATGGAAATGACCCACTTGGGTTCGAGCATTTGCTCGTAGAGACGCTGGATGATCGGCGCCATCTTGATGAAGCAGGTACCGGCAATAACCATAAAGTCCGCCTGCCGTGGCGATGCCCGGATGACTTCGGCACCAAAGCGTGCGATGTCATGGGGCGCCGTGAAGGCGGTGGTCATTTCCACATAGCAGCACGACAGACCGAAGTTGTAGGGCCACAGAGAGTTTTTACGCCCCCAGTTGACCGCACCGTTCAGCACGTCTTCCAGCTTGCCCATGTAGATGTTTTTGTGGACTTGGTCTTCTAACGGATCGGAAACGGTTTCCCGCTTGCCGATGGGGTACTGCTCGTTAGGAGCGTCCGGGTCGATCCTGGTGAGATTATATTGCATCGCCAAAGCCTCATTGTTTCAGCTTCGCTTGCCGATTACGGCGACCTTCAGGAGCCCAGTCAAGAGCGCCAACCCGCCATAGGTAGACAAGACCTGCCAACAGAATTGCTATGAAAACGAGAGCTTCGACGAATCCGGTCCAGCCGCTTTCGCGGACGGACACAGACCAGGCAAAGAGAAAAAGGGCTTCGATGTCAAAGATCACGAAAAGCATCGCGACCAGATAGAATTTTGCGGAGAGCCGCAGACGCGCACTGCCGGTAGGCAGCATGCCGGATTCGAAAGGTTCGTTCTTGCTGCGGCCCCAGGCCTTGCTGCCGAGCAGGCTGGACAGGCCGAGCATGAAGGCGCAGAGGCCGACAACACCCAAAAGGAAAATGGCGAAGCCCCAATTATGGGCAATCAGACCTGTCGATTCGGGCATGCTGGCAGTCCTTATTAGAGAGCAAAGGTCTCTGTGCTTGATAAAGAGTCGAGGCAGTGACGAAATGTCGCAGTGCGGTCAACGAATTGATTTTATGTGCAAACAGTTGGCAAGTAAATTTTCTACATCAAATTTATTCAAGGAATTAATCGCAGGTGGGCCCTTCAAGCCTCTGCAGAGCCTGTGGGGCGGGCATTAGCAGGGTTTTCGTTAATTATGTTTCTGGAGCACGAAAAGGGCCTAAAGGTAATTTGAATGATAATTGATATCATTTGAGCGCCTTTAATAGTTCGTCACGGGAGGGTGGGGTCCTAGTTACAGGCTGCGTTACAAGTGACGACCGTTTAATCATGTGTCATTTGTAGCATCCGGACGCGAACTTCGGGTTGTCTGAAATCAATACAGGCAATATCCGACACAAAAAACAGACCGTCCTTACGGACGGTCTGTTTTTTCAACGCATTGCGCGGTGTGTCAGTGGAATTGCTCTTCTTCTGTGGAGCCAGTCAGCGCGGTGACCGATGACACGCCGCCCTGGATCACGGTGGTCATGTCATCGAAATAGCCGGTGCCCACCTCCTGCTGGTGGGCCACAAAGGTGTAGCCTTTGGCCGCGTCGGCGAACTCCTGTTCCTGTAGCTTCACGTACGCCGTCATGTCGTTGCGGGCGTAGTCATGCGCCAGGTTGAACATGCTGTGCCACATGTTGTGGATGCCTGCCAGGGTGATGAACTGGTGCTTGTAACCCATGGCCGAAAGCTCGCGCTGAAACTTGGCGATGGTCGCGTCATCGAGGTTTTTCTTCCAGTTGAAAGAGGGCGAGCAGTTGTAGGAGAGCAACTGATCCGGGTACTCCTTCTTGATCGCTTCAGCGAAGCGACGCGCCTCGTCCAGATCCGGTTTGGCGGTTTCACACCAGATCAGGTCGGCATAAGGTGCATAGGCCAGGCCGCGAGAAATCGCCTGATCCAGGCCCGCGCGGACCTTGTAGAAGCCCTCGTGAGTGCGCTCGCCGGTCACGAACGCCTTGTCGTAAGGGTCGCAGTCCGAGGTCAGCAGGTCGGCGGCGTTGGCGTCGGTGCGCGCCAGAATAATCGTGGGCACACCGGCGACGTCGGCCGCCAGGCGCGCAGCCACCAGTTTCTGGATCGCCTCCTGAGTCGGAACTAGCACCTTGCCACCCATGTGCCCGCATTTCTTAACCGAGGCCAACTGATCTTCGAAGTGCACACCCGCTGCACCGGCCTCGATCATGTTTTTCATTAGCTCGTACGCATTCAGCACGCCACCAAAGCCTGCCTCGGCATCCGCCACGATGGGTGCGAAGTAGTCGATGTAGCCTTCGTCGCCCGGCGTTTTACCGGCTTTCCATTGAATCTGGTCAGCACGTCGGAATGAGTTGTTGATGCGCTTGACCACCGTCGGCACCGAGTCGACCGGGTACAGCGACTGATCCGGGTACATGGATTCGGCAGAGTTGTTGTCGGCAGCCACTTGCCAGCCGGAAAGGTAAATCGCCTGAATGCCGGCCTTGACCTGCTGCACGGCCTGACCGCCGGTCAGAGCGCCCATGCAGTTGACGAAGTCCTTGTCCGGTCGAAAAGAGGGCCTGGCACCTTGGGTCACCAGATTCCACAGTTTGTCCGCACCCAGTCTTGCGAAGGTGTGCTCGGGTTGAACCGAGCCACGCAAGCGGACTACATCGGCTGCAGAGTAGGTACGGGTGACGTTTTTCCAGCGCGGATTTTCGGCCCAGTCTTTTTCGAGAGCCGCTATTTGTTGTTCGCGTGTCAGTGCCATTTGGATACCCCAAGAAGTAGGTCTTGATCAGAAGTCCTGCTCCGCCAAAAAGCCTCGTTTACCGAAGGCACTGTAGATGGCTGCTCGCTGCTCAGAGAGCGACGATCGAAGGGTTTTTGCGAAGCCTTCGATCAGCGGGAGCGAGGCAATCATGCATCGGGGGGTAGGGGGCGTCAAACGTTTTGTAGTGCTTTTTTACTTTCACTACATAATTGTAGGGCAAGACTGGTGAGTCACTAAAAGTCCCGAAGGTACTGGCTTTCGTGCCAGTCCAGGCTATTCGAGGCTTTCGACCTTCACGCGCAAAATCATGTCGCTGCGACCCTGAGTCGAATAGCGTTGGGCAAAGCCTCTCTGATCGGCAGCGGATTGATCGCTATTGCTCGCCAGTGTGATCCACTCGCCGAGACGGCCGCTCACCTGGCTGTCGGTACTTTGCACCTTGATGGCGTCAGGGCGTTCCTGGCTCATGCGGTCATGGTTGGTGCTGATGGTCAGGTGAACGGTGTCGCCGGTCACGCTGGCCGTGACATAGAACCCTTGGGTGACATTGCGGTATTCAGTGTTGCTCTGTGAGTAGCCGTAGGAGTCTGTGGACGAAGACGTCAGCGGGACGCTCTGTCCGACCTGAATCAATGCCGGCGTACCTTCGCTGGTCTGAACCTGCTGCACGCCGCCGCCGTCGCGGCTCGCGGTGCCGTAATCGATAACGCGTGAGCCATTGCTGCTGCTCGTGGCGTTTTCGCTGGTGTCGACGCTGATCAGCAAGCGCTTTGGCGCGGTATCCAGTTGCGATATCAGGCTGCGAAGTTCTTCGATCTTGCGCGAATCTGCATTGACGATCAACTGATTGCCATAGGCGCTGACTGAACCGTCGGCACCCAGAAAAGATTTGGCCACCGGTAGCAGATCAGCGCTGGTGCGGTAGTTGAGTGGGACCACTTCGGTCGCAGCGAGGGTCTGAGCGCTGAATGCGATCAGTACTGAGGTGAGCACTATGTTAAGCAGGTTACGGATTGACATGTTCATTCTCCGCGGTAAGCGCGTAAAGCATGAGTTAGCCACTGTATCGGCCATAAGGGATCAGGCTGAATGGCCCGCCACAAAAAAGCCCTGCCGTTTTTCGTTTCGACCTTGGCGGCGTCGAGCGGAAGAGGGCAGGGCGATCATTATGTAGTGCCGTGAAAAGCGCCTACATACTCAGTTTTCAGGTGTTTCGCGGCGCATCTCGACGTGCGGTAAACCGGCTTCGAGAAACTCGTCACTGACCACGGTAAAGCCGAAGCGCTGGTAAAACTCGACAGCCTGCACCTGAGCGCTGAGCTTCAACGGCTTGAGCCCGCGTTGCTCGGCTTCGTGAATCACCGCGCTGAGCAATGCCTCGCCGACCTTCAGGCCACGCCAGTCCTTTAGCACAGACAGGCGACCAATTTCACCATCGGGCAGCAGGCGGGCGGTGCCTACTGCGTATTCCCCTTCATATGCGAGAAAGTGCACAGCCCCGGCGTCCTCGGCATCCCATTCCAGTTCGGGTGGCACGGACTGCTCGGCAATAAATACCGAATCGCGTATGCGCCGGATATCGGCGTTGTTCTTCTGCCATTGGGCGACAGCTACAGTGACTTTATTCATCGGCGAATCCCAGGCTTCCTTGTTTTACGAGTTCGCAAAGCAGATTGCGTCCATCGTCATCGGCCAACCATTGGCCGAGGTTTTCACTGTGCAATGCGTCGGCGGCACAGATCAGTTTCAGCAGCTCACGCAGGCTGCCCGGCAACAAACGGCTCTGACCACTGGCAAACAGTAGCAGATCGTCGTCGACTTCAGACCAGGCCAGCCTTGCACTCGGGTTGCGAATCAGTACAGCGCCCTGTTCGAGGCTGTCGAGCAGGTCGGCCTCTTCCAGCTCCGGGCCGGTGACCAGTTCCGGGTAGCGTGGCTCGGTCATGAACTGGCCAAACCAGGTGAGCAGCAGGCGTTCGTCGCTCATGTGCTCGGCCAGCAGCGCTTTGAGGCGGTCGAGTGCGTCGTGCTGGATCTGATGCGGATCGCTGACCGGCTGCGCATCAGCGTCGGTGTAGCGCTCTTCGTCTGGAATGAACTGGCTGAGGAAGTCGGTGAAGTGGGTCAGCACTTCCGCAGCGCCAGGGGCGCGGAAGCCAACCGAATAGGTCAGGCAATCGTCAACAGCGACGCCGCAATGGGCCAGGCGTGGCGGCAGATAAAGCATGTCACCGGGTTCCAGCGTCCACTCTTCGGTTTTTTCGAATTCGGCAAGGATGCGCAGGTCGGCGTGCTGCAGCAACGGGCTTTCGGCATCGCACATCTGGCCGATCTGCCAATGGCGCTTGCCGTGGCCTTGCAGCAGGAACACGTCGTAATTATCAAAATGCGGGCCGACGCCGCCGCCAGGTGCGGCATAGCTGATCATCACATCGTCAATACGCCAGCTTGGCAGAAAACGGAAGTTTTCCAGCAGTTCACTGACTTCCGGAACGAACTGGTCCACGGCCTGCACCAGCAGGGTCCAGTCGCGCTCGGGCAACTTGCTGAATTCGTCTTCGGCGAACGGGCCGCGACGCAGCTCCCAGGGGCGTTCGCCGTTTTCGATGACCAGGCGTGACTCGACTTCTTCTTCCAGAGCCAGGCCGGCCAGTTCGTCTGCATCGATCGGGCTTTGAAAGTCCGGCAAGGCCTGACGGATCAGAAGCGGTTTTTTCTGCCAGTAGTCACGCAGGAAAACGCGTGCACTGATGCCGCCCAGAAATTGAAGAGGAATATCAGGATTCATGTGTAAGCCCTTGAAATGAAAACGCCCGGCACAGCCGGGCGTGTGCAATTTTTTTGCGTGTCAGATGCGCTTGGCCTGGGCTGCCGCATTGCCGATGTAATTGGCTGGCGTGAGCTTCTTCAGCTCTGCCTTGGCTTGGGCAGGCATATCCAGACCGTCAATGAAAGTTTGCAGTGCTTCAGGGCCGATGCCCTTGCCGCGTGTCAGTTCTTTCAATTTTTCATACGGGTTTTCGATGTTGTAACGACGCATTACGGTCTGGATCGGTTCGGCCAGCACTTCCCAGCAGGCGTCCAGATCGGCCGCAATGCGTTGCTCGTTCAATTCCAGCTTGCTGATGCCTTTGAGGCTGGCTTCGTAGGCAATCACGCTGTGTGCAAAGCCAACGCCCAGATTACGCAACACGGTGGAGTCGGTCAGGTCGCGCTGCCAGCGGGAGACAGGCAGCTTGCTCGCCAGGTGCTGGAACAGCGCATTGGCGATACCCAGGTTGCCTTCGGAGTTTTCGAAGTCGATCGGGTTGACCTTGTGCGGCATGGTCGACGAACCGATTTCGCCAGCGATGGTGCGCTGCTTGAAATAGCCCAGGGAGATGTAACCCCAGATATCGCGGTCGAAGTCGATCAGGATGGTATTGAAGCGCGCAACGGCGTCGAACAGCTCGGCAATGTAGTCGTGCGGCTCGATCTGCGTGGTGTAGGGGTTGAAGCCCAGGCCCAGTTCGTCTTCGATGAAGGCGCGTGCATTGGCTTCCCAGTCGATATCGGCATAGGCAGAAAGGTGGGCGTTGTAGTTGCCGACCGCGCCGTTGATCTTGCCCAGCAAAGGCACTGCGGCGATCTGGGTGATCTGGCGTTCCAGGCGGTAAACCACGTTGGCCAGTTCCTTGCCCAGCGTAGTTGGGGAGGCTGGCTGGCCGTGGGTGCGCGAAAGCATCGGCACGTCGGCGAAGCGGATTGCCAGTTCGCGGATTGCGTCGGCAATCTGGCGCATCAGCGGCAGCATCACGGTGTCGCGGCCTTCGCGTAGCATCAGAGCATGGGACAGGTTGTTGATGTCCTCGCTGGTGCAGGCAAAGTGAATGAACTCGCTGACGTTCTCCAGTTCCGGCAGCTTGGCAGCCTGTTCCTTGAGCAGGTATTCCACGGCCTTGACGTCGTGGTTGGTGGTGCGCTCGATTTCCTTGACGCGCTCGGCGTGCTCCACCGAAAAGTCTTCAGCCAGAGTATTGAGAATGGCATTGGCTTGCGCGGAGAAGGCCGGAACTTCGGTGATCTGTGGGTGAGCCGCCAGGCGCTGGAGCCAGCGGACTTCAACCATCACGCGGAAACGGATCAGGCCGTATTCGCTGAAAATAGGGCGCAAGGCTTGGGTTTTGCCGGCGTAGCGGCCGTCAACAGGGGAAACCGCAGTGAGCGAAGAAAGCTGCATGGGATGCTCTCGGACAGTCTGGCAACGAAAAGGGCGCACATCATACATGAAAAGTCAGCAGGACCGGAGTCCGCTGACTCGCGTAGAGCGCGTCGTGCCTGAGGTGGTGAGGGTTACTGGTGCACGGCGGATCAGCCGTGCAGCAACGGATAGAGTTCTTTCAATAGCTTGCGACGGCTGAACACCAGCTGCCAGCGATGACCGCCAACTTGCCGCCACAGCCGCGCAGAGCGAATACCTGCCAGCAGAATGGCACGGATCTTCGACGCGTTGTTCGGTTGCTGCAGGTTGCGCATGTCGCCCTGCACCTGAATACGCTGGCGCAGGGTGCTCAGGGTGTCTTCGTAAAGTGCGCCGGTCGCGGCGATCACGTTTTCGTGAGCGATGCCGAAATGTTCGACCTGCGATTGAATCACCGGGATGCGTTTGCCAATGATTTCGAGCAGGTCGTCGCGCTTGGCCAGTTGTCGCTCCAGGCCGAGCATCGACAGGGCATAGCGCAGCGGCTCGCGCTGCAGTGTCGCCGGGTCGCGCTCCAGAGCGCTGGCCATGGCGCGATAGCCCTCATGCAGATTGAGGTCATCACCGCCGTAGACGTCCAGCGTGTCTTTCGGGTCGACCACCAGCAGGCTGCCGAGCATGCAGCTCAGTGCCGCTTCGCTGACCTGGCCGGTCTTGGCGATCCGATCAACCAGCACGGCGGCTTGAAATACGCCACCCAGAGCGATCAGTTGTTCCTGAATCGGGGTCATCAACGCTTGTCCTTGCTGGTCCAGGGTTCGGCAATTTCGATCACGCCGCCGCCCAGACAGATTTCGCCATCGTAGAACACCACGGACTGGCCGGGCGTTACAGCGCGTTGCGGGTCATCGAATGTGGCCCGGTAGCCGCCAGCGGTTTTTTCCAGCATGCACGGCTGGTCGCTCTGGCGATAACGGACTTTTGCGGTGAGTTTGCGCGGGCTGCTCAGGTCGATCGGGTTGACCCAGTAGATTTCCGAAGACACCAGCGCCCGCGAAAACAGCCACGGATGATCATTGCCCTGGCCAACGATCAGTTCGTTGTTGTCCAGGTCCTTGACCAGCACGTACCACGGGTCGTCGCTGGCGTCCTTGAGGCCGCCAATGCCCAGGCCCTGGCGCTGACCGATGGTGTGGTACATCAGGCCACTGTGGCGACCGATGACTTCGCCTTCGGTGGTCTTGATGTCGCCGGGTTGGGCGGGCAGGTATTGGCGCAGAAAATCGGTGAAGCGGCGCTCGCCAATGAAGCAGATGCCGGTGGAATCCTTCTTCTTGGCCGTCGCCAGGCCGTGTTTCTCGGCAATGGCGCGCACTTGCGGTTTTTCCAGCTCGCCTACCGGGAACAGCGTCCGGGCGATTTGTTCGCCACCGACGGCATGCAGGAAGTAGCTCTGGTCCTTGTTCGGATCCAGGCCCTTGAGCAGCTCGGTACGCCCGTCGATATCGCGACGGCGCACATAGTGGCCGGTTGCAATCAGATCGGCGCCCAGCATCAGGGCATAGTCCAGAAAGGCTTTGAACTTGATTTCCCGGTTGCAGAGGATGTCCGGGTTTGGCGTGCGTCCGGCCTTGTACTCTTCGAGGAAGTGCTCGAAGACGTTGTCCCAGTACTCGGCGGCGAAGTTGGCCGTGTGCAGCTTGATACCGATCCTGTCGCACACAGCCTGGGCGTCTGCCAGGTCTTCGCGGGCGGTGCAATATTCCGTTCCGTCGTCTTCTTCCCAGTTCTTCATGAACAAGCCTTCCACCTGATATCCCTGCTCCATGAGCAGTACGGCGGAAACGGAAGAGTCCACGCCGCCGGACATGCCGACTATGACGCGCTTCATTTCTGAGTTCGAGGGGGCTGGATCACGCATGGGGGTTCAACGGCTGACCTGTAAAAGGACGCGATTCTATCAGGCTGAGGGCGTCGAGTCTCACGCCTTGTCGCGCAGCAGGTCGAGACTGAAATGTTCGGCGTCGAGGTAATCGTCGAGGCAGCGCATTACCAGTTCGCTGCGCCAGCGCTCCTGTTGGGCCAGCAACTCGTCGCGAGTCAGCCAGATCGCGCCGAGTATGCCGTGGTCCAGCTGATACTCACAATTGTGGCGCAGGGCTTTGGCGGCGAAGCAGATTCGCTGATAGGTCACGCCATTGCTTGGCGCGGTGTACAGGTAAATACCCACCACGCTGGTCAGTTCGACGTCCCAGCCGGTTTCTTCCAGGGTTTCCCGCACTGCCGCACATTGCAGGCTCTCATTCGGGTCGAGATGCCCGGCAGGTTGATTGAGTACGGCGCGGCCGCCTTTCATTTCCTCGACGAACAGGAAACGGCCCTGATCCTCGACGATGGTGGCGACGGTAACATGGGCTTGCCAGGTCATGGGTTGATCCTCTGCTTGCAGTCTATGGGGTGCCGGTGTTTCAAGCGCTTGAATGCAAAAGCCCCGACACGCAGGCCGGGGCTTTTGGTTGGGCAACGAGGTAAAGCGTCGCGCCGGTTTGCCGTTTACGCTTTCAACGCATCGATAGCTGCGTTGAGCGTTGCGCTAGGGCGCATGGCTTTGCTGGTCACTTCCGGGTTGGCGAAATAGTAACCGCCAATGTCCACTGGCTTTCCTTGAACGGCATTCAGCTCGGCAACGATTTTTTCTTCGTTGTCGGTCAGGGTCTTGGCCAGAGGCGTGAACTGCGCTTTGAGGTCTGCGTCGTCATTCTGAGCAGCCAGTGCCTGAGCCCAGAACAGGGTCAGGTAGAAATGGCTGCCGCGGTTGTCGATACCGCCGACCTTGCGCGAAGGCGACTTGTTGCGATCCAGGAACTCGCCAGTGGCCTGGTCGAGGGTTTTGGACAGAACCAGTGCTTTCGGGTTGTTATACGCGTTACCCAGGTGCTCCAGCGAGGCCGCCAGGGCCAGGAACTCGCCCAGCGAATCCCAGCGCAGGAAGTTTTCTTCAACGAACTGCTGAACATGCTTGGGAGCCGAACCGCCGGCGCCGGTTTCGAACAGGCCGCCACCGTTCATCAGCGGAACGATCGACAGCATCTTCGCGCTGGTGCCCAGTTCCATGATCGGGAACAGGTCGGTGAGGTAGTCGCGCAGCACGTTACCGGTCACCGAAATGGTGTCCTTACCGGCGCGAGTGCGCTCCAGGGTCAGCTTCATGGCGTCGACTGGCGAAAGAATCTGGATGTCCAGGCCCGACGTATCGTGGTC
The DNA here is from genome assembly GCF_030209255.1 of Pseudomonas sp. CFBP2511. Classification (NCBI taxonomy): domain Bacteria; kingdom Pseudomonadati; phylum Pseudomonadota; class Gammaproteobacteria; order Pseudomonadales; family Pseudomonadaceae; genus Pseudomonas; species Pseudomonas sp. CFBP2511. Next base: position 90,063 of record NZ_JARVSI010000020.1, on the reverse strand, counting down.
GCCCAGGTACTTGCGGACTTTCTCGATCATCACGCTGTCGTGGGCGCGGGAAGCGTCCAGCCAGAAGATGGCCGGCGTGTTGCTGGCGCGAGCGCGGTTGACCGCCAGTTTGACCCAGTCCTGGATCGGCGCGTCTTTGGCCTGGCACATGCGCCAGATATCGCCCGCTTCGACGTTCTGTTCCATCAGCAGGTTGCCTTGGCCGTCGGTCACACGAACCACACCATTGGTCTGGATGTGGAAAGTCTTGTCGTGGGAGCCGTATTCTTCGGCTTTCTGCGCCATCAGGCCAACGTTCGGTACGCTGCCCATGGTGGTAGGGTCGAAAGCGCCATTTTTCTTGCAGTCTTCGATGACGGCTTGATAGATGGTGGCGTAGCAACGATCCGGGATCACTGCTTTGGCATCGTGCAGTTGGCCGTCTGTGCCCCACATCTTGCCCGAGTCACGGATCATGGCCGGCATCGATGCGTCGACGATCACGTCGCTCGGTACGTGCAGGTTGGTGATGCCCTTGTCGGAGTTGACCATCGCCAGCTGTGGACGAACCGCGTAGACCGCTTCGATGTCAGCCTTGATTTCCGCCTGTTTCTCGGCAGGCAGGGCGCTGATGCGCTCGTAAAGGTCACCGATGCCGTTGTTCAGGCTGAAGCCGATCTGTTTCAGCGTGTCAGCGTGCTTGGTCAGCGCATCCTTGTAGAACTCGGCGACGATCTGACCGAACATGATCGGGTCGGAGATCTTCATCATGGTGGCTTTCAAATGCACCGAGAACAGAACGCCTTGCTTGCGGGCGTCCTCGATCTCGGCGGCAATGAAGCTGCGCAGTGCTTTGGCGCTCATGACCGAGCAGTCGACGATCTCGCCGGCCTTCAGGGCCGTTTTTTCTTTCAGGACGGTGGTGGTGCCGTCCTGAGCGACCAGTTCGATCTTTACAGTGCTGTCAGCTTCGATCTGCGCGGCTTTTTCGCTGCCGTAGAAGTCGCCGTTGCTCATGTGCGCAACGTGGGCCTTGGAGTCGGAAGCCCAGGCGCCCATTTTGTGCGGGTGCTTGCGCGCGTAGTTCTTGACCGACAGTGGGGCACGACGATCGGAGTTGCCTTCGCGCAGAACCGGGTTTACAGCGCTGCCCTTGGTCTTGTCGTAACGCGCGCGGGTTTCTTTTTCCGCGTCAGTGGCAGGGTTTTCCGGGTAGTCGGGGATGTTGAAGCCCTGCTCCTGAAGCTCCTTGATGGTCGCTTTCAGTTGTGGGACCGAAGCGCTGATGTTAGGCAGCTTGATGATGTTGGCTTCTGGCGTGGTGGCCAGTTTGCCCAGCTCGGCGAGATGATCCGGCACTTGTTGATCGGCGCCAAGCGACTCCGGGAAGCTGGAAAGAACACGGCCCGCCAGAGAGATGTCGCGCGTTTCCACGTCGATATCGGAGGAGGCTGTGAAAGCTTCGATGATAGGCAGCAGCGAGTAGGTGGCGAGGGCCGGAGCTTCGTCGGTGAAGGTGTAGATGATCTTCGAGCGGTTGGACATTCGTATTAACTCTCTGTTTTGCTGAGCATGCACAAAATCTCGATACGCGCAGGGTATGCACTCTTGCCCACGGTTCGGCCATGAGCCCAGGTCGAGGTTTATTCGCGGTGATGTTGGGTGCATCAGTCGAGCGTCAAGCTGTCAGGCCAGGTAGCGACCCGACGCATAAGAAGGTTGAGGGTCTGGTTTCAGACGGGTCAGCCTTTATGACTCTGCGGTCACGGCGCGAGTATATCAAACCATTGGCACCAAGCATTAATGCTATGCGTGCTATCGAATAATGAATATCCGCCGTTGGTCGAAGGTGCCGATGGGCAGGCATGCATTCAGGGGTGCGACATGCGTCAGGCAGGCCCGCTGGATGGCAGGTTATTCAAGGGAGGGGAGAAACAGTGACATTCTGTTACGGGTTCCGCACTTCGAGCGATGGTGGCGCGCTTTTGGTCGGGGCATCCGCGGTGCAATAACCGCTAATTCGATACCCTGGGGAGTCACGACGGTTTGAGGAGAGCAAAACTGCAGCGTCTTCAAGGTCCGGCATAATCTCATTGCGCACTGTAGGCAATCCTGCCAGCTGAGCCGACGATCAGGGATCAGCTGTCACATGTCATACTATTTCTGAATGACAGGCTTCAAGCGTGTGCGTGTTCAGGTACATGCGCATGCGCGCTCTTTACCGGTTCGCCTGTTTTGACCAGAGATGACTGGATATTCACCGCATGCAAACCTTTTGGCCCTTGAATGATCTCAAATCTGACCGACTGGCCGGCTTTGAGGGTTTTGTAGCCGTCCATCTGGATGGCCGAATAATGAGCGAACAAGTCTTCATTAGGCTTGCCATCTTCAGGCTTGCCGTCTTCGAGTATGAATCCATAACCTTTTGCATTGTTGAACCACTTGACTTTTCCGTTAAGCATCGCCATATCCCTCTGCAAAGGACTCCCTCAGGAGTATCGTCCACTTCAATCCGCCTCACCGAAAAATTTTGGTTGACTGCGCGGACCCTTTTTACCCAATGTGGGCTCTATTGTTTGTAACACCGTTTAGCTGATAGTCAAGGTCATGCGGCAGTCCATTTAAAAACCGGTCAGACTGCGACTAGTTGCTCAATCCGCCCTCAAACGAACATTTCTTTCCATGCATGCATTCAGCAAGATTCGACTAACATTCAATCAGGATGGTCCGCAGTCACACGAGGACGACTCGGCAGGCATCGCGGTGCAGGACGCCAAACCGACCCTGCAGGCGCCACCGATGTACAAGGTGGTTTTGTTCAATGATGACTACACCCCGATGGATTTCGTCGTCGAAGTGCTCGAGGTGTTTTTTAACCTGAATCGTGAGCTGGCCACCAAAGTCATGCTGGCCGTCCATACAGAGGGACGGGCAGTCTGCGGATTGTTTACCCGCGACATCGCCGAGACCAAGGCAGCGCAGGTCAATCAATACGCCAGGGAGAGCCAGCATCCGCTACTCTGTGAGATCGAGAAGGACGGTTAAACGCCGACCACTTGGGTATGAGGTGAAGCTATGTTAAACCGTGAGCTCGAAGTCACCCTCAATCTTGCCTTCAAGGAGGCACGTTCGAAGCGTCATGAGTTCATGACGGTCGAGCATCTCCTGCTGGCTCTATTGGATAATGAGGCTGCAGCCACTGTCCTGCGTGCCTGCGGCGCAAACCTCGATAAACTCAAGCATGATCTGCAGGAGTTCATCGACTCCACCACGCCGCTGATCCCCGTCCACGACGAGGACCGCGAGACTCAACCGACGCTGGGTTTTCAGCGCGTTCTGCAACGCGCTGTCTTCCACGTGCAAAGCTCTGGCAAGCGCGAAGTGACTGGCGCCAACGTGCTGGTCGCAATTTTCAGTGAGCAGGAAAGCCAGGCCGTATTTCTGCTCAAGCAGCAGAGTGTGGCCCGGATTGATGTCGTCAACTACATTGCCCACGGTATCTCCAAGGTTCCAGGGCATGGCGAACACTCTTCTGAAGGTGAGCAAGATATGCAGGACGACGAGGGCGGTGAAGCATCTTCCTCAGGCAATCCTCTGGATGCCTATGCCAGCAATCTGAACGAATTGGCGCGTCAGGGGCGCATAGATCCACTGGTCGGCCGCGAAAGCGAAGTCGAGCGTGTGGCGCAGATTCTCGCTCGTCGGCGCAAGAACAACCCGCTGCTGGTCGGAGAGGCCGGGGTGGGTAAAACCGCCATTGCCGAGGGTCTTGCCAAGCGTATCGTCGACAATCAGGTGCCTGACCTGCTTGCCAACAGCGTTGTCTATTCGCTTGACCTGGGTGCCTTGCTGGCCGGGACCAAATACCGTGGTGATTTCGAGAAGCGCTTCAAGGCGCTGCTCAATGAGCTGCGTAAGCGTCCGCAGGCGATCCTGTTCATCGACGAGATCCACACGATCATTGGTGCCGGTGCGGCGTCCGGCGGGGTGATGGATGCCTCGAACCTGCTCAAGCCGATGCTGTCTTCCGGCGAGATTCGCTGCATCGGTTCAACGACGTTCCAGGAGTTTCGCGGGATTTTCGAGAAGGACCGTGCCTTGGCACGTCGCTTCCAGAAAGTCGATGTGTCCGAGCCTTCGGTCGAAGACACTATCGGAATCCTGCGCGGCCTGAAAAGCCGTTTCGAGCAGCATCACAGCATCGAATACAGCGATGAAGCCTTGCGCGCCGCCGCTGAGCTCGCCTCGCGCTACATCAATGACCGTCATATGCCCGACAAGGCCATTGATGTGATTGACGAAGCGGGTGCCTATCAGCGTCTGCAGCCGGTCGAAAAACGCGTCAAGCGCATCGATGTTCCGCAGGTTGAAGACATTGTCGCCAAGATCGCTCGTATTCCTCCGAAACACGTCAACAGTTCCGACAAGGAACTGCTGCGTAACCTGGAACGCGATCTCAAACTGACAGTGTTTGGTCAGGATGCGGCGATCGATTCGCTGTCTACGGCCATCAAGCTGTCGCGCGCAGGGCTCAAGTCGCCGGACAAGCCGGTCGGTTCCTTCCTGTTCGCCGGGCCTACCGGTGTCGGCAAGACCGAAGCTGCTCGTCAGCTGGCAAAAGCCTTGGGTGTCGAGCTGATTCGTTTTGACATGTCCGAGTACATGGAGCGTCACACCGTTTCTCGCTTGATCGGTGCGCCTCCAGGCTACGTCGGTTTCGATCAGGGCGGTCTGCTGACGGAAGCCATTACCCGGCAGCCGCATTGCGTGCTGCTGCTCGATGAAATCGAGAAAGCGCATCCGGAAGTCTTCAACCTGCTGTTGCAGGTGATGGACCACGGTACGCTCACCGATAACAACGGGCGCAAGGCGGACTTCCGCAACGTGATCGTGATCATGACTACTAACGCCGGTGCTGAATCCGCGGCGCGGGCTTCGATCGGTTTCACGCATCAGGACCACTCGTCTGATGCCATGGAAGTGATCAAGAAGAGCTTCACGCCGGAGTTCCGCAACCGTCTGGATACGATCATTCAGTTTGGTCGTCTCAGCCACGAAGTCATCAAGAGTGTGGTGGACAAGTTCCTTACCGAGCTTCAGGCTCAACTGGAAGACAAGCGCGTACTGCTCGAAGTCTCCGAGGCGGCAAGAAGCTGGCTGGCGCAGGGCGGTTACGATGCAGCGATGGGCGCACGCCCGATGGCTCGCCTGATTCAGGACAAGATCAAACGGCCGTTGGCTGAAGAGATCCTGTTTGGCGAGTTGTCAGAGCATGGCGGCGTCGTGCACATCGACATCCGTGATGGCGAGATCACGTTCGATTTCGAAACCACGGCAGAAATGGCCTGACGCCGTAAACCTTGCCCCGTATTGTTGATTGATGCGGGGCAGGTCGGCAGCAACAACTGATAAAACACGCAAACAAAAACGCCCGGCTTATGCCGGGCGTTTTCGTTGATGCCTGTTTAACGAGCGCGGTAGGTGATGCGCCCTTTGCTCAGGTCATAGGGCGTGAGTTCTACACGCACCTTGTCGCCGGTCAGAATACGGATGTAATTCTTGCGCATCTTGCCGGATATATGCGCGGTTACGACGTGCCCGTTTTCCAACTCCACACGAAACATGGTGTTGGGCAGGGTGTCGACGACAGTGCCTTCCATTTCGAAGCTGTCTTCTTTCGACATGCAGTAAAGCCCTCGGTATACAAATGAGTGGCCCGGTGCAAGTGGCGCCAGGCAAAAGCGGCGTGCATTGTGCCCGAAAAAACCAGTTTAAGCCAAGGGGTTCAATACAGAGTGACCCATCTTTGATTGGTCAGTAGCTCGATGGGGCGATATTGGGTCTTGTAATTCATCTTTTTGCAGTTCTTTATCCAGTAGCCCAGGTACACCGCTTGCAGTTGCAGCCGGGTGGCTTCGCCGATCTGCCACAAAATCGCGTAGCGGCCCAGGCTGCGGCGCTCTTCGTCAGGTTCGTAGAAGGTGTAGACCGCAGAAAGGCCGTTGGGCAGCAGGTCGGTAACGGCGACTGCCAGCAGGCGTTGGTCAACACGAAATTCGTAAAAGCGCGAAAACGGCAGATCGCGAACCAGAAACGTCGAAAACTGCTCACGACTAGGGGGGAACATGTCGCCATCGGCGTGGCGCTGTTCGATGTAGCGCTGGTAAAGATCGAAATACTCCTGAGTGAACACCGGTTTGGCGCTGCTTACCTGAATGTCGGCATTACGCTTGAGGATGCGCTTTTGCTGTCTGTCAGGTACGAACAGGTTCACAGGGATGCGCGCGGGCACGCAAGCGCTGCAATTCTGGCAGTGAGGGCGGTAAAGATGATCGCCGCTACGGCGAAAGCCCATGTCCGACAGGTCCGCATAGACCTGTACATCCATCGGCTGGCTGGGGTCCAGGAACAGGGTCGTCGCCTGCTCCTCGGGCAGGTAACTGCAGGTGTGGGGTTGAGTGGCATAAAACTTCAGCCTTGCCAGCTCTGTCATGATCGCCGCCTAATCGCCGCTTAAAAGGTAAATCCATACCGATGAGTGTATGCCAGCCTGTCAAACTCGCCTAGATAACCAGTCGGCGTCGGTCGGCTGGTCCAGATGGCGGGCCAGGTAATCGGCAAAAGTCTGGCGAGGAATCGAGCGTGCGCCAAAGCTGTGCAGGTGTTGAGTAGGCATCTGGCAGTCGATCAGTACAAAACCCCAGTCGGTCAAGTGCTCTACCAACGTGGCAAAGCCGACTTTGGAGGCGTTGTCTGCGCGACTGAACATCGACTCTCCGAAAAACAGCTGACCCATCGCCAGGCCGTAAAGCCCGCCGACCAACTCTTCCTGATCCCAGACTTCGACGCTGTGCGCATGGCCGCGGCGGTGCAGCTCCAGGTAGGCGTCCTGCATCGAGCCGGTGATCCAGGTTTCATTGGCGTAACTGCGAGGCGCCGCGCAGGCCTTGATCACGCGGGCAAAGTCCGTGTCGAAGGTCACGCGATAACGAGACTGGCGCAGTACCTTGCCGAGGCTGCGCGAGATGTGCAGCTCTTCGGGCAACAGCACGGTGCGCGGATCAGGTGACCACCACAGGATGGGCTGGCCCTCCTGGAACCACGGAAAGCAGCCATGCCGATAGGCCTTGATCAGGCGGTCGGCCGACAAGTCTCCACCGGCTGCCAGCAGCCCGTCGGGTTCACGAAGGGCTTTCTCCAATGGGGGGAAATCCAGGTTGTTGCGGTTTAACCAGGTCAGCATGGCATCACGACTTTGCGGAAGGGGAGGGCGCACAGGCCTGAAGATGCAACTCTGTACGGCGGGCGTGGTCACAAGCGGTTGTCATTATGGCGCGTACCTTGTACTTGCGGTAATGCGCCCGCATGGCGGCGATGGCCCGGCCTGAAAAGTTGCGAGTAGTTGCCAGAAACACGTCATAAGCCTTTGTCACAAAACGGAATGCATGCTCAAATTGGACGTTATCAGCGAATACGCAGGCATGTCTGGTCTTTCCGGCGTTGCAGAGGTGTCTGAGCCCGGTCTGGCGCGTTTTCGTACAGACCCCGCTGTGTGTAAAGCCGTACAATGCCTGCTTTGGGTATTATCATTCAAGCGTCTGTCCAACGGGTTTCCCGGTGTCTGTCATCCCTGTCCACACGGGGGCAGTCAGTGCCGTCCGACAGCCGTTACTGGTCAATCAACGAGATGTTCGCGCTCCAGCGCAGGAATTAAAGCGTTTTGAAGAAATCCACCCCAGCACCCAGCGCTGTTCCGCTATGGCGGCAGCAATTGCACTACCGGCTCAAGGAAGGGGCCCTGATCGCCTTTGGCGCACTGTGCCTGTACCTGATGATGGCCTTGCTGACCTACGACCAGAGCGACCCTGGCTGGAGCCATACCAGCAGCAATGCCGGGCAGGTTCAGAACGCCGCAGGGTGGGCCGGTGCGTTCTGTGCCGACATCCTGTTCATGATTCTGGGCTATTTCGCCTACATATTTCCGTTGCTGCTGGCGATCAAGACCTGGCAGGTGTTTCGTCATCGTCATGAACCCTGGCAGTGGAGCGGCTGGCTGTTCTCGTGGCGCCTGATCGGGCTGGTCTTCCTGATACTGGCGGGTGCTGCGCTGGCACACATTCATTTCCACTTCTCGGCGGGTTTTCCGGGCTCGGCGGGCGGTGTGCTGGGCGAAGTGTTGGGCGATCTGGCCAAGAGGGCGCTGAACATCCAGGGCAGTACCTTGCTGTTCATTGCCCTGTTCCTGTTCGGCCTGACAGTGTTTACCGATCTGTCGTGGTTCAAGGTGATGGACGTCACCGGCAAGATCACCCTGGACCTGTTCGAGTTGTTTCAGGGCGCGGCGAACCGTTGGTGGACTGCCCGTGCCGAGCGCAAGCAGATGGTTGCGCAGTTGCGCGAGGTCGATATGCGCGTGAACGATGTCGTGGCGCCTGTCGCCCCGGACCGTCGCGAGCAGGCCAAGGCCCGAGAGCGCATCATCGAGCGCGAAGTGTCGCTGAGCAAGCACATGACCGAGCGCGAAAAACACGTGCCTGCGGTCATCGCCCCAGCACCTTCGAAGCCGGCAGAGCCAAGCAAGCGCGTCCTGAAGGAAAAACAGGCCCCGTTGTTCGTTGACAGCGCCGTCGAAGGCACCTTGCCGCCGATCTCGATCCTTGATCCGGCGGAAAAGAAGCAGCTCAACTATTCGCCGGAGTCTCTGGCGGCGGTCGGTCATCTGCTGGAAATCAAGCTCAAGGAGTTCGGTGTCGAGGTCTCGGTGGATTCGATTCATCCAGGCCCGGTCATCACCCGTTACGAGATTCAGCCGGCCGCTGGCGTAAAGGTCAGCCGTATCTCCAACCTGGCCAAGGACCTTGCACGTTCGCTCGCCGTGACCAGCGTGCGTGTGGTCGAGGTGATTCCGGGCAAGACCACCGTGGGTATCGAAATTCCCAACGAAGACCGCCAGATCGTGCGGTTCTCCGAGGTACTGTCGACCCCCGAATACGATAACGCCAAGTCGCCTGTGACCCTCGCGCTGGGCCACGACATCGGCGGCAAGCCGGTGATTACCGATCTGGCAAAAATGCCTCACCTGTTGGTGGCCGGTACGACCGGTTCCGGTAAGTCGGTGGGTGTGAACGCGATGATCCTGTCGATCCTGTTCAAGTCCGGCCCGGAAGATGCCAAGCTGATCATGATCGACCCGAAAATGCTCGAGCTGTCCATCTACGAAGGCATTCCACATTTGTTGTGTCCGGTGGTGACCGACATGAAGGACGCTGCCAACGCCCTGCGCTGGAGCGTTGCCGAGATGGAGCGCCGCTACAAGCTGATGGCGAAGATGGGCGTGCGTAACCTGTCGGGCTTCAACCAGAAGGTCAAGGAAGCGCAGGATGCCGGAGAGCCGCTGGCCGACCCGCTGTACAAGCGCGAAAGCATCCACGACGAAGCGCCGCTGCTGACCAAGCTGCCGACCATCGTGGTGGTGGTGGACGAATTTGCCGACATGATGATGATCGTCGGCAAGAAGGTCGAAGAGCTTATTGCGCGTATTGCGCAGAAGGCTCGTGCGGCCGGTATCCACCTGATTCTGGCTACCCAGCGTCCTTCGGTTGACGTGATTACCGGTCTGATCAAAGCCAACATCCCGACGCGCATGGCGTTTCAGGTGTCGAGCAAGATCGACTCCCGCACCATCATCGATCAGGGTGGCGCCGAGCAATTGCTGGGTCACGGTGACATGCTCTACATGCCACCGGGCACCAGTCTGCCAATTCGCGTCCACGGTGCATTCGTTTCCGACGAAGAAGTGCACCGTGTGGTGGAAGCATGGAAGCTGCGTGGCTCTCCTGACTACAACGACGATATTCTCGCCGGTGTGGAAGAGCCCGGCAGCGGCTTTGATGGCGGCAGCAGTGAGGGCGGTGAAGACAGCGAAAGCGATGCCCTTTACGATGAAGCCGTGAAATTCGTCCTCGAAAGCCGTCGTGCATCGATTTCTGCCGTGCAGCGCAAACTCAAGATTGGTTACAACCGTGCCGCGCGCATGATCGAAGCGATGGAAATGGCAGGCGTTGTGACCTCCATGAACACCAACGGCTCGCGTGAAGTCCTGGCCCCCGGGCCAGTGCGCGACTGAGTTTTACCACCCCGGTTTGCATCGACAGCGTGCACGGCGCGCTGTCGCATCATCATCGACTTCAAAGAGGAATCCCATGCGTCTTATCCGCATGCTGTTGGCCACCGCACTGACCTTCTCCGTCATCCCGGCTCATGCTGACGGCAAGGACGTGGCACGTCTGACCCAACTGCTGGAAAAATCCCAGACGCTGACCGCACGCTTCTCGCAGTTGACGCTGGACGGTGGCGGTACGCAGTTGCAGGAAACCACAGGCGAAATGGCCTTGCAGCGCCCAGGCCTGTTCAACTGGCACACCGACGCGCCTCAGGAACAACTGATGGTTTCCGACGGCAAGAAGGTCTCGCTGTGGGACCCTGATCTTGAGCAGGTCACGATCAAGAAGCTTGATCAGCGCCTGACGCAGACCCCGGCATTGCTGCTGTCCGGTGACGTGTCGAAGATCAGCGAAAGTTTTGATATCACCGCGAAAGAAGCTGGTGGTGTGATCGATTTCATGCTCAAGCCCAAGACCAAGGACACGCTGTTCGACAGCCTGCGCCTGTCGTTTCGCAACGGCATCATCAATGATATGCAGTTGATCGACAGCGTCGGGCAGCGCACCAACATTCTGTTCACCGGCGTCAAAGCCAACGAGTCGATTGCTGCCAGCAAGTTTCAGTTCCAGATCCCCAAGGGCGCTGATGTCATTCAAGAGTAAAAGGGCCTATTCCTGACATGGACCTGTTCAGTCGCGAACCGATAGCTCAGCCTCTGGCTGCACGTTTGCGTGCTACCAATCTGGATGAGTATGTCGGTCAGGAGCACGTACTGGCCCACGGCAAGCCTCTGCGCGAGGCGCTGGAACAGGGCGCGCTGCACTCGATGATCTTCTGGGGCCCGCCCGGCGTCGGCAAGACGACGCTGGCCAGGTTGTTGGCCAAGGTTTCGGATGCACATTTCGAGACTGTTTCGGCGGTGCTGGCCGGGGTCAAGGAAATTCGCCAGGCCGTGGAAGTCGCCAAGCAACAGGCCGGGCAATACGGCAAGCGCACGATTCTGTTTGTCGACGAAGTGCATCGCTTCAACAAGTCGCAACAGGATGCGTTTCTGCCTTACGTTGAGGACGGCACGCTGATTTTCATCGGCGCGACCACTGAAAACCCTTCGTTCGAACTCAATAACGCCTTGTTGTCACGGGCTCGCGTCTACGTGCTCAAAAGCCTCGACGAGGCGGCGTTGCGCAAACTGGTCAATCGCGCCCTGACCGAAGACCGCGGGCTCGGCCAGCGCAAGCTGACCTTGAGTGACGAAGGATTCGCGATGCTTATGGCCGCTGCTGATGGTGACGGCCGGCGCATGCTCAACCTGCTGGAAAACGCGTCCGATCTGGCCGAGGATGGCAGCGAGATTGATATCGAGTTGTTGCAGAGCCTGCTAGGCGACAGCCGACGCCGCTTCGACAAGGGCGGCGAGGCGTTTTATGACCAGATATCGGCCCTGCACAAATCCATTCGCGGCTCCAACCCGGATGCCGCCCTGTACTGGTTTGCGCGCATGATCGACGGCGGGTGCGACCCGCTGTACCTGGCGCGGCGCGTGGTGCGTATGGCCAGTGAAGACATCGGCAATGCCGATCCGCGCGCGCTGCCATTGTGCATGTCGGCGTGGGATGTGCAGGAACGACTCGGCAGCCCCGAGGGTGAGCTGGCGGTTGCGCAGGCCATTGTCTACCTGGCCTGTGCGCCGAAAAGCAACGCGGTCTACATGGCATTCAAGGCTGCGATGCGCGAAGCGGGCGAACACGGATCGCTGGAGGTTCCGTTGCACTTGCGCAACGCGCCGACCAAGCTGATGAAACAACTCGGTTACGGTGAAGAATATCGTTACGCCCACGACGAGCCGGAAGCTTACGCTGCAGGCGAAGACTACTTTCCGGACGAACTGGAGCCACGCCAGTATTATCAACCCGTGCCGCGCGGCCTTGAGCTCAAGATCGGTGAGAAGCTCAGGCATCTGAACGCGCTGGACACCGCCAGCGCTCGCCAGCGGAGAAAGTGATGATTCAAACCATTCTTGCGGTGTCGATCGCCGGGATCGCTGGTACATTATTGCGCTTTGCAGCAGGTACCTGGGTAAGCGCCAACTGGCCACGATATTTTTATGCGGGGACGCTGGCAGTCAACATTGTCGGCTGCCTGATTATCGGTGTGCTGTATGGCCTGTTTTTGTCACGGCCTGAAGTGCCCGTCGAAATTCGTGCCGGCTTGATTGTCGGCTTTGTAGGCGGTCTGACGACCTTTTCATCCTTTTCACTGGATACGCTGCGCCTGCTGGAAAGCGGGCAAGTACCGCTGGCTCTGGGCTATGCCGGTATCAGTGTATTCGGCGGGCTGCTCGCAACCTGGGTTGGCCTGTCCCTGACCAGACTTTGATAGACGAGAGAACGATATGCTCGATTCCAAACTGTTACGTACTCAACTTCAGGACGTAGCGGATCGCTTGGCTTCCCGTGGCTTTACACTGGATGTGGCGCGCATTGAATCGCTGGAAGCCCAGCGTAAGGTGGTGCAGACCCGCACCGAACAGCTTCAGGCCGAGCGCAATGCACGTTCCAAGTCCATCGGTCAGGCCAAGCAGCGCGGTGAGGACATTGCGCCGTTGATGGCGGATGTCGAGCGTATGGGCAACGAACTGAGCGAAGGCAAGGTCGAGCTGGACGCCATCCAGGCCGAACTGGACGCGCTGGTGCTGAGCATTCCGAACCTGCCTCACGAGTCCGTCCCTGTGGGTGCCGACGAAGAAGGCAACGTCGAAGTCCGTCGCTGGGGCACGCCGACGGCGTTCGACTTCGAGGTCAAGGATCACGTTGCGCTGGGCGAGAAATTCGGCTGGCTGGACTTTGAGACCGCAGCCAAACTGTCCGGCGCACGTTTTGCGTTGTTGCGTGGCCCGATCGCACGTCTGCACCGCGCATTGGCGCAGTTCATGATCAACCTGCACATCAACGAGCATGGCTACGAAGAGACCTACACGCCTTATCTGGTGCAGGCACCTGCACTGCAAGGCACGGGTCAGTTGCCGAAGTTCGAGGAAGACCTGTTCAAGATCTCGCGTGAAGGCGAAGCTGATCTGTACCTGATCCCGACGGCTGAAGTGTCGCTGACCAACATTGTGTCGGGCGAGATTCTCGATGCAAAACAGCTGCCGCTCAAGTTCGTTGCGCACACGCCGTGCTTCCGCAGCGAAGCGGGCGCGTCGGGCCGTGACACCCGAGGGATGATCCGTCAGCACCAGTTCGACAAGGTCGAGATGGTCCAGATCGTTGCACCGGACGATTCCATGGCGGCCCTTGAATCGCTGACTGGTAACGCCGAACGCGTTCTGCAATTGCTGGAGCTGCCGTATCGCACGCTCGCGCTGTGCACCGGCGACATGGGTTTCAGCGCCGTGAAGACGTACGACCTGGAAGTGTGGATCCCGAGCCAGGACAAGTACCGCGAAATCTCTTCGTGCTCCAACTGCGGTGATTTCCAGGCGCGTCGCATGCAGGCTCGCTGGCGCAACCCGGAAACCGGCAAGCCGGAACTGGTTCACACCCTCAACGGTTCGGGGCTGGCGGTAGGTCGTACCCTGGTGGCCGTGCTGGAAAACTATCAGCAGGCGGACGGTTCGATCCGCGTGCCGGAAGTGCTCAAACCGTACATGGGCGGCCTTGAGGTTATCGGTTAAATGGAGTTTTTGCCGCTGTTCCATAACCTGCGTGGCAGCCGCGTGCTGGTGGTCGGCGGCGGTGAAATTGCCTTGCGTAAATCACGTCTGATCGCTGATGCCGGGGCTGTACTGCGCGTGGTTGCGCCGGAAATAGAAACCCAGTTGCGCGAGCTGGTTGCACACAGCGGCGGCGAACTGATTCTGCGTGGCTACAGCGAAAGCGATCTTGACGGCTGCGTGCTGATCATCGCCGCCACGGACGACGAGCCGCTAAACGCTCAGGTTTCTCGCGATGCCCGGCTACGCTGCGTGCCGGTTAACGTGGTGGATGCTCCGGCGCTGTGTACCGTCATCTTCCCGGCTATTGTCGACCGTTCACCGTTGGTGATTGCCGTGTCCAGCGGCGGCGATGCGCCGGTGCTGGCACGTCTGATCCGGGCCAAGCTGGAAACCTGGATTCCCTCCAGCTACGGGCAGCTCGCCGGGCTTGCCGCGCGTTTTCGCAATCAGGTCAAAGGCCTGCTCCCTAACGTGCAGCAACGCCGGGCGTTCTGGGAAGAGGTTTTTCAGGGGGCCATTGCCGATCGTCAACTGGCCGGGCAGGGTGCCGAGGCCGAGCGCCTGCTGATCGCCAAGATCGCTGGCGAGCCACCGGCGCAAACCGGTGAGGTGTATCTGGTCGGCGCAGGTCCTGGCGATCCGGATTTGCTGACCTTTCGCGCTTTGCGTCTGATGCAGCAAGCGGACGTGGTGTTGTATGACCGCCTTGTCGCACCGACGATCCTTGATCTGTGCCGTCGCGATGCCGAACGTGTCTACGTCGGCAAGCGTCGTGCAGAGCATGCTGTGCCTCAGGAGCAGATCAATCAGCAACTGGTTGCACTGGCCAAACAAGGCAAACGTGTCGTGCGCCTGAAAGGGGGCGATCCGTTTATCTTCGGCCGTGGTGGCGAGGAAATCGAAGAGCTGGCGGCGCACGGTATTCCGTTTCAGGTGGTTCCGGGTATTACCGCTGCCAGCGGTTGCGCGGCGTACGCAGGCATACCGCTGACGCACCGCGATCATGCGCAGTCGGTACGGTTCATCACCGGGCACTTGAAAAACGGTACGACGGACCTGCCGTGGTCTGATCTGGTGGCGCCCGCTCAGACGCTGGTGTTTTACATGGGCCTGATTGGCTTGCCGGTCATTTGCGCAGAGCTGATCAAGCATGGCCGCTCTGCCGACACACCTGCCGCGCTGGTTCAGCAGGGCACCACGGTCAATCAACGGGTGTTCACCGGCACCCTGGCCAATCTGCCGCAGCTGGTTGCCGAGCATGAGGTTCATGCGCCGACGCTGGTGATTATCGGCGAAGTGGTCAAGTTGCGTGAGAAGCTGGCCTGGTTCGAAGGCGCTCAGGCCACGCTCTGAGGCTGTAAGGGGATAGCCCGTTGGGGCTATCCCTCTCGTTTTGCTGATGTGTTACTTGCTCCAGGCACCTTCACCTGACAATCGCTCGCGGTCGTGACCTGCTTGCAGATCAAGTGCCGGCCCCTTGGGAATGATTCCGGTCGGGTTGATGGTGCGATGGCTAGCGTAGTAGTGGCCTTTGATGTGCTCAAAGTCTACCGTTTCTGCAATGCCTGGCCATTGGTAAAGCTCGCGCAGCCAGTTGCTGAGGTTGGGGTAGTCCGCGATGCGCCGCAGGTTACACTTGAAGTGGCTGTAGTAGACCGCATCGAAGCGCACGATGGTTGTGAACAGACGTATGTCGGCTTCGGTGAGGTGTTTTCCCGTCAGATAGCGCTTTTCGCCCAGCAGGTTTTCCAGCACATCCAGTTCAGCGAACACGTCATCGAAGGCTTCCTCGTACGCACCTTGCGACGTTGCGAACCCTGCGCGGTAGACCCCGTTGTTGACCTTCGGGTAAATCTGCTCATTGAGTTCGTCAATGCTCGACTGCAACGCGGACGGGTAGAAATCAAGGGTATTGCCGGTCAGTTCGTCGAACGCAGCATTGAACATGCGGATGATTTCCGCAGACTCATTGCTGACGATGCGCTGCTGTTGTTTGTCCCACAGCACCGGAACGGTCACGCGACCGGTGTATCGAGGGTCATCGGCCGTATAGCGCTGGTGAAAGAACTGAAAGTCATCCAGCGCGTCGCCGCTTGAGCCTTTCTGCTGATCAAAGGTCCAGCCATTTTCCAGCATCAGCCAACTGACCACTGAGACATCGATCAGCTTTTCCAGGCCCTTGAGCTTGCGCAGGATCAGCGTGCGATGCGCCCATGGGCACGCCAGAGACACGTAGAGGTGATAACGGCCCGCTTCGGCAGCAAAACCACCTTCACCGGATGGCCCAGCTTGCCCGTCGCGCGTGACCCAGTTGCGTCGCTGAGCATTTTCGCGCTGAAACGCGCCATCTTTGCTGCTTTCGTACCACTGGTCTTGCCAGCGCCCATCGACCAGAAGGCCCATGTCTGACTCCCGTTGCTGAATGATGAAACTTGGAGATCAGTACAGGCGCGTCAGTTCGATCTGAAAAGCGCAAGATTATGGGCGCTGGTCATCGTCACAGCCGATAGATCACGGGGTCTTGTCGCGGCGATCCCAGAACGTTTGCGCTTGCTGGAAAGCGTCTTCGCGCGCGACGCCCAGGCCACGCAGGGCGAGTGCCATGGTCGAGATCAGCGCCAGTTGCGGGTAACTGTCTTCGCTTTCGCCGCGCCACAGGGCCAGCAATTGCTGCGGATCAAGTGTTGCCGGTTTCACATGACGACGCGGCGAAAGCGCCGGCCACTCTTCGTCCCAAGGCTGCCCACCGGTGGTGCCGTACAGGTGGCTGATGGTGTCGGGGTTGATCTCGATTTCGCCGCCGTCACCCTTGACCACAATGGCATTATCGCCCAGCAGGCTGCTGGCATCGCGATGCACGCCCTGATAGCCCGGATGAAAGATGCTTTGCAGGCCGCAACGCGCCTGCAACGGGTTGAGAATGCGTGCCAGCGAATGAATGGGGGAGCGCAGGCCCAGCGTGTTGCGCAGGTCGATCATGCGCTGCAACTGCGGTGCCCAGTCCGCGAGCGGTATGAACGCCAGATTGCCTTGTGCCAGTGCGCTTTCCACCGCTGACCAGTGACGGCACAGAGGAATGTTCAGCAAGCCCAGCAATTGCTCGGTGTACAGGCGGCCAGCGGTGTGAGCGCCGCCGCCGTGCAGGAGGATCTTCACGCCGTTCTGCGCCAGACACTTGGCCGCCAGCAAGTACCACGGCAAGTGACGTTTCTTGCCTGCGTACGTTGGCCAGTCGATATCGACCTGCATGGCCGGGGCATTCAGGCGTTCACGCACCGCTTCGGTAAAGCCCGCCAGTTCCTCGGGGCTTTCTTCCTTGTGGCGCAGCAGCATCAGAAAGGCGCCAAGCTGGGTGTCCTCAACTTTTTCATCGAGCAGCATGCCCATCGCCTCTCGCGCTTCTTCGCGCGTCAGGTTGCGTGCGCCACGTTTGCCTTTGCCCAGAATGCGGACGAAAGGGGCGAAGGGGTGTTCTTCAGGTGTTTCGGTAACCAGCGGGGCGTAGTCGTTCATATGCAATTGGTCGGCTTTGGCAGGCCCGCCAGCTTGGCGGCAAGTTTGGCTGGGGTGCCGTTGAACAAGCGGTTGAGGTGCAGGCTGTTGCCTTTTTCCGTGCCCAGTTTGAGTGCGGTGTATTTGATCAGCGGCCGGGTGGCGGGCGAAAGCTGAAACTCGGCGTAGAAATCCCGAAGTAACAAGAGGATTTCGGTGTGTTCGGCACTCAGCGCGATACCTTCTTCAGTAGCGAGCGCATGAGCAATGTCCATCGACCAGTCGTCGAGGTGCTTGAGAAAGCCGTCCTTGTCCAGTTCAATGCTGCGCCCGTCAATCATCAACTGTTTCATAGCCAGGTGTTGACCTTGTCGAAGCGCAACGAAAGCTCGACGAAAGCCGGGTAGTCGATGCTGTTCACTCCCGCAGGCAGTTGCAGGTCTCGTGCCTTGAGGTCTTCATCAAGGACGAACAGTTTCACCGAGTCGATCAGGGGCTGCAGGTTCTGTCTTTGAGCGCTGGCTGGCATCAACGCATACGCGGCATCGCCGCACAGCAACAGGCCGTCATGTGTGCCCAGCAGGCGCAGGCAGCTTTCCAGACGGGTGTCGGCAAAGGGCGAATGAGAAACAATGTGCAAGGTAGCCATCAGATCGTAATCACCTCGTCGTAACGGTCAAAAAGTGCCGACAAATCGGACCGTGCGGCTAACTGACGGATCTCCTCACTCAGCGCGCTGGCAGGAATGCTGCGTTCTGTCAGGCTTTGCCCGCAGGCGTACAGATCGTCGACACCAAACATCGACAGTGCCTTCAGGTTCGCGGTCAGGTCTTTCTGTTGCAGGGCAGCAGGCACTTGTTGCGGCAGTAACTGAAATACGCCGTCATCCAGAAACAGCAGGCCGACCGGCAGGTCGAACGCACCGCCCGCCAGCGCGATGTCCAGTGCTTCCCGAGCGCCCGGACCTGACCAGGGTGACTGACGGCTGACAATCAATAGTGATCTCGGCATCTCATGGCCCCCCAAAACAGATCAGACGGTCAGCGGATTGCACTGCATCGTGCAATTGACCCAGCCCGGACAATTCCCACGGCGCCAGCAGATTTGCCGCTGGCCGCTGATAACGCTCGGCTTCTTGAGTATCAAGCACGCCGCGACGCAGTGCAGCCGCGATGCACACCACGCCATCAAGGCTGTGCTCGGCGATGAAATCGCGCCACTGCAGCGCCAGATCTTCCTCATCCTGGGGCGTCACGACATTGGCCGACGCGCTGTACACGCCGTCCTGATAAAAAAACAGCCGGACAATCTCATGCCCGCCTGCCAGCACCGCCCTGGCAAACAGCAAGGCCCGTCGCGAGGAGGGCGCATGCGCGGCGGAAAAAAGCGAAATGGCGAATTTCATGATCGGCTCTGCCAATAAAACATGCGCAATGATAAAGAATTCATGTGCGGGCGTGTGGGTTTGGCGAGATGAAGAAGGCGTTCATGCAATGAACGCCCGTTTTTCATGTGCGTGCAAGTCGGTCAGGCTATCTGTTCTACACGACATTTCTGACACAGCGGATAGGTATTCAGGAAAGCGCTGATCTTTTCCTTCATCACCTCGAAGGATGGCCCGTAGAGATAAAGCGCTGTATCGGACGGCCCTTGCCAATAGCTGTAGATCTCGCCATTGCCTTCGATCAAACGGGTGATTTCGTTATGAACGAAAGTGGGTTCGCATTGCTCGTAGACTTCATCCGCCAGATCGGTGCCATTGAGATAAAGGCCCAAGCCCTCCAGGTTGCCGAACCTTGTGACCCCTTCATCCCTATTCCGCCTCAGGGCAGAACCTTTTGGTGTACCCATCGAATTGAATACCCCGATCAGCAGCTCGATATTTTCAGGGGTCGGATTGGACAGCAGCACTTCGATGTCGCAGTAGGCGACCTCACCTTCTTCGGTTGTGCCCGTTCCGCCTCCGCAAACCTCCCCTAAACCATGATTGCGTAGCACTTCGTCCAGGGGGTCTTCAAAAAGCTCACCTCTGTGCACGGGCTGCAAGCGGGCATTGAGTGTCACAACAAGCACTTCTGGTTCTAGCGGTTCTGGTTTGAGCACGTCAGTCTGCATCTTATTTCCTCGGGCGTAATCGTCAGTGCCTTGGCCCGGCACGTATGAATTAAAAGCATGAGTTCTTGGGGGAATGTCGCGAGTCAGATTACACGTTTCAAAAACAATCGGCGTTGCATGAACGGCCCGATCAATGCGCAGATGTGCAGATGTCTTGACGGTATTGATAACAAATAAACATCAATCGATGAAAACATAGCACTTATCGTTTCAAAGTGTGTCCGGCAGACTCCTCGATCACAAGCGCTGACAAGCACTCTAACAAGATCGCTGGAGAACACCCATGAATGGCTCATCCCCTCATAAAGCTGCGTCCGCCCGGTCTCGGGCCGGAGCAGTGTTTCGCGTCACGTCAGGCAATTTCCTCGAACAATTCGATTTCTTCCTGTTCGGCTTCTACGCCACCCAAATCGCCTCGGCCTTCTTTCCCGCGACCAGCGACTTCGCCTCGTTGATGATGACCTTTGCGGTCTTTGGCGCGGGTTTCCTGATGCGCCCCTTGGGTGCGGTGATTCTTGGCGCTTATATAGACGACGTCGGCCGCCGCAAAGGCTTGATCGTGACCCTGTCGATCATGGCCAGTGGCACGCTGCTCATTGTGCTGGTGCCCGGCTACGCGACTATCGGGCTCTGGGCACCGGCACTGGTCTTGCTGGGGCGCCTGCTGCAGGGGTTCTCTGCCGGAGCCGAGCTGGGCGGGGTGTCGGTGTATCTGGCCGAAATGGCCACGCCGGGTCGCAAAGGCTTCTATACCAGCTGGCAATCCGGCAGTCAGCAGGTGGCGATCATTGTCGCGGCTGCGCTGGGTTACGCCCTCAACCAGTGGATGGCCCCTGCTGCGGTGGCTAACTGGGGATGGAGAATTCCATTCGCCATCGGTTGCCTGATCATCCCGTTTATTTTCCTGCTGCGTCGCAGCCTTCAGGAAACCGAAGAGTTCGCCACCCGCTCACACCGCCCGAGCATGCGCGAGGTCTTCGCGACCCTGTTGCAGAACTGGCGTGTGGTCATCGCCGGGATGCTGATGGTTGCCATGACGACTACCACGTTTTACCTGATCACCATCTATGCGCCGACCTTTGGCAAAACCGTGCTGAACCTGAGTACCGCCGATGCTCTGCTGGTGACCTTGCTGGTCGGCGTGTCCAATTTTATCTGGCTGCCCATCGGCGGCATGCTGAGCGACCGTTTCGGGCGCAAGCCGCTGCTGGTGGCAATGACCTTGCTGACCATCATCAGTGCTTATCCGGCGCTGTCGTTTCTCGCTCAGGCGCCCAGCTTCAGCCATATGCTGGAAGTGTTGCTGTGGTTCTCGTGCCTCTACGGCTTGTACAACGGCGCGATGATCCCTGCGCTGACTGAAATCATGCCGGTGGAGGTTCGCGTTGCCGGTTTTTCCCTGGCCTACAGCCTGGCGACCGCGGTTTTCGGTGGCTTCACTCCGGCCATATCCACATGGCTGATCCACCTGACCGGCGACAAGGCTGCGCCTGCGTACTGGATGACTTTCGCTGCGGTGTGCGCCCTGGGCGCGACACTGGTGCTGTACCGGCACATTTCAGCTCGCCCGCAATTGGCCGTGTAATCAAGGAACATGAACATGAACTCATCGCGTAAACATCAACTGGCTGTGCTTTTTCTAGGCTGCGTCGCCGTGAGCGCTGCGGCTCAGGCCGAACAACTCAAGGTCATGACGTCCGGCGGGTTTACCGCTGCGTACAAGTTGCTCGGGCCGCAATATGCGGCGTCTTCCGGGGATTCACTGGACACCATTCTCGGCCCGTCGATGGGCAAAGCGCCTGAGGCCATTCCCAATCGCCTGGCCAGTGGTGAGCATGCCGACGTGGTGATCATGGTCGGCTATGCGCTGGACGACCTGATCAAACAGGGCAAGGTAGACCCCGCATCGCGTGTCGAACTGGCCGATTCGCGTATCGGAATGGTCGTGAAACAGGGCGCTGCCAAGCCTGCTATCGGCACCGACAGCGAGCTGAAAGATACGCTGCTCAGGGCCAGGTCGGTCGCGTATTCGGACAGCGCCAGTGGCGTGTACGTCGAAAAAGAGCTCTTTAAAAAGCTGGGCATTCAGCAAGAACTCGCGCCCAAGAGCAAGATGATCGAGCGCATTCCGGTGGCCTCGGTGGTTGCCAAAGGCGATTACGAAGTGGGCTTTCAGCAGGTTGCCGAGTTGCTGCCGGTTCCCGGCGTGACCTTCGTGGCGAAGATTCCCGAAGACGTTCAATCGGTCACTCGTTACGCCGCAGGCATACCGGTCAACGCCGAGCACCCGAAACAGGCGAAGGCTTTGCTCGATTACCTGGCATCCCCAAAGGCGCAGGCCACCGTGCAGGAAACCGGGCTGGACTCAGTTCCCCGCTGACCGGAACGGCATTTTCCGGACCAGTTGCTCCAGCTCCAGGGCCGCAGGTGTGAGCGTGCGGCCGCGACGCTTGATCAACCCGACGTTGCGGATTACCTCAGGTTCAACCAATGGGACGCTCACCAGAAACGGGTGAGCGGTCATTGGCATGGCAATCGAGGGTACCGCCGCCACGCCAAGCCCCGCTTCAACAAGACCGATCATCGTGGTGACGTGCCGTGTTTCGCAGATACTTTCCTTGTGCGGTCGTGATCGTGCCAGCGCCTGATCCAGCACCAGCCGGTTGCCCGAGGTGATGTCCAGCGCGATGTAATCGTGGCTGTACATCTCTTCCCAACTGACACTTTCGCGAATCGCCAGCGAATGATCCCGGCGGCACGCCATCACGTAGCGCTCCTGCAAAAGCAGTTCAAAATCCACTTCCGGCGCCAGGTTGCCGCTGAAACTCACCCCGAAATCGGCTTCGCCAAGGGCAACGGCACTGTTGACCTCGTTGGCGCTGGCGTCCAGCACCTTGACCCTGATCTTCGGGTAATCCTCGCGAAAGGCGCTGATCACCTGCGGCATGAAGTAGTACGCCGCCGAGGGCACGCAAGCAATCGTGACGCTGCCCATCCGCGTGGAGCCGACTTCGCCGATCGTCATCAGAGCAATGTCCAGGTCATCCAGTATTCGTTCGACCTGCGGCAGAAATGCGCGGCCTACAGTGGTCAGGCTGACCTTGCGAGTGGTGCGCTCGAACAGCTTCACATTCAGCGCCGATTCAAGTTTTTCTATGCGGCGGCTGAGCGCTGGCTGGGTGATCCGCACTGATTCCGCAGCCTTGCGAAAACTGCCGTTTTCGACAACGGCACGAAAGGCTTGCAGATCGTTGAGATCAAAGTTGATAGACATTGCGTGGCCAGTGGATTGATACGGTGTGGGCATCAATTTATCAGGTCGGGCCGGGCGGCTCGTCAGGGACGCACGGGGAGGGGGGCTCGCAAAACTCAGGGCCAAACCCCAGAAACGACAAAGCCCTGAATAATCAGGGCTTTGCGCTACCAAATATGGCGGAGGCATAGAGATTCGAACTCTAGGACCTGTTACAGTCGGCAGTTTTCAAGACTGCTGCCTTAAACCACTCGGCCATACCTCCACTACGTTGCGGGCGCCATAATACCGGAATGAAACAAGCTGTCAAACTCTGTGACTAGCCAGTTGCGGCGGCTCTGTTATGATCTTTGCAACTCAACATTTCAACAGGAAGGAGTTTCGCCATGCGCGAACAGGATTACAGCCTTAAAACCGGCATGCAGGCCGACCAGCTCGAGGTTAGTCGTGTCCTGCGCAATACTTATGGTCTTCTTGCTCTGACGCTGGCTTTCAGCGGTGTCATGGCGTTTGTCGCGCAGCAGATGCGCGTCGGCTACCCGAACATTTTCGTGGTGCTGATCGGCTTCTACGGTCTGTTTTTCCTGACCAACAAGCTGCGTGATTCGGTCTGGGGCCTGGTTTCTACCTTTGCCCTGACAGGTTTCATGGGTTTCCTGCTGGGCCCGATCCTCAACCGTTATCTGGGCATGGCCGGTGGCGCTGAAGTCGTCAGTTCCGCATTTGCGATGACCGCACTGGTTTTCGGCGGTCTGTCGGCCTACGTGTTGATCACCCGCAAGGACATGAGCTTCCTGGGTGGCTTCATCACCGCAGGCTTCTTCGTGCTGCTTGGCGCGGTAGTGGCCAGCATGTTCTTCCAGATCAGCGGCCTGCAACTCGCGATCAGCGCAGGTTTCGTACTGTTCTCGTCGGTCTGCATTCTGTTCCAGACCAGCGCGATCATTCAGG
The DNA here is from genome assembly GCF_030209255.1 of Pseudomonas sp. CFBP2511. NCBI lineage: Bacteria > Pseudomonadati > Pseudomonadota > Gammaproteobacteria > Pseudomonadales > Pseudomonadaceae > Pseudomonas > Pseudomonas sp. CFBP2511. The sequence continues at coordinate 66,394 of NZ_JARVSI010000020.1, read as the reverse complement.
GTGGCGAGCGTAACTACATCATGGCAACCGTCAGCCTGTATGTGTCGATCTACAACCTGTTCATCAGCCTGTTGCAGATCTTCGGCATCATGAGCCGCGACGACTGATCCACACGATCAAGGTGGCCTGAACGTTCAGGCCACCTCGCTGCACGCAAAAGCCCCGAATTTTCGGGGCTTTTGCTTTTCTGTGTTTTGAACGACGTCAGATCTTTCGGTGCTGGCGTTATGCCGGTCTTTCAGCGTGTTTGCGAAGGCGACAGGGTCAACCTGACGATGCCCGTTTCGTCCTGCCTGAGGCACCGAATTTTTTGACCGATCAGTCATTTTTATCAAGATTGTTACAGTTTTATCAGCCGCTTATCGTTTTTCTATTATCACTGAAAAAAATACCAGGCTATTCCCCAATGCCTGTAGGCACTTTCCTACTTTAGGCCAATTGACATCATCCAGGAGGGGTGGACACATTTTTTCAAGATGTGTCAGTTTTGTTACGCAACACATGGCGAGTGACAGGATTTTCTCGCTGTAGGTGGAGTCCTGTCACACCTAAATTCGTTCTATCAGCAATACAAGGAAGTGTCATGACGAAAGTCAAAGAAAATGCTGCAATTCAACTCTCCGCCGCTACCAGCACCTCATTCGATCAGATCAATACGTTTGCGCACGAGTATGACCGTGGAGGTAACCTCACGATCAACGGCAAGCCTTCGTACTCGGTCGATCAGGCTGCTAATTTCATTCTTCGCGATGACCACGCCTGGTCGGACCGCGACGGTAACGGCACCATCAACCTCACGTACACATTCCTGACGGCCAAACCTGCCGGGTTCGACAATTCTCTGGGGACTTTCAGTGCGTTCAATGCGCAACAGAAAGCCCAAGCGGTATTGTCGATGCAATCCTGGGCAGACGTTGCCAAGGTCAGCTTTACCCAAGCGGCTTCCGGCGGCGACGGGCATATGACCTTTGGTAACTACAGTGATGGCAGCAATGGCGGGTCGGCGTTTGCCTACCTGCCGAGCGGCGGCCGTACAGATGGTCAGTCCTGGTACCTGATCAGCGATTCTTACCGGCAAAACGTCTCCCCGGACAACGGTAACTATGGTCGTCAGACCCTGACCCACGAAATCGGCCACACCCTGGGCCTGTCTCACCCTGGCGACTACAACGCTGGTGACGGCAACCCGACCTACAAGGACGCAACCTACGCAGAAGACACGCGCGGCTACAGCGTCATGAGCTACTGGAGTGAGTCCAATACCGACCAGAACTTCGTCAAGGGCGGCGCTCCGTCGTATTCCTCGGCACCGTTGCTGGACGATATTGCGGCTGTTCAGCAACTCTACGGCGCGAACCTGAGCACGCGGGCCACTGATACGGTCTACGGCTTCAACTCCACTGCCGGGCGCGATTTCTACAGCGCCACATCCGCCTCTTCCAAGGTGGTGTTTTCGGTGTGGGATGGCGGGGGCAAGGATACCCTCGACTTCTCCGGCTTCACCCAGAACCAGAAAATCAACCTGAACGCGGCCTCGTTCTCTGACGTCGGCGGCATGGTGGGTAACGTCTCCATTGCCAAGGGCGTTGTGGTGGAAAACGCAATTGGGGGTTCGGGCAACGATCTGTTGATCGGCAATGCTGCCGCCAACGACCTCAAAGGCGGTGCCGGCAACGACATCATCTACGGGGGTGGCGGCGCAGACAGCCTCACCGGCGGCGCAGGCGCAGACATTTTCGTGTTTGGCGCCAGTTCCGATTCCAACCGTGCCGCTCAGGACACGATTCGCGATTTTGTCAGCGGTCAGGACAAGATCGACGTATCGGCTATCTCCACGCTGAGCGCGTTGCAGTTCGTCAACGCCTTCAGCGGTCATGCTGGCGAAGCGATCCTGAACTACAACCAGAGCAGCAACCTGGGTAGCCTGGCGATCGACTTCACCGGTCAGGGCGCTGGGGACTTTCTGGTGGGAACTGTTGGTCAAGCATTTGCCACTGATATCGTGGTTTAATCTGTAACAATCATGGGCGACTCTCAGCAGCCGCCCATGATCTGGAATGTACCCCCATCATGAATATCAATTACTTTGTTCGAATCGTGCCAGTTGCCGTTGTGCTGCTGGTGGGGATTTCCGGAGCAAGCATGGCCATGAGTTTAAAACTGCCCAACCCTGCCGAACTCAGCGGTCAATGGCGACTTTCTCTTCAGGGGAAGGCGGACGATGCCTGTGAGCTGCAACTGAATACCGAAGCACCACAACTGACCGGTGATGTGGCCTGCGCTGCAAAATGGTTGCATGAACCACCTGCCGGCTGGTTTCCGACGCCGGATGGTCTGGCGCTCATTGACAACCAGGGCAATCGGCTGATTCACCTCAACAGGATGGACGAGCAGACCTATGAGGCACGCCTGCCCGGCGGAGAATTACTGATCCTTGGACGGTTCGCCGATTAAGCGTTTCATGGACCTGAGCGCGTTATTTGATAAACACCATGGATTTCATCCGTCGCAAGCAAGACCATCAAGGAACAACCATGAGTGCGTTGCCCCATAGCGCCCAGCCACCGCTCTACAAAGCGCTGGCAGACTACAAGAGCGCGTTGATCGGTGTGGGTTGTTTTACCGCGCTGATCAACGTGTTGATGCTCGCTCCATCGATTTACATGTTGCAGGTCTATGACCGCGTATTGACCTCACAGAACCAGACCACACTGGCCATGCTGACCCTGATGGTGGTCGGGTTCTTCGCCTTTATCGGCGTGCTGGAGATGATTCGCAGCTTTGTGGTGATCCGCATCGGCAGCGAGTTGGAGCGACGTTTCAACTTGCGCGTTTATCAAGCCGCGTTCGAGAGCAACCTGCATGCCGGGCAGCGCCAGGCCGGACAGGCGCTGGGCGACCTGTCCTTCATCCGGCAGTTTCTCACCGGCCCTGCGTTGTTCGCGTTCTTCGACGCCCCCTGGTTTCCCGTCTACCTGGCGGTCATTTTTCTTTTCGACCCCTGGCTTGGCGTGCTGGCCAGTGTTGGTACGGTGTTGCTGGTAGGGCTGGCCTGTCTGAATGAGTGGCTGACCCGCAAACCGCTGGCCGAGGCCAGTGGCTATTCGCAGCAGTCGTCGCAACTGGCGACCCGTCATCTGCAGCAGGCCGAGGCCATTCAGGCGATGGGCATGCTCGAAGCGTTGCGTCGTCGCTGGTTCAATGTGCACGGGCGCTTTCTGGCCCTGCAGAACCGCGCCAGCGACACCGGAGCGGTGATCAGTTCGATCAGCAAGGCGCTGCGCCTGTGCCTGCAATCACTGGTGTTGGGGCTGGGAGCGTTGCTGGTGATTCGTGGCGACATGACCGCAGGTATGATGATCGCCGGCTCCATTCTGATGGGGCGGGTACTCAGCCCTATCGATCAACTGATTGCAGTCTGGAAACAATGGAGTTCTGCACGTCTGGCCTATGGGCGTCTGGACCAGTTGCTCAAGACCTACGCGGAGCCCGTGCCGCGCATGGCGCTGCCCACGCCGCGTGGTCAGATCAGTGCGGAGCAGGTCAGCGCTGCGCCTCCGGGTCGAACCTCGCCTACGGTTCAGCAGGTGAGCTTCCAGTTGCAGGCAGGGGAGGTGCTCGGCGTGCTGGGCGCATCGGGTTCCGGCAAATCGACCCTGGCCCGGGTGCTGGTCGGGGTATGGCCCGCACTGGGCGGAACGGTGCGTCTGGACGGAGCCGACATGCACCGTCTGGACCGTGAGGCGCTGGGGCCACACATTGGTTATCTGCCGCAGGACATCGAACTGTTTGGCGGCAGCGTGGCAGAAAACATCGCGCGCTTTCGCGAGGGCGACGCGAGCGCGGTGGTGGCGGCTGCGCAACTGGCGGGTGTGCATGAACTGATCCTGCGCCTGCCGCAAGGTTATGACACGCGGCTGGGCGATGATGGCGGCGGTTTGTCCGGCGGTCAGAAACAGCGCGTTGCGTTGGCCCGCGCCTTGTACGGCGACCCCAAACTGGTGGTGCTCGATGAGCCCAACTCCAATCTGGACGCCGCCGGCGAAGCGGCCCTGACCCAGGCAATGGGTGAACTCAAGGCGCGTGGATGCACCGTTGTGCTCGTCACTCACCGCACCCAGTCCTTGAGTCAGACCGATTGCCTGCTGGTGCTGAGCGAAGGTCGCATGCAGGCATTCGGCCCTACGGCTCAGGTGCTGCAAGCCTTGTCCGGCCAGGCATCTTCCGGGCAAGCGTCCACCACGCAAGCAGCACAACCGCAACCCCGCTCGGTACCTGCCGGGCTCTCCATGAGCCGTCAGTACGGCAACCAGAACAGGCAGTCCGACGTATGAACAGCCCTCTCGACACTCATTACGCCGTGCCAGGCAAGGAGCGCGGGGTGCAGTTTTTCGTGCGCGCCGGCTGGATCCTCATGCTCGCGGGGGCGGGCAGTTTCTTTCTCTGGGCCAGTCTGGCGCCACTTGATCAGGGCATTGCCGTGCAGGGCACGGTGGTGGTTTCGGGCAAACGCAAGGCCGTGCAGTCGCTCGACGGTGGCGTGGTGAGCAAGATTCTCGTCAGCGAAGGCCAACTGGTCAAAGAAGGCGAGCCGCTGTTTCGTCTTGATCAGACGCAGGTCCAGGCGGATGTGCAATCGCTGGGCGCTCAATACCGCATGGCCTGGGCCAGCCTGGCCCGCTGGCAAAGCGAGCGCGACAATCTGGATGAGGTGCGCTTCCCCGCAGAACTGATCGCCGCCGGGCAGGGCCAGAATCCTGACCCGCGTCTGGCCCTGGTGCTTGAGGGGCAGCGCCAGTTGTTCAGCAGCCGTCGTCAGGCACTGGCGCGCGAGCAATCCGGTTTGCAGGCGAGCATTGAAGGTGCCGGGCTGCAACTCGCCGGCATGCGTCGCGCGCGTTCGGACCTATTGGCCCAGGCCGACTCATTGCGTCAGCAACTGCGTAACCTGGAACCTCTGGCGCAAAACGGCTTCATTCCGGGCAACCGCCTGCTGGAGTTCCAGCGCCAGTTGTCTCAAGTGCAGCAGAGCCTGGCGCAGAACGCAGGCGAAACCGGGCGCATAGAGCAGGGCATCGTCGAATCGCGGCTGCGCCTTCAGCAGCAGCGCGAGGAATACCAGAAAGAGGTGCGCAGCCAATGGGCCGATGCCCAGGTCAAGGCGCTTACCCTTGAGCAGCAACTGGCGTCGGCAGGTTTCAGTCTGCAGCACAGCGCCATTCTTGCGCCTGCCGATGGCATCGCTGTGAACATGGGCGTGCACACCGAAGGCGCTGTGGTGCGGGCCGGTGAAACCTTGCTGGAGATCGTTCCGCAAGGCACCCGACTGGAAGTCGAAGGGCGTTTGCCGGTGCAGTTGATCGACAAGGTCGCCAGCCATTTGCCGGTCGACATCCTCTTTACCGCGTTCAATCAGAGCCGCACACCTCGGGTGGCCGGCGAAGTGAGCCTGATTTCCGCCGACCAGATGCAGGATGAAAAAACCGGTCAGCCGTATTACGTACTGCGTACCTCGGTGGGTGATGCCGCACTGGAAAAACTTCACGGTCTGGTGATCAAGCCGGGCATGCCCGCTGAAATGTTCGTGCGCACGGGTGAACGTTCGCTGCTCAACTACCTGTTCAAACCTTTGCTGGACCGTGCCGGCTCCGCGTTGACGGAGGAATAGGATGATGCGTTATCCTCTGAAAGCCGCTTTGCTGACGGCCATCCTGCTCGGTACAGCGCCGTTGAGTCATGCGATGGGACCGTTTCAGGTCTACGAGCTGGCGCTGCGCAATGATCCGACCTACCTCGGCGCACTCAAGGAACGCGATGCGGGCCTTGAGAACCGGATCATTGGTCGCGCCGGCCTGTTGCCTCGCGTGTCGTACAACTACAACAAAGGGCGCAACGATTCAAAAGCCACCCTTAAAGGTGGCCGCGAAGACACCACGGATCATCGCCACTACAACAGCTTTGGTTCAAGCCTGACGATCCAGCAGCCGTTGATTGATTACGAGGCCTACGCCAATTACCGCAAGGGCCTGGCTCAGGCACTGTTTGCCGACGAGACCTTTCGCAGCAAGAGTCAGGAATTGCTGGTGCGGGTGCTGACCCTTTACACCCAGGCACTGTTTGCTCAGGACCAGATCAGCATCGCGCGCGCCAAACAGCAGGCGTTCGAGCGCCAGTTTGCGCAGAACCGGCAGATGTTCCAGCAAGGCGAGGGCACCCGTACCGACATTCTGGAAGCTGAATCTCGCAACGAGCTGGCGATTGCCGAGCAGATCGAAGCCAGCGACGAACAGGACGCTGCCTTGCGTGAACTGGCAGCGTTGCTGGGCGAGCCGGGTATCGATGTTGCGCAACTGGACCCTTTGAAGGACAGTTTTCAGGCGTTGGTACTGGCACCTTCAAGTTTCACCGAGTGGCATGCGCTGGCCGCGGCCAATAGCCCGATACTTGCGTCGCAGCGTCAGGCAGTGGAGGTGGCGCGCTATGACGTGGAGCGCAATCGCGCCGGTCATCTGCCGACGGTGAATGCCTTCGCGAGCATTCGCCAGAACGAGTCGGACAGCGGCAACACCTACAATCAGCGTTACGACACTAACACCGTGGGCATCGAGGTCAGTCTGCCGCTGTACGCCGGTGGCGGCACCAGTGCTTCGGTGCGTCAGGCCAACAGTAAGCGTGAACAGGCTGAATACGAGCTGGAAGGCAAGACCCGTGAAACCCTGATCGAGCTGCGTCGCCAGTTCAACGCCTGCGCGTCCGGGGTGAGCAAGCTGCGCGCTTATCAGAAAGCGTTGGTGTCGGCGCAGGCGCTGGTCGAATCGACACGCCAGAGCATTCTGGGTGGCGAGCGCATCAGCCTGGATGCGCTCAACGCCGAGCAGCAGCTCTACAGCACCCGGCGCGATCTGGCGAAAGCCCGTTACGATTATTTGATGGCGTGGATCAAACTGCATTACTACGCCGGTACGTTGCGCGACACCGATCTGGCGCGCATCGACGAGGCCTTCGTGCTGGCGCGCGATGGCCGTGATCGGCAGCGGTAATTAAACAGGGGCGCTGAACCGTGCGAGCGAGAAGGCTGAAAGATCTACATCGCTCTTGCCGTGAATACAGCGTTGCGCGAGGGCCAGCCCCAGCCCGGCTGAATGCTTGAAACCGTGACCGGAGCACGCCGATACGACGGTCACGTTTTTCAGGTGCGGGTGTTCATCAATGATGAAGTGGTAGTCGGGCGTGACGGTGTAGGCGCACACCGAGGATTTGACGACATGCGGGCTAAGGCCTGCAATTTTGCCCTTTATCTGGGTGTCGAACATGTCCTGCTCCTCGCTCGCGGTAACGGTGCGGTCCAGCGTGCTCGGCGCTGAGTCCTCAATGTATTGCTCGGTGGCGACCTTCATGCTGTTTTCGCCGGGCAGAGGCGGGAAGCCGTAACTCACGTCAGCATCACCGGGCCCGTGAATCATGATGAAGCTGGGCGAGCGCGGAGAAAATACCGCGTCTTGCTGTCGTTCGAACCAGAACAGCTTTTGCCGGCACACCCTCAACAGGTCACTGAAAGGTGCACCCAGCAGCTCCGTCGACCACATGCCGGCACTGACCACGACCTTGTCGGCGATTATCGAGCCTTTGTCGGTGGTAATGCGCACCTGTTCGCCGTACGGCTGTAAATGCGTGACGGTCTCGTGGGTCAGCAGCCGTGCGCCGTGTTGCGCTGCCAGCCTGAGCTGAACGCCGATGCAGCGTTCTGGCCGAACAAAACCGCCCTCGGGTTCAAAGTAGCCAATGGCCGTGTCCAGCACCGGTGCGAACTGCGGAAAACGCTCGCGAATGGCGGTAGCCATCAGCACCTGATGCTCCACGCCATAGGCGCGTGCCAGCGCGATGGTCTTGTGGATGAAGTCGTCAGCGTCCGCTGCGTCATAGCTCGGGCTGGAGGTCATCACCAGCACGCCGCACTGCTCGAACAGCGATTCGCCGCTCAGTGCCTCGAGTTCGCGCCAGATGCTGTGTGAACTGCGTACCAGCGGCAGGTATTGCGGGCCTTCGCCAACCGACAGTCGTGTGATGCGGGTATCGCCGTGGCTGGAGCCAAACGTGTGCGGCGGTTCATGGCGGTCGATACCTATGACATCAACGCCTGTCCTGGCCAATTGATAGGCCGTGGCAGCGCCTATGGCTCCCAGGCCGAGCACGGCTACTTTACAACGTTGATCCATGTGCGCTACGCCTCGAAAAATCGTCTATTTCACGCTCGACAGCCAGCCGAATCAATGACCAATGCTGCATAAGGTTATACCGAGTCTTGATATGACTGTCGCGCCGATGCTCTGCGTCCGATCTTGAGTGTGCAGCTTGCTCGGCGTCCTGCCTCGCATCCCCTGGATCAGTGTCAGGGCTCAGCCGTCACTTACGTCGCAATCTGCGTCGTCAGTGCCATCGTGATAAAGAGCGCTTTCGTTCATGTGCAGTGACTAAGAGCAAGGCATGCCGTACCGCACGGAGCGTAGAAGCGGACTTATGTGTAACGGTGAAGGCCGAGGCCTGGGCCACTATGGGTGCCACCCCGTTCGGATTTTTGCAGAACCGCCAAAATTTGCGCTTGCGCTGCTCAGGGTTTTTAAGGTCCGAAATCGATGAAAAGTTGTCCACGGAAATCGTGGGTATGTCTGTGGGTAACTTTTTGAAACCCTTGTTCTACGTGGCCTGTAGCGTTGTGGTTATTTTATGAACAGCTCATGTTTTGCACTTTCATGGTGCTGTAATCCGAGCAGAAAACCGCCTCGCCATAAGCGACTTCAGGCACAAAAGAGAAATATTTTTCAAAAAAAACGCGACCCTTATGGGGTCGCGCTGCTGTGTTGCCGGTTCAGCTGTTCATCATCACGCGACAGGCTGATCGCTCCACTCGCCATTGACCAGGCGACGCAAGCCCAGCGGGTTGGCGTTCTGCAGGGCAGGTGGCAATTGGCTGTCGGCCAGGTTCTGGTAGCAGACCGGGCGCAGGAAGCGATCGATGGCCAGGGTGCCGACCGACGTGCCGCGTGCATCCGACGTTGCCGGGTATGGGCCGCCGTGGACCATGGCTTCACAGACTTCAACACCGGTCGGGTAGCCGTTGAACAGGATACGGCCGACTTTTTCTTCCAGGATCGGTTGCAGCCAGCTGTATTGGCTGAGGTCTGCAGGTTCGCCGATCACAGTAGCAGTCAACTGCCCGCGCAAGGCTTGCAGGGCGTCTTTCAATTGCGCATCGTCGGCGACTTCGATCACCAGAGTGGTCGGGCCGAAAACTTCCTCCTGCAACAACTGATCGCCATTCAACAACAGGCTGACATCGGCCTTGAACAGTTGGGCCTGAGCCTGTTTGCCTTCCTGTGGCTTGCCGGCCAGGTGAGTGACGCCAGGATGCGCCAGCAGGTGCTCGACGCCTTTGCTGTAGCTGCGCAGGCCACCCGCGTTGAGCATGGTTTGCGGTGCCTGAGCGCCCATCTGTTCGGTCAGTTGCTCCAGAAACGCCGAGAACGCTGGCGAGCGCAGGCCGATGACCACGCCCGGGTTGGTGCAGAACTGGCCGGCACCCATCACCACCGAGCCGGCCAATTCCTTGGCCACGGTTTCGCCGCGCGCCTGCAAAGCGCCAGGCAGCAGCACGACCGGGTTGATGCTCGACATCTCGGCAAATACCGGGATCGGTTGCGGGCGTTCGGCAGCCATTTTGCACAGCGCATTGCCGCCGTTCAGCGAGCCGGTGAAGCCAACGGCCTGAATGGCCGGGTGCTTGACCAGACCTTCGCCAACGCCGTTGCCGAAAATCATGTTGAACACGCCTTTGGGCATGTGCGTGCGCTCGGCGGCGCGGATGATTGCGCTGGCCACCAGATCGGCAGTCGCCATGTGACCGCTGTGCGCCTTGAAGACTACCGGGCAACCGGCTGCCAGTGCAGCGGCGGTGTCGCCACCTGCGGTGGAAAAGGCCAACGGGAAGTTGCTTGCACCGAACACGGCAACCGGGCCGACGCCAATGCGGTACTGACGCAGGTCAACCCGTGGCAGCGGCTTGCGGTCCGGCAGGGCGAGGTCGATGCGCGCACCGACGAAGTCACCGCGACGCAGGACTTTGGAAAACAGACGCATCTGCCCGCTGGTACGCCCGCGCTCACCCTGGATGCGCGCCTGTGGCAGGGCGGTTTCCTGGCAGACGATGGCGACGAAGTCGTCGCCCAACTGGTCAAGTTCATCGGCGATGGCGTCGAGGAAGTCCGCGCGGCGGGCCGGGCTCAGTTGGCGGAATTCAGGAAAGGCGGCTTTGGCGGCCAGCGCGGCGGCGTCGATTTCGCCGTCGGTGGCCTGGTGAAAGCTGTAAGGCAATTCTTCACCCGTGGTGGCATCCAGGCTCTTCTGCAGGCTTTGGCCCAGGGCACTGCGGCCGCCTGCGATGAAGTTCTGGCCGAGAATGTTTGGCATCGGTATCTCCTGTTGTTTGATGTTGGAGGCGGGCGCCGAAGGGATCCGGACCGTGCGCTCCTTATGGGTTGCCGAGTTGCTTTGCGGGGTGGCACTGGTGCGGCGTTTAAAAGCAGGCCGGCAATCATGACGCGTGAATCGGTGGGCAGTCATCGTACAACTTGATTCGCTGCTGACGCAACTGCCAGACAGCGTTTAGCCTTTATGTCGCCACTGCTGTTTATAGCGCATCGGTGATTGTGTGTGGAAACGATCGGCCCCTCAATCTAAGCGTGTCTTCATGACCCTTTGAGGTGCTGCAGCGCATCCAGCACCTGGCGCAGCGCGTTGTTGACTGGCTTGTCCTGCCGTAACGCAATGCCCAGCGTACGGCTCAGCCCCGGTGCCAGAGGCTGAACATACAAGCCGCGCCGATGGTGCGGCGCGGCAACGGCCATGCGCGGCACAATGCTGTAGCCCAGCCCCGCAGCGACCATTTCCTTGATTGCCTCGATGCTGCCCAGTTCCATCACCGGCTTGATGCGAATCCCGGCCTGCGAGAACCACTCATTGATTAGCAGGCGCGTGCTGCTCCCGGCCTCGAACACCACCAGCGGCAGTTCGCTGAGGTGCTCGGGCGTCATGTCCACGGGCATCGGTTGCTGGCTGTTGGCGAAAATCGCCACGAAGGCGTCTTCAAGCAATGGCTTGATGTGCAAGCTGCGGCCGCCGGCGGGCAGGGTGACCAGCGCAAGGTCAAGGCGGTTTTCTTCTACAGCCTTGATAATGCTGTCGGTGTTGCCGGTGCTGACCCGCACCTCCAGCTCGGGAAAGCGCCGACGCAGCGCTTGCAACATGGGCGGCAGCAGATGAATGCAGGCCGTCGCGCCGGTGCCGATGGCCACTTGCCCGGCAACACCGCTGGCGTGACTGGACAGCTCCAGCAGGGCGTCCTCGACCACGGCGTCAATGCGCGCGATATGTTCCAGCAGTGTGTTGCCCGCCGAGGTGGGCTTTAGGCGTTTACCAACGCGCTCAATCAGTTTCAGGTTCAAGCGGGTTTCCAGCTGGCGCACCTGCAAACTGACCGCCGGTTGGGTCAGGTGCAGGTGCTCTGCGGCTGCGGAAAAGCTGCCATGCGCGATGACCAGCGAGAACGTGTGCAGGTGATTGAGGTTCAGTCGTTGCATGGCAAAGTATTTCTTATGCTGTGGATGATAAATCATAGCTTTTTTAATGTTATTGCGAGCGGCATGATTGCAGTCATCTACTGACACCTGCACAAGAGCCCCGCCATGACCCCGACCCTAACCCTAACCCTGCGAGATGCTCGCGACGATGATATGCCTGCCGTCCAGGCGATTTATGCAGGCCACGTTCTGCACGGCATTTCCAGTTTCGAGCTGGAACCGCCCACGCTCGCCGAACTGCTTGAGCGTCGTTCACAGGTACTTGCCAAAGGTCTGCCGTATCTGGTCGCCGAGCGCGCAAAGGAAGTGGTCGGCTATGGCTACGTCACTCCGTATCGGCCTCGTGCGGCCTATCGCTTTACCGTGGAAGATTCGGTGTATGTACGCGACGGCATGGGCGGGCTGGGCATCGGTCAGGCACTGCTGAGCGAGCTGATAAAACGTTGCGAGACAGGCGGCTGGCGGCAGATGATCGCGGTGATCGGCAACAGTGAAAACATCGCCTCGTTGCGTTTGCACGAACGCTTGGGGTTTGGTCGGGTCGGCGTCTTTGAATCTGTAGGATTCAAGCACGGCCGCTGGGTAGACACTGTGCTCATGCAGCGAGCGCTGGGCGACGGCTCGGCCAGCGCGCCAGCCGACCTGGCCTGACGGCTGTGGGCCGCGCGGGCTTGCCAAGGTTTATGCCTGGGTGGCGCTGCGGGCCAGTCTGCCGTTTGCGCTGTTTGGCCCTCGACACTATGCACGCCTGCAGGGCCGGCTGCTGGCGCCTGGCTTTCTGCTGTCTGCCGCCGCGCCATGGTTTTTCGCCTGGGTACGGGAACGTTACGCTGATCGCGGGCTGTTGGGGCTGTCGTTGAGCCTCAGTGTGGTGCTGGTGATAGTTGCACTGTTGCTCCAGCGCTATTGTGAAAAATCCAGAAATTGTCCGACAATCAAGGTTCAATAGCGTTGCCAGCGGCGGCCCGAATGGTTAGGGTACGCGGCTGTTCAAGAAGGAGCCTGATATGACCCGGTACGAACCCACGGAAACGGGTACGCCAGTCACCCGACAGCGACGCGCGCCCAAGGGCGAGAAGCGTCGCGAAGAATTGCTCGATGCCGCGTTGCAGGTGTTTTCCCTTGAGGGTTATACCGGCGCATCGGTGGCCAAAGTGGCGGCGATCGTCGGTATTTCGGTGGCGGGGCTGCTGCATCACTTTCCCAGCAAGATCTCGCTGTTGATGGGTGTGCTGGAGCGGCGTGATGAGGTCAATGGCCGGATTGCCGCCCAAGTGCGTACCGACAACACCTTGACCGGTCTGCTCGGTGGCCTGCGCGCGATCAATCGCTCCAATGCCACGGCGCCTGGTGTGGTGCGTGCCTTTTCGATTCTCAACGCCGAAAGCCTGGTCGACAGCCAGCCCGCGTATGAATGGTTTCAGACGCGCTATGAGCGCATTCATGCGCACTTGCTCGGGCAGTTTTCAGGTTTGGTGGAGCGGGGAGAAGTACGGGCGGATGTGGATCTGGACAAGGTGGTCCAGCAGCTTCTGGCCATGATGGATGGCTTGCAGATTCAGTGGTTACGCTTTCCCGATCAAGTCGATCTGATCGAATGTTTCGATGCCTACATTGCGCAGGTCGATGCAACGGTAAGGGCTCGTCCCTGAGCCTTTGTCTTTCCGTGTTTCAATCATTCAGCGCGAGGCTTACTCGACAGTCTGCTGGAACACACCACCGGTCTTGACCGGTGGCTTCTCGACCAGCACCGAGTTCAGCGCCGAACGTGGCAGCGGGTTGCTGGTAGTGGTCGACAGTTCCTGGCGGAACGAGTTGACCAGCTTGGCGTTCAGGCGAATGTCCTGCGACGAGCCACCCAGCGACAGGTTGAACGTGTCGGCGTCAACCACCCACTGGTTGGTTTTCACGTCGAAGTAGGCCAGCGAGCGGTCATTGAGCTCGATGGTCACGCGCTTGCTTTCACCCGGCTTGAGGAACACCTTCTTGTAGCCTTTGAGTTCCTTGATCGGACGCTCGACTTTCGGGTTCTGCTGGCCAACGTACAGCTGTGCAACTTCCGAACCGCCGACCTTGCCGGTGTTGGTCAGGTCGAAGGACACCTTGATCGGCGTATTGCCCACCGCGACGCCTGGCGTGACTTTGATGTTGCTGTAGCCGAACGTGGTGTACGACAGGCCGTAACCGAACGGGTAAAGCGGCTTGATGCCTTTCTTCTCGTAACCGCGATAACCCAGCATCAGGTCATCCTTGTAATCCATTTCAGCCAGCGTGTTCTGGTTGTCGAATTTCGGGAAGGAGGCGTAGGCCGGGTTGTCTTCGATGTTGCGTTCGATACTGATCGGCAGCTTGCCCGACGGGTTGATCTTGCCGAACAGAATTTCGGCCAGGGCCTGACCACCGTTCTGACCCGGGTAGAAGGCGTGCAGCGCTACCGGAACCTGTTCGATCCAGTCGCTCATCTTCAGGCCGGTACCGCCATACATGGTCACCACGGTGTTCGGGTTGACCTTGGCGATGTTCTGGATCAGTTCGTTCTGGAACTCGGGCAGATCGAAGCTGTGGTCGAAACCTTCACCTTCGTATTCGTTGCTGTTACCCACTGCAACCACAACCGCGTCATAACCGGACAGGTCCTGAGGCGCGTTCAGCGAAGCGGAGCTCAGCTGCACACCGACCAGACCACCCATGGTCGACAGGTAGCCGGCGCGACGCGAGTACTCAAGCTTCACGTCGTAGGACTGGCCTGCTTCCAGATTGATCTTGGCGAACTCTGGAATGGTCGGCGGGATGCTGTTGCCCGGCAATGGCTTGCCGTCACCGTTGTCGATGATTTTCTTGCCGTTGACCCACAGGCGCACAGCGCCGTCGGCACGCACCTTGAACACCTGTTCGCCGCTCTGGGTCGGGGTGATCTTGCCGGTGTAGCGGATCGAGGTCGAAGACGTGTCACCGTTCAGCTCACCAGCGGTCGAGCCTTTGGTGGTGTACGGATCGGACGTTGAGGTGTTGCTCTCGAACGGCAGGTTCTTGTCGTTGGCCCAGTCCAGGTCAACGTGCTGCTCGGTACGGGTGACCGCTGCATCGCCAGACCAGTTGGTGTTGCTGAAGTATTCGACCTTCATGCCCTGAACACTGTTGCCAGCGGCGTCAGTGGTGTTCCAGGCAGAGGTGCTTGGGTCCAGCGACAGGCCATCGATGAACTCGACCTTGGCGTTGGGTGCCATTTGCTGCAGGCCGCTCAACTCGCTGACGTAATGGCTGGCCATGACATTGGCGCTACCGAAACCGGTCGGTGGTGCATATTTGGCCAGGGTGCCGACGACGGCGATTTTCTTGACCTTCTGCTTGTCCAGTGGCAACAGATCGCCCTGGTTTTTCAGCAGCACGATGCCTTCACGCGCAGCATTCAGAGCGACCTTGTTGCTGGTCGAGCTGTTCATGTTGTGGGTGGTCAGCGGTGCCTTGCTGTCGAACTTGTACAGGTAGATCTGCTTGAGGATGCGGCGCACCTTGTCATCGATGGTCGCAGCGCTCAGGTCACCGGCGTCCAGATGCGGCTTGAGCACGGAGCTGTTCATCTGGTAGCCCATCATGTCCAGATCGGTACCGGCGCGGGCAGCTTCAAAGCCGTGCACCACAGCGTTGTAGTCGCTCTGCACGAAGCCTTTGTAGCCCCATTCCTTCTTCAGGATCTGGGCGATCAGGTGCTCGCTTTCGCAGGCGAAATCACCGTTCACTTTCTGGAAGGCGCACATCATCATCGCAACATTGCCGTTTTTCGACGACGACTCGAACGCAGGCAGCGACATTTCACGCAGCACGCGCTCGGGCATCTTCTGGTCAAGATTGAAACGGTTGCTTTCCTGGTCGTTGGCCGCGTAGTGCTTGGCGTTGGCCCACACACCACGGGACTGGATACCGTTGATGACACCCGGTGCCAGGCTGGCGCCCAGGAACGGATCTTCACCGGAAAGGTATTCGAATGCACGGCCGCCGTAAGGCATGCGGTACAGGTTTACACCTGGACCTGTGATGAACTGGTAGCCGCCGGTCGCAGTGTCATAACCCAGAGCACGGCCCAGGTCGATGGCGCGACGCGGGTTGAAGGTGGCTGCCAGGTTAGGGCCGGACGGATAGACCACGCCCTGATCGTTGCCTTCGCTGGTGTAACGCACGCCCACGCCGCCGTCAGCGCCGTGAATCTGCGGAACGCCGTAGTTGGTCAGCGGCTTCACATCCCAGCCGCCGGTGCCGCCGATGTAGGCCAGCTTTTCTTCCATGGTCATTTTCGCCAGGGTCTTTTGCGCGGCTTTTTCAGCGCGGTCTTCACGTCCCTGCTGCACAGTCGGATCAGCGGCGTGCACCTGAGAAACGGCCAGTGCCAGCAAGGCCAGCGCCGAGTGCGCGCCTATCATCTTTCGCTTGTTCATATTGCTCTCCAACATCATTTTAATTAACTGTTTGCCCACGCACTTGCACGGGCCTAACGCGTCGTTATTTACGCTGTAGTACTTAATATTTTCTTCAGGAAACAGTTGTCCGGCTTCGCCTGTTCCCGCCATTTTGCGGTCGCGAATGAAGACTGTTTAGTTACTATTTTCTGCGTTGTTTATTATGTTTTTCTGTTGCCAGAGTGCCACTATTTGGCTATTAAGTGGTGGCACTTTGAGTTCGTAAACCGATACAATTAAGTCGAAAACAGGGCATAAATGTCAAATAAAAGCGTATTTTTCTTTCATTTCGTGTTTTTTCTTTACAGTTGAGGAACTCTCGTTAAACCTACTGGTCGATGGGTTTAAGATTTTTCAGGACGAAGAAAGACAGCTCGCAAGTTGCAAGGCGTGCTGTGCGTTAATTCTTGCCCGGTCTTTATCCGAGTTCTGCGTGTTGCCGAATTCACCCTCTTTTCTTGTGGAGTTATTGTGATGAAATTTTCTGTAATCAGTGCAGGTGTCGTTCTGGGTCTTGCCCTTAGTGGTGCAGTAGTTGCTGCTGAATCGACCGATGACGATGCAACTTCCGGCGCGAGCGATTCGACCGTCATGACTCAGACCCAGGACACAAAAGCCGTGCAAGCTGCGCAAAAACAAAAGACCGAAACCACAAAAGGCGGTCGTCCACAGAACGCAACCCCTCAAAAGCAGTCAAATTGATCGTTTGAAGCCTTTGAGCACAGCGCTCTCCATGCGGAGAGTGCTGTAACATGTCCCTCCGAAGTAGCAAAATGCCCTCATCCATGCCGTCAGTTCCCGTCGATGTTTCCCGTCTCCTCATTCCGGATGCCGAACAGGTGTGCGCCTGGCTGATCGAAAATGCCGGTCTGAAGACGGCCGATCTGGAGCGCGCGCAAAGGTTGCAGCAGGAGTCCGAAGGCACTGAGCTGCTCGGGCTGCTGACCCGGCTCGGCCTGGTGTCTGAATTTGAGCTGGCCCGCGCCTGGGCTGCGTTGTTGCAGGCACCGTTGTTGCTGGCTGACGCCGTGCCACCGCTGCTCGATCCATTGCCGCCGCTGACCGAACGCTTCATGCGCCACTATCAAGTGGTACCCGTGGGCTGGAGCGATCAGGGGCTTCAGGTGCTAAGCGCCAACCCCGGCACGCTGTACCCGTTTCAGGCCATCGCTTATGCCTGCGAAGTGCCGGTGCGCTTGTCCATCGGGCCGCGCAACGAGGTCGAAACCCTGATCGAGCGTTATTACGGGCAGGGCCGCTCAGCGATGGGCACCCTGATCGAGAACCTGGACGACGAGGGTGGTTCGCTGGAAGACATTGAACACCTCAAGGACCTGGCCTCCGAAGCGCCGGTCATTCGTCTGGTCAACCTGATTCTGCAACGTGCGGTCGAGCAGCGCGCTTCCGACATTCATATCGAGCCGTTCGAGAGCCAGTTGAAAGTGCGCTACCGCATCGACGGCGTACTGCATGAAGCCGAAGCGCCACCGTCCAGTTCGTCGGCGGCGGTCATTTCCCGTGTAAAGATCATGGCCCGGCTCGACATCGCCGAGCGCCGATTGCCGCAGGACGGCCGGATCATGCTGCGCATTCAGGGCAAGGAGCTGGACCTGCGGGTGTCCACCGTGCCCACCAGCTTTGGCGAATCGGTTGTGATGCGTCTGCTGGACCGGCAGACCATCAACTTCGATTTCCCGAGCCTGGGTTTCGATGGTGAACGGCTGGATGAATTTCTCGATGTGCTGGAGCGTCCGCACGGCATCCTGCTGGTCACCGGGCCGACGGGTTCAGGCAAGACCACCACTCTTTATACGGCGCTGTCACGGCTCAATACCGCCGAGCGCAAGATCATCACCGTTGAAGACCCGGTGGAGTATCAACTCGAAGGCATCAACCAGATTCAGGTCAAGCCCTCCATTGGCCTGGACTTCGCCGGGGCGCTGCGCTCCATCGTGCGTCAGGACCCGGACGTGATCATGATCGGTGAGATGCGCGACCTGGAAACCTGCCGCATCGCCATTCAGTCTTCGCTGACCGGTCACCTGGTGCTGTCGACCCTGCACACCAACAGCGCGGCGGCGAGTATTACCCGTCTGCTGGACATGGGCGTCGAAAGCTACCTGATCGCCTCGACCGTCAATGGCATTCTGGCTCAGCGACTGGTGCGACGACTGGACCCTGCCACCCGTGAAGCCTTCGATGCGCCGCCGGAGCTGATCGCCGAGCACGGGCTGGAGCGTTTTACCGACGAGCGCCCGATTCGCCTGTACCGACCGCGCGCCGATGCACCGGGCGGCGGTTATCGTGGGCGCAGCGCTATCACCGAGTTGTTGGTGATGAACGAAGAACTGCGCAGCCTGCTGATGCGTCACGCTGACGCGTCCACTCTGGAAGAAGCGGCTCGCCGAGGCGGTTTGCGCACCCTGCATGAAGAGGGCCTGCGCCAGGCAGTGGCCGGGGTGACATCACTGGAGGAAGTGCTGCGCGTGACCCGTGGTGATGGCACATGAGCTTATTCAAGTATCGCGCGCTGGACGCCCAGGGCGCAGCGCAGAACGGCACACTGGAGGCCCGGGATCAGGACGCTGCCATTGCCGCGCTGCAAAAGCGTGGCCTGATGGTCTTGCAGGTCGATGTCGCAGGGCTTGGCGGGCTGCGTCGCGTATTGGGCAGCGGCTTGCTGAACGGCGCGGCGCTGGTCAGCTTCACTCAACAACTCGCGACCCTGCTAGGTGCAGGGCAACCGTTGGAACGATCTCTTGGAATCTTGCTCAAACAGCCTGGACAACCGCAGACCAGGGCGCTGATCGAACGTATCCGCGAACAGGTCAAGGCCGGTAAACCGTTGTCCGTGGCGCTGGAAGAAGAGGGAAGTCAGTTTTCGCCTCTTTATATAAGCATGGTGCGTGCAGGCGAAGCCGGCGGCGCGCTGGAAAGCACCTTGCGTCAGTTGAGCGATTATCTGGAGCGCAGCCAGTTGCTGCGTGGTGAAGTGATCAACGCGCTGATCTACCCGGCCTTTCTGGTGGTCGGCGTACTCGGCTCGCTGGCCCTGCTGCTGGCCTACGTCGTGCCGCAGTTCGTGCCTATTTTCAAGGATCTTGGGGTGCCGATCCCGTTGATCACTGAGGTCATTCTCGACCTCGGACAGTTTCTCGGTGACTACGGCCTGGCGGTATTTGCCAGCCTGATCGCGCTGATCTGGGGCATGGCGATCCGCATGCGCGACCCGCAGCGGCGTGAGCGTCGCGACCGCCGCCTGTTGGGCATCCGGGTGATCGGCCCTTTGCTGCAGCGCATCGAAGCAGCGCGCTTGACCCGGACACTGGGCACCCTGCTGACCAATGGCGTGGCGCTACTGCAGGCATTGGTGATCGCTCGCCAGGTCTGTACCAACCGCGCCTTGCAGGCCCAGGTCGGGCAGGCGGCCGAGTCGGTCAAGGGCGGCGGCACGCTGGCCAGTGCGTTCGGCGCACAGCCTTTGCTGCCTGATCTGGCCCTGCAAATGATCGAAGTCGGCGAACAGGCCGGCGAACTGGACACCATGTTGCTCAAGGTCGCGGACGTATTCGACGTCGAGGCCAAGCGCGGTATCGACCGCATGCTGGCTGCGCTGGTGCCCGCGTTGACGGTGGTCATGGCAGGCATGGTCGCGGTGATCATGCTGGCCATCATGCTGCCGTTGATGAGCCTGACCAGCAATATCTGAATTCACGAACGAGGAAACCATCCCGATGACTTTTAGCCGTACACGCTTCAAACCCGCACGCCGACAGGGCGGTTTCACGCTGTTGGAAATGCTCGCGGTTATCGTATTGCTGGGCATTGTCGCGACCATCGTTGTGCGCCAGGTGGGCGGTAACGTTGACAAGGGCAAATACGGTGCAGGCAAGGCGCAACTCGCCAGCCTGGGCATGAAGGTCGAAAGCTACGCGCTGGATGTCGGTTCGCCACCCAAGACGCTGCAGCAGTTGACCGAAAAGCCAGGCAATGCGTCGAACTGGAATGGCCCTTATGCCAAGCCTTCGGACCTCAAAGACCCGTTCGGCCATGCGTTCGGTTATCGCTTTCCGGGCCAGCATGGCAGCTTCGACCTGATTTTCTACGGCCAAGACGGTCAGCCGGGTGGCGAAGGTTACAGCGCCGACCTGGGCAACTGGGAGTAAACAGCGGTATGAGAACGTCTGTCGCAAGCCGGGGTTTTACTCTCATGGAAATGCTGGTGGTGCTGGTGTTGATGAGCATTGCCGTCGGTCTAGTGGGTTTCGGTCTGCAACAGGGTTTGAGTACCGCCAGCGAACGGCGGGCGGTAGGTGACATGGTCGAAGCGCTGCGGGCCACCCGAGTGCGGGCGATTGTCACCGGTCAACCGGCGCGCACCGAATTCGACCTGCACAAGGCGACCTTCAAGGCGCCCGGCAAGCGTGAGATGCACTGGCCGCAGAGCTTGCGCGTGACGATGCAGACCTCGTCGGACCTCGGCTCTTCGGTGGAGTTTTACCCGGACGGCGGTTCCAGTGGTGGCAACGTGGTTGTCGCTGATGGCGATCGGCGCTGGCGCATTGATATTGGCTGGCTGACCGGCAGCGTCCAGATACGGTCGCTTTAATGAAAACATCGCAGTCGGGGTTCACCCTGCTGGAGATGCTGGCTGCATTGACCGTCATGGCGGTGTGCAGCGGTGTTCTGCTGGTTGCCTTCGGGCAGAGCGCGCGCTCCTTGCAACAGGTCTCGCGCAGTGACCGGCTCAGTCATGCGGCACGCACGATAATGGACCAGGAAAGCGCAGGGCCGCTGGAAAACGGTACGCGTCAGGGCACGCTCGCCGGCATCGAATGGACGCTGGATATCCATCAGCTGCCAGGTGCCAATGGCCAGACGAGGATGTTTCGCCTCGACCTGATGGTCAGTGAACATCAGCGCAAGGCGCAGTTCAGCACCCTTAAACTACGCGGCGCCGTCAGTGGCGCTGCGGGTGGGGCGGGGTCATGAGGCGCACCCAGCGTGGCTTCACGCTGCTGGAAGTGTTGTTGGTGATCAGCCTGCTGGGCGTGTTGCTGGTACTGGTTGCCGGCGCGCTGCTGGGGGCCAACCGCGCGGTGCTCAAGGCTGAGCGTTACACCGTGAACCTGGACGAGACCCGCGCCGCGCAGGCATTCCTGCGCAGCTCGATCAGCCAGGCGCTGCCGCTGGACACGTCCGCCGAAGATGACGTCAACAGCGGTTTTTTTGAGGGCTCGGCTCAGCAGTTGCGTTTTGTCGCCACGCTGCCGGGTGAGTTGGGTGGCGGCATTCAGGTGCACAGCCTTGAACTCAAAGGGCCGCAAGGTCATCGGGCGCTGCAGGTGTCCTTTGCTCAGGTTCAGTCCGGGGCAAATGGCGTGGCGCTCAAGCCGTGGGGCGAGCCTCAGGTATTGCTGCAAAACGTCGAGTCACTGACGTTCAGTTACCGGGGCCTTAACCCCAAGGGCAAGCCGACAGGCTGGGTGCCCGAATGGCCCTGGCCGAATCGTTTGCCGGGCGCTGTACGCATCGACATGCAGACCAGGGGGACGGTCAAGTGGGTTCCCGAAGTGGTGGCACTGCGTCTGGACCTGTCCGGTGGGGCGGGCGGCGAATGACGGCGTCGAATAAAAAGCAGCAGGGCGTTGCGTTGCTGGTGGTGCTTTGGGTGCTGGCGCTGTTGAGCCTGTTGCTCGGCGGGCTGGCCGGCTGGGTGCAACTGGAAAGCCGACAGGCCCTCTGGTTGCGGCAAAACACTCAGGCGCTGCTGGCCGCCGAGGCTGGCATGAATATGGCTGTGCAGGGTTTGCTTGATCCTGCACAGCGCAAACGCTGGATTGCCGATGGGCGTCTGGTGTCGTTGCGCATGGATGACGCGCAGTTGGTGGTCAGCATCAGAAGTGAACGAGGCAAGCTGGACCTCAACAGCGCACCGGTCGCCGATATATCCCGCCTGTTGCAGGCCTGTGGCGCGACCAGAAATCAGGCCAGCGGTATCGCTCAGGTGCTGGAGGCTCAGCGCAATGGCGGTCAGTCGCCCTTGCGGGTGGTCGAGGAAGTACGCCAGTTGCCGGGCATGAATCAGGCGCTGTATGCCCGGTTATTGCCGGAAATTACATTATGGAGCGGGCTGGACCGGCCTGACCCTGCCTTCGCTTCGGCGTTGTTGCGCCGGGCCTTGAACCTGCCGAACCAGAGCGCGGTGGGGGCCGATCCCGGTGAGGTACTGGCCATCGATAGCCGCGCAGAACAACCGGGCGGTGTGATTGCCCTGTTACAAACTACTGTTTTATTGAGCCCATCGGAGGGAAGCGCACAGCCCTATAGGGTGTTGCGTTGGCAAGAATGAATTCATCAGTTTCTGCACGTCTGGCACCGGTGTACGCGTTACGCGAGCAGGTTGCCCGGCAGTGGCGTGGCAGTCCGGCGCAGCACGGTTGGCAATGGTGGGTCGCGGAGCTTCGCGCCTGCTTGCCGCCACGCCTGAGTCGCTGGCTGGGCCGCGAAACCCTCGAACACGTCAGTGCCTGGCCGCTGGTCGAGCCGCTGCCCGCTGCATCGGGCGAAATGCGGCGCGTCTTGTTGTTGCCGGCCTCGGCTGTACTGGTGCAAACCCTGCAATTGCCAGCGGCCGCTGCGCGCAATCTGTCCACTGTGGTCGGCTATGAGCTGGACCGCTTTACCCCGTTTGACGCAGGCCAGTTGTATTTCGTTGCGCGTCAGGACAGCCGCAGCGCGAGCTTTGTGCAGGTCACGCTGGTGGCAATATTGCGCGAGCGGCTGGACGCGATACTCAGCGAATGTGCGGAGCGAGGTCTGCGTCCCGATGCGGTCGATGTCGGCAGCGAAGGGCTGCGCATGGGCATCGACCTGCTGCCGATGCCGCTGCGCCCGCAACAATCGCGGTCCGGTCATCGTTTGCAACGCTGGATGGGCTGGCTTTGCGCCGCTCTGTTATTGACTGCCATGTTGCTGTGGCTCAATGACCGGCAGAGCCTGCTCGATGACATGCAGGCCAGCGTGAAAGCGCAAAAGGCTCAGGTTGGCGAGATTCAGCAATTGCGCCAGCAATTGACCAACACGTTAGGCGCGGCCAATTACCTGCTGCGCCGCAAGGCCACGCAACCGCCGCTCTCGGCGCTGCTCAGTGAGCTGACCGCCTGCCTGCCTTCGGACACCTGGATCGAGCATCTGGAAATCAGCGACAGCGCCGAGGTGGCTTTTTCTGGGCAGAGTGCCAAGGCCAGCGCGCTGATCGGCCGGGTCAAAGACTGCCGCAGTCTGGACAATGCGCAATTTCAGGGCGTGATCCAGCCCGACACCAAGACGGGCAAGGACCAGTATTCCCTGCGTGCGCACTTGCACCAGAACCTGCATCAGGAGAACGCCGATGCGCCGTCCACTGACCAGCCGTGAGCGGCGGGGCGCAGCCCTGATGATTCTGGCCCTGGTGCTGTGCTTGGCTTACTGGCTGTTTATCGACAGCTGGTTCGCCGGACCATTGCGTGACATCAGCGAACAGACCGAACAATTGCGCGAGCAACAGCAGCGCTATGCTGGCCTGTTGCAGCAGGGTGACTCATTGCGCGAGCAACTGGAGCAAGCACGCCGTGACCCGGCCAGCAGCACCAGCCTGTTGCCCGGCGAAGACCCGAGTGCCGTGGCGGCCGATCTGATGCAGCGTATTGCCGACCTGATCAGCAGCCAGGCCAGTACCGGTGGCGGCTGCGAGCTGACCCAGCGCATGCCTATCACCCCCGAGCAGGACAGCGCCGAGCCGTATCGTCAGGTCAAGGTCAGCCTGACCCTGAACTGCGCCATCGAACCGCTGACGGCCATCCTGCATGCGCTGGAGTACCAGCGCCCGTTTCTGTTCGTTGACGAGATGAGTATGCGTCGTGATGCCAATGCTCCCGCCACTGGCGCTGCCGGCAAACTGGTGGTGCACCTGTTGGTGCGTGGCTACCTGCAACCGGCCAGCGCCGGGGAGGGCGAGCAATGACCGGCTCTTTACGCCCGCTGGAGTGGTCGCTGTTGGCGCTGGCCGCGCTGCTGACGGGGCTCATCGCCCTGATTTTCAGCGGCGCTGCGCACTCGCCCGACTGGCTGCCCGAGCAGGCGCCGCGCAATCCGCTCGATCAGAAAGCCCAGGTGCACAGCGCGCCTTCGGCAACCCTGGACAGCCTGGCCAACACCTGGAAAACCCCACTGTTCAGCCCTGATCGCAGCCCGGACGCGGCGGTGCGCAAGGCCGAGCAGGCCACCAGTCTGGCCGGCCTGACCCTCACCGGGGTGATCATGGACGGCTCGCTGCGTGTCGCATTGATCAAGCAGGCCAGTGGTCCGGCGCTGAAAATTCGTCAGGGCGACCGTTTGCCCAATGGCTGGACGCTGGACCGCCTGGAGCCCACTCAGGCCACTTTCAAACTCGATGAGCGCACGCAAATCCTGCGTCTGCCTGCGCTGCGCCTGCCGCCGCCGTCGAGTACACCGCCGATTACCTTAACCAACGATTCCACCCTGTGATGGGTACCTTTTCTGGAGTTTCTGCCATCGCTACCTTGCGCACACCCTTGCTTTGCCTGGCCACCGCCGTCGCCCTTGGCGGCTGCGCGTCACAGCCAGACACACTCGACCCCGACAATGGCATGCTGCAGGAAGCGCTCCAGGGAACCGGTTCACAACGCCCGCCGGTAGACCCGCGCAGCGAACGACCGCCAGTCGAGCCCCCTTCACAGCAGACGGCGGCCTCGCCGCAGCGCCAGATCATCAAGGGCAATCAGCGTTTCATCCGCCAGCCCGCGGCGGCTCCGGCAGCGCGCCCGGCGGAGGCTGGCGACATTGTCTTCAACTTCACCAATCAGCCGATTCAGGCGGTGATCAACAGCATCATGGGCGACCTGCTGCACGAGAACTACAGCATTGCCCAAGGCGTGAAAGGCGATGTGAGCTTCTCGACCTCCAAGCCGGTCAACAAGCAGCAGGCGCTGTCGATTCTCGAGACGCTGTTGTCGTGGACCGACAACGCGATGATCAAGCAGGGCAATCGCTACGTGATCCTGCCCTCGAATCAGGCTGTGGCCGGCAAGCTGGTACCGGAAATGCCGGTGGCGCAACCGGCGGCGGGCATGTCGGCGCGGCTGTTTCCGCTGCGTTACATCTCGGCCACTGAAATGCAGAAGCTGCTCAAGCCGTTCGCGCGGGAAAACGCGTTCCTGCTGGTCGATCCGGCGCGTAACGTACTGAGCCTGGCGGGCACGCCCGAAGAACTGGCCAACTATCAGGACACTATCGACACGTTCGATGTGGACTGGCTCAAAGGCATGTCGGTCGGCGTATTTGGTCTGCAACGTGCCTCGGTTGGCGAGCTGATGCCTGAGCTGCAGAAAATCTTCGGCCCGCAAAGCGGCATGCCGCTGGCGGGCATGGTGCGTTTTCTGCCGATCGAGCGGACCAATTCGGTGGTGGCGATTTCCTCGCAGCCCGAGTACCTGCGTGAAGTCGGCGAATGGATTCACACCATCGACGAAGGCGGCGGCAACGAGCCGCAGATGTACGTGTACGACGTACGCAACATGAAGGCCACCGATCTCGCCAAATACCTGCGACAGATCTATGGCACAGGTGCTATCAAGGATGATTCGCCCGCCAAGGTTGCGCCGGGCCTGCGCACCACCACGCTGTCGTCACTCAATTCCAGCGGCGGCGGTGGCTCTGGCGGCATGAGCAGCTCCAGTGGCTTGGGCGGCAACAGCAGCGGCATGAGCAACGGCGGTGGCTTTGGCAACAGCCAGGGCATGAACAACAGCCAGAACAGCGCCGACAGCGAATCCGAAGGCGACGATCAGAGCGGCAGCGAAGCGGATTCTTCCAGTCAGGACGACAGCGGGTCGAACGCCGGCAGCAAGTCGCTGGATGCCAGCACCCGCATCACCGCACAGAAGAGCAGCAACCAGTTGCTGGTGCGCACGCGTCCGGCGCAGTGGAAAGAGATCGAATCAGCGATCAAGCGCCTCGACAATCCGCCGCTGCAAGTGCAGATAGAGACGCGAATTCTGGAGGTCAAACTCACCGGCGAACTGGACATGGGGGTGCAATGGTACCTGGGCCGTCTGGCCGGTAACTCGGGCACCACCGGCAATGTCACCAACACCCCTGGCAGCCAGGGTTCGCTTGGCACTGGCGGCGCAGCGCTGGCCGCCACCGACTCGTTTTTCTATTCGTTTGTCAGCAATAATCTGCAGGTCGCTCTGCGTGCACTGGAAACCAACGGTCGTACTCAGGTGCTGTCGGCACCGTCGCTGGTGGTCATGAACAACCAGCAGGCGCAGATTCAGGTGGGTGACAACATCCCTATCAGCCAGACCTCAATCAACACCAACACGGCTACCAACACCACGTTGAGCAGCGTCGAATACGTGCAGACCGGTGTCATTCTCGACGTCGTGCCGCGCATCAATCCGGGCGGCCTGGTGTACATGGATATTCAGCAACAGGTGAGCGATGCTGACACCGGCACTGCCTCCACTGACCTGAACGGCAATCCGCGTATTTCGACCCGTTCAGTGTCGACGCAAGTCGCCGCGCAGAGTGGTCAGACGGTGCTGTTGGGCGGGTTGATCAAGCAGGATAATTCCGAGACGGTCAGCGCGGTGCCTTATCTGGGGCGTATTCCAGGCCTGAAATGGCTGTTCGGCAACTCCAGCAAATCCAAGGACCGCACCGAACTGATCGTGCTGATCACGCCGCGAGTCATCACCAGCAGCAGTCAGGCGCGTCAAGTGACCGATGATTACCGTCAACAGATGCAGTTGCTCAAACCCGAGGTTTCACGGACCAGCATGCAGAACTGAAGCGGTGTCAGTTTCTGCCGCGACGTCCACTCACGACGCTGTCCACAGGCAGCGTCCAACAGAGGTCATGAACCGATGCTGAAGTTTTTCGCTGCCTTGTTGTTTGCCGTCGCCACAATGGCGCAGGCGCAGGACAACACCTTGCATACCGACCTGCCGCTGGACTACCTGGCGCAGGCCAATGTCGAAACGCCAGACCGGCCGCTGGTGATCTTCATTCATGGCTATGGCAGTAATGCGGCTGATCTGTTCGGGCTCAAGGAACATTTGCCTGCGGGCTACAACTACCTGTCGGTGCAGGCTCCGGTGGAGTTGCAGGCAGACAGCTACAAGTGGTTCACCCAGAAGAAAGGCGGTACCGATTACGATGGCGTGACCGAAGACCTGAAAAGCAGCGGTAAGCGACTGACCGATTTCATCACCCAGGCCACCGAGAAATTTCGCACGCAGCCAGGCAAGGTGTTTCTGGTCGGGTTCAGCCAGGGCGCCATGATGAGCTACGAAGTCGCTTTGCGTCAGCCGACGCTGGTCGGTGGCTTTGCGGCGTTGAGCGGGCGGTTGTTGCCGGTGGTTAAATCCGAAGTTAAAGCTTCTGATGACCTCAAGGCGCTGAAGGTTTTCATCGGTCACGGCGTGCAGGATCGCCAGGTGGCCTACGCCAGCGGCCCGCAAGCCGAAGCAACCCTCAAGTCGCTCGGCCTGGCGCCGCAGTTTCATGGGTATGAAGGCCTGGGGCACAGCATCAACGAGGCTGAAGTGGTGGACCTGGCGAACTGGCTGCAGCAGTCAAGTCGGTAGCGGATACGTGCGTCGTAACACCCGCGAGGCGACGCACGATCCACGGTTAACTAGTTGACCTTGACCTCGTTGAACTTGAGTACGTTGTCTTTATTCTCGCGATCACGGAAGGACAGCTTCAAGGCGGGCGACTGCTTGACCTTGCCCTTGGCCGCTTCAAACGTCAGTGTCACGCGGGTAGGGACGTTGCGGATCAGCTGGAAATTGTCCCAGCGGTCGGACTTGGCATCGCCGACACGCATTTGCGAAAGGCCCAGCGCGCCACCGGTTTCCTCGAACAGGCTGATCGGGTTCACAAAGCGGAAATCCCGGTCTGCACTCCTGTTGGTCAGCTCCAGCGTACAGGTCGGCGATTGGCCGTTCTGGTCACAGCCCAGCAACTCGATGTCCAGGTTGTCCACGTTTTCGGAACGTTTTCCGAATATGTTGGCGTTGTCATTCTCGGTGAACAGCGTCTGGCTACGGGCGAAATCGATCGAGGGCTTGGCGTATTCGCCGCCCAGTTTAAAGAACACCGCGCAGAGAAACAGTGCAAGTGCCAGCCAGACGCCAAGCTTGAGCGCCGAGGGAAGCTTTCTGGCGAGGAACGCGATGTACAGGCCGCAGAGCATCATGGCAGTGCTAACGATAATGATCAGGGTTTTCCAATTGATGAAATCAACCCTGAGGCCAAGAACAGCAGGGTCTGGAAAAAAGTACGTGAAAATACTCCACATGGCCCCGATCATGCCGGTAACGCTTATCGATATTTTGGCTAGAATTGCGTAAAACTTGCTTGTTCGTGGTGCTGCGTCCATTGCTGTTTGCCTTGTTCGGGTTACGGAAATGCGTACCGATGCGCTTGAACAGCAGTATCGGCGGGTTGGGGGCCTTGGGATGAGGCGTCTGTACAATCCGTGTTCAATCGCGCAGATCCAGAGGTGCCGGATACGCGAGCCTTGAGGTGCGAGAGAGCCAGAAGGGCGATGGGCTATGCCATCGCCGCGGCATTATCCTGCAATTGGATCACAAAGTGCAGCGTTTACGCATTCTGCCTGGATCGATCCCTGAGCAACGCCAGCAATGCAGTCAGCGGCAGCAGCGTGCCTGCGATCAACACCCAGGTCCAGCCGCCATGATCAAACAGCGGGCTGGCCACCGCCGAGCCAATCGCGCCGCCGATGAAAATGCTGGTCATGTACAACGCGTTGAGTCGGCTGCGGCTCGCGGCATCCAGTGCATAAACGGTGCGCTGGCCCAACACCATGCTGGTCTGCACGCAGAAATCCAGCACCACGCCGGTTATCGCCAGGCCGATCACGCTGTATACCGGATGAACAAGGCCCGGAAGAAAGCTCAATGCCCCTAACAACAGTGCACCCAATGACGCTATCCGCGTATAGCCTGCGTCTGCCAAACGGCCGCTGATGGGGGCCGCGATGGCACCAATGGCACCGATCAAGGCAAAAAGGGCGATCTGGGTTTGCGATAGCCCGTGATTGCGCGACAGTTCCAGCGGTACGGCGGTCCAGAACAGGCTGAACGTCGCAAACATGCAGGCCTGATAAAAAGCACGCTGGCGCAGCACAGGCTGGGTCCGCAACAGGGTCCAGAGCGAGAACAGCAACTGGCCATAGGACGCACGGTGTTCAGGCAGGCGTTTGGGCATGGTGGTCGCCAGCACCACGCTGATACCGATCATCACCACGGCCGCCGAACCGAACACCGCACGCCATCCGAAATGGTCAGCCACCAGACTGGCGATGGGCCGCGCGAGCAGAATCCCCAACAGCAACCCGCCCATGATGCTGCCAACTACCCGGCCGCGCGATTCTTCCGGCGCCAGATGCGCCGCCAGCGGGATCAGCATCTGTACCGACACCGAGCTGAAACCGACCAGCAACGAGACCAGCAGAAACAGATTCGGCTGCTCGGCAAATGCAGCGCCCAGCAGGCTGAGCACCGCAACCACCGTGGTGACCAGCATCAACCTGCGGTTCTCCAGCAAATCGCCCAGCGGCACCAGAAAGAACAGGCCCAGTGCATAACCGATCTGCGTCAACGAAACAATCAGACTGGCCGCCGTACTCGACAGCCCGATGTCTGGGGCAATCAGCTCGATGATCGGTTGCGCGTAATAGATATTGGCGACAATCGCGCCACAGCAGAACGCGAACAGCATCACCAGACCGGGCGTCATGGTGACGGTGTTATGCGCAGATTGGGCCGAGTGGGGCATGAAAAGTCTCGCTTGAGCTAAACCTGGCAAGCACGCGACGTGCGTCTGTCAGATGGGTTATTGACCGATGGCAAGCAGGCTAACGGTTTTGTCGGGGGATAAGTAGGTACGGCGAGTTGATACAGGATATTTCTTGGAATGATGATTTGATTTGAGTCGTTTTATGGCGAGGTCTTCACGGGGAGCTCAGGAGTGCCATAATGCCGACCGTCATTGTGTTGTGGATCAATCCCCTCAGGGACTTTCATGGAAATCAAAAGCTTCAGGCTTATCAATGTGGGACGTTTCAGTGATCTGGAGGTCGCACTGGCGCCTACCCAAAGGCATGCGTCGAAGCCTACGTCGCTCAAGTGGGCCGCCTGATCCCATAACTCACCACATACAACGCCGGCAGAAAAAACAACGTCAGCAGGGTAGCGATGGCGATGCCGCCGATCATGGCGATGGCCATCGGCCCCCAGAACACCTCGCGGGCAATCGGGATCATGCCCAGGCTGGCGGCCGCTGCCGTCAGCAGGATCGGTCGGCAGCGATGTTCGGTGGCTTTGACCACGGCTGACCAGGCGCTTTCGCCGGCGGCGATGAACTCGTCTATCTGCGTCACCAGGATCACCGAGTTGCGAATGATGATACCGATCAGCGCCAACACGCCGAGAATTGCCACGAAGCCCAGCGGGTAGCCGGACATCAACAGCGCGGCGACCACGCCGATCAGCCCCAGCGGCACCACGCTGACGACCAGCAGGAGCTTTTTCACGCTGTGCAACTGAATCATCAGAAAGCTCACCACCAACAGCAACATCAGCGGCACGACCTTCAATATAGGCCCTTGCGAACGAGCGCTGGCCTCGACTGCGCCGCCGGTGGCGACCGAATAG
This sequence comes from Pseudomonas sp. CFBP2511, assembly GCF_030209255.1. Lineage (NCBI taxonomy): Bacteria > Pseudomonadati > Pseudomonadota > Gammaproteobacteria > Pseudomonadales > Pseudomonadaceae > Pseudomonas > Pseudomonas sp. CFBP2511. Next base: position 35,557 of record NZ_JARVSI010000020.1, on the reverse strand, counting down.
CGCAAAGGTAAACCGGCGCTGAAGGCCTCGACCGCCGGCTTCAGTTGCTTGACCAGTGCGGCCGGTTGCAAGGTGCCCAGTACGTTGGCTTTAAGGGTGATGGTCGGCAGCCGGTCGCGGCGCCAGACCAGCGGCTGTTCCTGTTCGTAACTGAGTGTGGCGAATGCCAGCAGCGGTACCGTCGAGCCATTGGGCGTCGGGATTTGCAGGTTGCTCAGGGTCTGTATCGAGCTGCGTTCGTCGCTTTCGGCGCGGCCTACCAGATCGACCAGATAAGTACTGTCGCGCACCTGCGTGATGGTCGTGCCGGTGACCAGGCTGTTGAGGATCTGCGCCACGTCTTCGGACGACAGGCCAAACTGGCGCACCTTGTCCTGGGCGATGTCGATTTTCAACACCTTGCCCGGTTCGTTCCAGTCGTAGATGACCTGACCGATATTGGCGTTGGCGTCGAGAATGGCGGCCAGCACCATGGCCTGACTGCGCACCTGTTCGATGTCCGGGCCGCTGACCCGGTACTGCACCGGCCAGCCGACGGGCGGGCCCATGTTCAGCGGCTGAACGTAGCCGCCCACCCCAACGTAGTCATCACGAAAGCGCTGGCGCAGGCGTTCGATCAGGCGATCCCGCGCTGCGCCGCCCTGGCTGACGATCACCAGTTGCCCATAAAAGGGGTTGCTCAGTTGCTGGTCCAGCGGCAGGTAGAAACGCACCGCGCCTTTGCCGACATACGAACTCCAGCGCAGCACGTCGGGATCGTCCTTGAGCGTTTCTTCAAAGCGGTCCATGGTCTGGCGTGTGCCTTCGATGGAGCCGTTTTGCGGCATGTAGATATCCACCAGGATTTCCGGGCGGTCGGAGTCCGGGAAGAACTGATTCTGCAGCAGCTTGCCCGCAAACAGCGAGCCGACGAACATCAGTAACGTGATGCCGATCACCCACCAGCGCTGCTCCAGCGTCTTGATCAACAGGCGGCTGAAACCGCGCATCCAGCGCCCCGGCGCAGCATGCTGTGCCGACGCCTTGAGAATGTGCACGCCGATCAGTGGCGCAAACAGCACCGCCACCAGCCAGGACAGCAGCAGCGCCACGGCGATGACCGCGAACATGGTGAACACGTATTCGCCCGCTGAGCTGGAATTCAGGCCGATGGGCACGAAACCGGCAACCGTCACCAGCGTGCCGGTCAGCATCGGGAAGGCTGTCGAGGTATAGGCAAAGGTCGCGGCTTGCTGCAAGGAGTCGCCGCTTTCAAGGCGCGTGACCATCATTTCGACGGTGATCATGGCGTCATCCACTAACAGCCCGAGGGCGATGATCAGCGCACCGAGCGAAATGCGTTGCATGGTGATGCCGCTGTACTCCATGAACACGAAGACCAGCGCGAGTACCAGCGGAATCGAGCAGGCAACGACTAGGCCTGCGCGAACCCCGAGGCTGATGAAACTCACCACCAGAACGATCAGGATCGCCTCGAACAGGGCGTGGGTGAAACCGCCGATGGCTTTTTCGACCACTTCGGCCTGGCTCGACACCAGGTGCACGTCGATGCCCAGCGGCAGCTCGGTGGTCAGGTCGTCGATGCGCTGCTGTAGTTGCGTGCCGAACGCCTGAATGTTGCCGCCCTGTTTCATGGCCACGGCAAGGCCGATGGCGGGCTGGCCGTTGAAGCGGAACAGCGAGGAGGGCGGGTCGGCATAACGGCGTTCGATGGTTGCCAGATCGCTGAGGCGAAAGAATCGGTCGCCGAAGCGCAGGTTGATGGCTTCAAGGTCTTCTTCACTGCTGAACTGACCGCTGGCCCGCACGGCGATACGCTCAGGACCGGCTTCCATGACGCCTGCGGGCGTCACCGAATTTTGCGCTTGCAGGCTTTGCAACACCTGACGCTGATCGATGCCCAGCGCCGCGAGCTTGCGAATGGAGAAATTCAGATAAATGACTTCGCGCTGCGCGCCGAGCAGTTCGATCTTGCCCAGGTTGGGCACGCTGCGAATGTCGGCGCGCACTTGCTCGACGTAGTCGCGCAGCTGACGAAACGACAGGCCGTCGGCGGTGAACGCATAGATGCTGCCGAACACGTCACCAAACTCGTCGTTGAACGCCGGGCCCTGAATACCGCTGGGCAGTTCGCTGCGCACATCGCTGATTTTTTTGCGCACCTGATACCACGCCGCGGGGATATCAGCGCTGCGGGTTTCGCTTTTGAGGAACACGAAAATCGTCGATTCACCGGCCAGCGTGTAACTTTTCACGTAGTCCAGCGCGTCGATTTCCTCAAGCTTCTTTTCCAGTCGGTCTGTGACCTGTTGCAGGGTGTCGGGCAGTGTCGCGCCCGGCCAGCGGGCCTGGATGACCATGGTCTTGATGGCGAACGAGGGGTCTTCCTCGCGGCCCAGGTTCAGAAACGACCAACTGCCCATCAGCAGTGAAACGAACATCATGTACCAGACCAGCGTGCGGTGTTTAAGCCCCCAGGCCGACAGATTGAAGCGCTCCCTCACAAACTGACCTCGCGTTGCATGCGTATTTTCTGTCCGGACTGCATGCCGTTGACGCCGGCAGTCACCACTTTCTCGCCTTCGTGCAGTTCGCCGCTGACCTGTACTTTGCCGCCCTTACGCGCCAGCACCTGCACCGCGCGCGGGCTCAGTGTCGAGGTTGAAGGGTCGATCACCCACACCTGATCCTTGCCGTCCCGCGCCAGCACGGCGCTGGCCGGCAGCTCATGAAAGGCCGGGGCGTTGCCGCTTATTTCAACGGTCACTGTGGAGCCCAGACGCAAGCTGTCCGGTATGTGCTGCAAGGCCAGGCGGACGCGCTGGGTGCGCGTGCCCGCATCGATCTGCGGGGCCAACTGGCGAACACTGGCAATCACCGACACCTGCTTATCAAGCTGGGAAATCACTCTGATCTGCCGACTGTCATCCAGCGAGGCCAGCAGCCCGACCGGCAGGTCGACCACCGCTTCGCGGCTTTCCGGGCGGGCAAGGCTGACCACCGCTTGCCCGGTGGCCATGACCTGGCCCACTTCGGTTTGCCACTGGGTGACCAGGCCGTCGAATTCGGCGGTAAGCCGGGTGTAGGCAAGGTGGTCACCGGCTTGTTGCACCGCTGCGCTGGCCTGATCGAGGAGTGCGTTCTGGCTGCGCAGGTCGCTGTTCAACTGATCCAGGCGCGCCCGCGAGCCGACGCCTCGGGTATATAGCTGCTGGTAGCGCGTTTGCTCGTCGCTCAACTGCTGCCAGGCAGACCGGGCTCTGCTCAGTTCTGCCTGACGGGCACGTAGGCGGTTTTGCTGGTCGCTGGGGTCGAGGGTCGCCAGCAGGTCGCCTTTGCGCACCCGATCACCCATCTCGGCATGCCGGGTGGCCAGGCGTCCGGCGATGCGAAAGCCCAGTGCAACCTCATGCTGCGGCTGGATACTTCCGGCAAAACGACCATAGGACGCACTTTGTGGATCAGCTATTTCGGTGAACAGCACCGGGCGATCAATCACTTCGCGCAGCGGTTTGTCGCGACAGCCCGGTAGCGCCACGATCAGCGCGCAGAGTAGCCAGTGAAAATGTGACGATCGTGGTCCTGTGGCGGTGCCGTTCATTGCGCAGGCTCCGATGTTGCCAGCGAGACGGCGGGCTTGACTGACGCTTGCTCGGCCACCTCGACCTGTTGTCCGGGATAGAGAAACTGCAGCCCTCGGGAAACCACCCGATCGCCTTCGTTCAGCCCTTCGGAAACGATCACTTGGCCCTGTTCGTAACGCAGCACTTTCACGCGCGTCAGGCGGACTTTCGACTGGTCGTCCAGCCGCCAGACTGCCGGCTGACCCTGGGTGCGGCTCAACGCCGACCAGGGCAGGGCGAATGCCCGCTGCGATCGGGTCTGCAAGCGTGCGCTGACCACCGAGCCCAGCGCCGGTGCGATGGCGGCGTCCGGCAAGGCAACGCGTACCCGTAGTGTGCCGCTTGCGGCGGAAACAATCGGTGTGATCTCGCGGATGGTGCCGCTCAATTGAATGCTCGGTTGCCCCAGTGGGCTGATCGTTACCGTGCCTTCGGTCTGGTCGGCACCCAGCAGCGATTCATACGCCGAAAATACCGCCTCGCGCTGGCCGTCATGGGCAAGGTTGAAAACCGGCGTGGCGGCTTGTACCACCTGACCTTCCTCTGCATGGCGCGCAGTGATGACGCCATCGGCTACCGCGAACAGCTCGGTGTAGCCCACCTGGTCGCGCGCGTTGGCCTGCTGCGCTCGCAACGCCGCCAGATCCCCCCGCGCACTGTCCAGGCCGGAACGTGCTTTCTGGTATTCACTGAGGTTGGTGTAGCCCTTGGGCAGCAGTAATTGCTGACGCTGATAATTCTGCTCGGCAAGGTGCAAGCGTGATTCCCGCACGGCCACTTCGGCATTGGCCGACGCCAGGTCGGTTTTCTGTTCTCGTGGGTCGAGTCTGGCAAGTACTTGCCCGGCCCGCACCCGGTCGCCGACATCCACATAACGTTTGACCAGCTTGCCGGACACACGGAAGGACTGTTCGGTGACTTTTCGCGCCTGAATATCGCCCGTCAGCATTACGCTGCTGGCCACGTCTAGCGATGCAACCGGTTGCACCGCGACCCGCACCAGCGCCTTTTCTGCGGGTTTCCCTGCGGAGCAAGCGCCGAGCGAGAGCAGCGAGATGAAACCCAGCACCAGACCGGGCTGGAAGGAATTGAAGCGCTGTGACCGAATATTTCCGGGCACACGGCAGCACGAACGCAAAAGCGTCGCCAAGCAAAGAGTCATCAACGAATAGCACTGCCCAGTCAGATAAGCCGACACCCACGAACCACAACGTCACGCCGGAAAAGCTGTGCGGCTTTCCGGACGCAGGCGAGGGTGCTTCAGGCCATTGCAGTGACGCTTGGCCATACCTGTTGGCTGGCTTCTGTCCCCAGGAAGGACAGTGCAGTCTTTTGCGAGTGGTGCCAGGCAGCTTTGCTTTCCAGATCAAGAAAGTGTCCGGTGTCCGGAACTACGTTGAAGCTGCTTTTGGCAATGTAGTTGGAAAACATACGCGCATCTTCAACCGTGGTGTATTCATCTTTTTCACCGTTGATGAACAGCACCGGGATCTTGATCGAGGAAAAACGCTCGACGTAGTTGCTGGCGCTTAGTGTGCGGATCTGGCTGATGTGAAAGTCGATCTGGCCATATTCGTGCTCGGCAAGGCCGATCAGATGCTTGTAGTTATAGAGTTTGAAAAGGCGCGGCAGGTGCTTGCCGACGGTGTCGTTGAGCAGCGAGCCGATCTTGCGTTTCTCGCGTGCTGCCAGGTAGACCTGAGCCTTGTCGATGTAGTCGAGCATCGGTTCGTTGAGCACTGGAGAGAACGAGCTGATGATGGCTTTTTCCACCGAAGCCGGGCATTGCGCCAAGGCCAGCAGGGCCGATACACCGCCCCAGGAGACCGAAAGCAGGTAGTTGACCTGATACAGGTCGATGAGCTGAAGGAGGATCTGTACTTCATCTTCCTTGCTGACGATCATCTCGTCGGGGTTGTGCGCCCGGGATTGCCCCGAGAACGGCAGGTCGAACAACACGAGGTTGTAGTGCGGTTGCAGGTACTTGACCGTCTGCCCGAACGAGCCTGTAGTTGAGAGCGCACCGTTGACCAGCAAGATGGTCTTCGCGTCACTGCTTTTCCAGTAAGTCTCGGTGTAAACCTTGTACTCACCCACGCTTAAAATCTTTGATTGTGCGCCCATAACAGCCTCCCAGCCGATGTTGATCCAGTAATGTAGTGCCGCGTTCTCTGCCTTGGCAGCCATGCCAAAGCCTCGCCTGGTTAATGGCGAAATCCGGTGAGTTATTATTTGGGGTGACGCAGGTACAGGAGTTGCCCGTTATAAATAACGCAGTGCTGACGGACCGACAAGTCACTGACGTCATAAAAATGTCTAGCCGTTCACATTTTGTACGAGGGGCGATGCTGTGAAGTGAATGCACGGAATGGATTTGTTCGGGGAAAAGCGCAATATCGAGGCGTAAAAACGCATTTTTTGAGTGGAACTTGCCAGCGCTGAAACGGTCAAGCTGTATGCTTTTTTGTAACATCTAGTTACAATTTAACGCTTGGCAGATCGCGCCAGATTAATATCTAAACCTCTGGAACCATCGTGCCAGACGCCTTAATCTCGTCAAAAAGCAGGCACGACGCATATGTAACCATCACATTGTGCGCGTGAACTTCAGGTAAGCGTGTTGGCGACGCGACATTCCAGCAGCAGGCTTGCGCCGCCATATTCGCTGGTGCCGATCTGCAACGAAAAGCCATGTAAATTGACGATCGCCGCCACCACCGACAGGCCGAGACCAAAGCCGCTCTGCTCGTTGCCGGTTTCGCTGCGATAGAAGCGCTGGAACACCGCTGCGCGTTCGGCAACAGGGATGCCGGGGCCGGAATCCTGTACGTCGATGCAGGGCGTTGCAGTGTCCTTGCCCGGATAGGCGCTGATTTTCACGATGCCGCCAGGCGGGGTGAATTTGATAGCGTTACCGAGCAAATTGGTCAGCGCTTCAAACAGCAGGGCGCGGTCGCCCACCAGCGTAGGCAGCGGGTCCTGCAAATCCAGCAGCAGGGTAATCTGGTCTTCTTCGGCCAGAGGCAAATAGAAATCATGCAGCTCCTGCAGCAGTGGTCGCAACTGCAGCTCGACGAATGCCGAACGTCGCTGACGGTCCTCCAGCTCCGAAATCCGCAGCAGCCCACGGAAGCGCGCCATCAGCGTGTCGGCTTCACTGATAACCTGCGCGATCTGTACGGCATGGGTCGAGTCGTGTGCTGATTGTTGCTGGATGCGATAAAGCTGGGCGCGCAGCCGGGTCAAGGGCGTGCGCAGGTCGTGGGCGATGTTGTCGCAGACGCCCTTGACCTCGTTCATGAGTTTTTCGATGCGGTCGAGCATGGCATTGACGATCACCGCCAGCATGTCCAGTTCGTCACGCCGGTTCGACACCGGCAGGCGGCCAGCCATGTCGCCGGCAATGATCGATTCAGCGCTGGCCTGAATGGCGCGGATACGGCGCAACGGGCGCCGACGCAACCAGTGCCAGCCGGCCACGCCAGGAATAATGGTCAGCGAAATCCCCCACAACAAGGCGTGCAGGATCAGCGTGCTGACCGCCAGCAGTGAGCCATTCTCGCGCACCAGCACCAGCCAGCGGCCGTCGGAGGTACGATTGACGATCGCATCGCAACTGCCTTGCGGCATGCCCGGATCTTCCGACTCGATACAGTCGTTCAGCACATGGATCAGGCCATCAATGGGCAGGTTTTCCGGCACGCTGGTGATGGGGCCGGCGACCGGGCGGAAGTTCTGGTCGAACAGGCCGTAGGCGTCTACCGCACGGGTATCGAAGGTCATGCTGGTGGCCAGAGCATCGACCAGTGCCTGACCTTCGAAGCGCGAGAACAATTGCTGGCGGTGGGTGAGTGACTCGCGGGCGAGGGTGTCCAGATAGGAGTTGACCTCCCAATAGAGGACGCCCAGAAGAATCACGCTCCAGGCGACAAACAGAGAACTGTACAGCGCCAACAGGCGGCTTGTTGAAGATCGCCAGCCCTTAGACGGGTTCGGCAATGACATAACCTGACCCTCGCACGGTCTGGATCAGCTGTGCGGTGCCAGGTTGATCGATCTTCTTGCGCAGACGGCCGATGTGCACATCGATCAGGTTGGTGCCCGGGTCGAAGTGATAGCCCCATACTTCCTGGAAGATCATCATGCGCGTGATGATTTGCCCGCTGTTGCGCATCAGAAATTCCAGCAGCTTGAACTCGGTGGGCAGCAGGATCAACGGCTCACCCCCCCGACAGGCTTCGCGGCTGATCAGGTTCAGCTCCAGGTCGGCAACCTGCAACACGGTCTTGGCCGCGCTGACCGGGTTGCTGCGGCGCAGAAGGACCTCGACGCGTGCTGCCATTTCGTCCGACGCGAACGGTTTGGGCAGATAATCATCGCCTCCGGCCCTTAGCCCGCGTACGCGTTCGTCCACATCGGACAGCGCGCTGATCATCAGGATCGGCGTGGAAATGCCCTGGGCACGCAGGTGGGTGACGATGGTCAGGCCATCCATCTCCGGCAGCATGCGGTCCAGGGTAATGAGGTCGTAGTCGCCGCTCACTGCACGCGCCAGGCCGTCACGGCCGTTGTCCACCCAGTCCACTTCCAGCCCGTGGCTGCTGAGTTCGGTGACAATTTCCTTTGCGGTGATGGCATCATCTTCGATTGCCAGAATTCGGGTCATGGTCCCTGCCTGAATAGGTGCGTTCAAAGGCTTATTCTGCCTTTAAAACCCGTCACGTTTCCTGAAAGAAAGTTTAATGACGAGGATCATATCTCTTTCTGTGCCCCTGTATCAGCGTCCTTGAGCGCGCGTTCCTTCTCCAGCCGACGTTTTTCGGCCTTGGCCTTGCGGTCGCGTTCCAGTTTGGCGGTGGTGTCTTTTTCGCTGCGGATCTGCGCATGGCTGATCAGGGCGAAGATAAAGCTACCGCCGATGATATTGCCTGCCAGTGTCGGCCCGGCAAAGGCAAACCAGAAGTCTTTCCAGGCTATCTCACCCGCAAAAACCAGATAAGACACTTCGGCCGAACCCACAACAATATGAGTGAAGTCGCCCAGCGCCATCAGGTAAGTGATCAGCACGATGATAGCGATCTTGGCGTTTTCCATGGAGGCAATCATCCAGACCATGGTCGCGATCATCCAGCCGGACACAATGCCCTTGGAAAACATCTGACCGAGGTCGTTTTCCATGACCTTGCGGCCGATCTCCAGAAACGCCTTGTCGGTGCTGGTATCGAAAATCGGCAGATTGAGCATGACGTACGCTACCAGCAGCGTGCCGGCCAGGTTGCCGGTAAGGACCACAGCCCACAGGCGCAGCAGCCGACCGATATTGGCCAGGTTCAGCTTGCTCATGACCGGCAGCACAGCCGTGATGGTGTTTTCGGTGAACAGCTGCTGACGTGCCAGAATCACCGCGAGAAACCCGGCCGAATAACCCAGGCTGCTGATGACATGGCTGCCCGGAATGCCTTCAAGGCGCGATTTCAGCAAGCCCATCGCCATGAGCGACAGGCCCATGGTCAGGCCGGCCGCCAGTGCCGACCACCACAGGGCGGCGACGCTGCGCTCCAGTTCGTGGTCGCCCTGAATACGGATAGTCTCGTGCAGCACCGCCGCGCGCGGCGGCTGGTTCTCATCAATATCGCGCTCTTCCTCAGCCGACAGGCCGGGGGTCTTGCCTTCTACTTCGTGGTCCATACAACGTCCTCAGCGCCAGTGATGAAATGGACCTGCGCGGGCAGAGCCGGTCCGATGGTTCAGACAGGCGCTGCACGCCGTCGTTCGCCATCGGTGTTATGCATCGAGAATTGTGAGCGCGAGTTGGCACATTCTCAGGCCTGACCCAGCAGATCGGCGCTTTGCACGCGCTCGACGCCCATCTCCAGTAGTGTCTTCCAGGCGTGCTCCAGCGAGCCGTTCATGTCGATAGCGCGACAGGCGTCTTCAATGACATACGTATTGAAACCGGCACTGCGCGCATCCTGAGCAGACCACGCGACACAGAAGTCCAGTGCCAGGCCGACCACGAACAGCGTGTCGATACCGCGCTCCTTCAAATACCCGGCCAGCCCGGTGGTGGTTGACCGGTCTGCCTCCAGAAACGCCGAGTAGCTGTCTATGTGCGCATTGCAGCCCTTGCGCAGGATCAACTGCGCGTGAGGCAGATCGAGGTCGGCATGCAATTGCGCACCGTGGCTGCCTTGCACGCAGTGATCCGGCCACAGGGTCTGCGGACCGTAGGGCAGGGTGATGCTCTCGAACGGCACGCGCTGCGCATGGCTTGAGGCAAACGAGATGTGCCCGGCCGGGTGCCAGTCCTGAGTGACGATCACCCGTGCAAAGCGCGCACCCAGACGATTGATCAATGGCAGCAACGCATCACCGTCAGCCACCGCCAGCTGCCCGCCGGGCATGAAGTCGTACTGCATGTCGATCACCAGCAGGGCGCAGCGAGGATCGGCAGGCTGGTTGGAAAGCGGCATCGGCGGTTCTCTCATCAAAAGGGCTGTGGTGTATCGCAGTTTGCCTGTTTGTCCCCGTGTTTGCTAAGTGCGATCGACAGCGGTGGGAAAGGTATTTTTGCGATTTTGTATCAAGTGGTAATACGAATCTGTACTATTCGCGAAAAATCCTGCCGGGTCCCAAGAGGCCTGGTTTCTTGCCAAGGGCTGCACGTCGATGCGTCGTACTCTCGTTTCACTTTGTGTCATTCAAGCTATCTCCCAGGCCGCCTGGGCTGACCAGGTTACTGCCGGGCAACCTTCGAGCGATTCGATAGAGTTGCAGAACATCGACATTCAAGGCGCCGCCAGTGCCGAAAACGCACAAGGGCCGGTTGACGGCTATCGGGCCACACGCTCCGCCAGCGCCACACGTACCGACACCTCTTTGCATGAAACCCCGCAGTCCGTCAGCGTCGTGACCCGCGAGGCAGTGGAAGACATCGGTGCTACGCGCCTGCAGGATGCTCTCGATTACGCAGGCGGGGTCGGGCGGGCCAACAACTTCGGCGGCCAGGGCCTGACCACGTTTACCGTGCGCGGCTTCACCACGGGCGAGTTCTATCGCAACGGCTTCCCGATCAATCGCGGTTATCCGAACATGCCGGACGCCAATACCATTGAGCGCCTTGAAGTGCTGCGCGGTCCTGCCACCACGCTGTACGGCCGTGGCGATCCGGGAGGCACTTTTAATGTGGTCTCCAAACAACCGCTGGCCGAGCGCAAGGTCACATTGGGCAGCCAGCTTAATGATCAGGGCATGAAGCGCGGTACGCTGGATGCGTCCGGCCCGCTCGATGATGAAGGGCGTTTTGCCTATCGACTCAATGTCGTGGGCGAGGGTGGCGATACCTTTCGTGATCACGTCGAAACCGAGCGTTATGGCGTGGCGCCGGTCTTGAGCTGGCAGGTCAACGACGCCACGCGCATCACCTTCGAGGGTGATTTCATGCGCAACAACGCACCGCTGGATCGGGGCCTGACGCGCTATCCCGCCCAGACACGCACCGCTTCGCGCGACACCTTCTTCGGCGAAAAGAGCGTGGGCAAGCTGCACAATGACAACAACATGGCGCAACTGCGCTTTGATCACGATCTGAACGCTGACTGGAAGCTGGGCGGTGGCATGCAGATGCTCGACGGCTCGCTGCAAGGCGATGCTATTGAGGCTAACGGCCTGGCCGCCGACGGTCGCACCCTGGGCCGTAACTTCAACTACCGCAAGCTGGAGTGGACTGACCGCGATGTGCAATTGAACCTGACCGGGCATTTCTCCGCGGGCGGTTTCGAGCACACGCTGCTGACCGGCGTCGAGTACGAAGACTACGACTACAAATCGATCATCCAGCGCTCCAGCGGCGCAGTCAGTGCCTACCCCATCGACATCTTCAATCCGGTCTATGGCCAGGCTCGACCCGCACTGACCCGAACCACCACCCACGACAAGGAAAATCTGAAAACCTGGGCTGCCTTCGTACAAGACCAGGTAACGCTGACCGAGCGCCTGAAACTGGTGGGCGGCGTGCGTCTGGAGCGCTTCGAGCACGACTACGATTCTTTCCTGCCCGGCACCAGCAGCTGGACCGCCAGCGATAACGCCGTCACACCGCGTGTTGGCCTGAGCTACGACCTGACCGACAGCGTCGCGGTCTACGCCAACACCGCGCGTTCATTCAAACCCAACAGCGGTGCCAGCCGGCTGGGTGGCGGCTTCAAACCGGAAGAGGGCAAGTCATACGAGATTGGTACCAAGTGGGAAACGCTGGAAGGGCAGTTGAGTGTCGACGCGGCGATCTACCAGATCGAGAAACGCAACGTGCTGACCACCGACCCGGTTGACTCCACATTCAGCGTGGCGGCAGGCGAAGTACGGAGCCGTGGCCTGGACCTCAACGTGGTCGGCAACCTGACGCCCGAGTGGCGGATGATGGGCAGCTACGCGTACGTCGACGCCGAGGTGACCAAAGACAACACGCTGCGCTCCGGCACACGTCTGATGAACATCCCCGAACAGACGTTCAGCCTGCTTAACGTTTACGAATTTCAGGACGGTGCGTTGCGTGGCCTGGGGTTGGGCGCCGGCGGCCGCTACGTCGATCAGCGCGCCGGGCGTACCGCCAACGTCGCCTTCTCGATGGACAGTTACACCGTGTTCGACCTGCTGGCCTTTTACAAGGTCAACCCGAACGTCAAGCTCAACCTCGACCTGAAGAATGTTTTTAACACCGAGTATGAAGAAGGCGCGTTTGGCAACGTCTACGCGTATCCGGGGGCTCCGCGGACGGTGCAGGTAGGGATCGCCTATACGTTGTAAGGCTGTACGTATCTGCCATTGGCATGGATAGATAGAAAGCCTGACCCTTTTCAGGGTCGGGTTCAGCGGCGCGTATCAATGACATCGAGCCCCGATCACTCGGGGCATCGAATCATGAGTACTGGTCTGACTTAGAAAATCCGACACGGCGGCGAAGTTTGCCGTCCTGGAACTGGTCCTTGCCGGGCAAAATATCCGCTCCCGCTGCTTTAAGAGCGGCCATGTTATCCGTCATGGCTTTGGTGGCATCGTCCTTTTGCCGGAAGGTGCTCCCTATCAGCAAGCTGGCATTGCCCACTTCGCCAATCTGCAATTTATAGCCAGCCTCTTGAAGCGCCTTGATCTGTTTTCCGAGCCGGGAAGACGCTTCGCTTTCTCTGGCATACACATGAAAACCGCCAATCAGGGCAGGGTTGCCTTCGCCATTGGCGGCCTTCAATTGATCGGCAAACTTGACCAGGCCGCTCTGCGGGCCAGCGGTCAGGCCACCCCCCCAGTTACTGTCCTCGACAACAATGCTTCCTTTAAAGCCGGCATTGCGCGCGGACTTGATCAAGGTGGTCTGCATGTCGGACCACTCCTGACTGGCGCTGTTACCGCCCTGATGGAAAGTGTCGAGCACGAAGCCTGGACGACTGCCGAACTTTTTGACCACACTGCTGATGTCGGCCGCAGCCTGCTTCAACTTGTCTCCCGTCAGCACGTTGCCGCTGCCCTGGTTCGCATTGTCACGAAACGTGAACTGAACCTTTACATCCTGTTTGCCACCTTCATTGAGCAGTGCCCTGAGCTTGTCCATCTGCTTGACGTCCCGGATCTGATCATGCGTCATCTGGATGCGTAAGGTTCCGCCTCCAATCGCTTTCAGGTCCTGAATCATCTTGGTGGCCGCAGCCGGTGTGGCGATGTCATCAGGATTGACGTTGGCGCCCCCGCGCGCGACGGTCTGGGCAGTTTTTGCTGCCTCTGAAGAGGCGGCCTTTTCTGCTTCCTTGGCTTTTTTTTCTGCGTCCGAAAGGGCCGTGCTGTCCTTCACCGCGGCCACTTCGCTGCCAACAGCCTTTGTATCGTTCTGGCTGACAAGCGCTTTTTGACTGGCAAGCAAAGCCGTGTCTGATGAGGAAGCTTCGCTTTCCTGCGACCGGGTATTTCGGCTGAGCATCATCCTTGTGTAAACAGGGGACCCTTCCGCTGTCTCGGCGGAGCGGCTGTCGGAGGCCGTATAGGTGTCGAGTTTCGCCTGCTTTTCAGGGGTCGGCTCAGTAGCGCCAGCGTCCACGGCCCGCGTGGTTCTGTCTGCCGTTGCAGGCTTTTCACTGGTGGCCATGAGGGGGTCATAGGACCTGGCGGTGTGGATGTTCATCGAATGTCTCTGTGGGCTCTGTGCGAAAAGTGGCTGCGCTCGGTGAAACAGAAAAATGAGTCGCCAGGGAAGCGATAACTTATTAAATGACAGTGTTCAGCTAGATCATAGGGGACGTTGCGATGACGCTTTTATTAACGTTTCGCTTTTTCTGTTCTTTTTAGATGGTTTTTTGGCGAAATCGTGTTTTTAGCGTTATCTGTCTGCGGGCAGGTTCGCATACATGCAGCGTGTAGGGCAACAAAAATTCCAATGGCTGATGTTTTAGCTTTTCCTTAGGGGGCGGCGGTCATCGACGCTCAACAAGGGTTTGCTATCAGGATAGTTGGATTTTCAATGTTGGCACCGGGTCGCCTCATGAGGTGCTGGCTCCTGATAAGAATCGGGAGCACAGCATCACGTTTCAATGGCGGGTCTGGAACATGAAGTTCATTAGGTACTTATGAAGGGTCAGTATTGATCTGACTTTGAAAATCCGACATGGTGGCGAAGTTTGCCATCCTGGAACTGATCCTTCCAGGGCAATATATCCGCACCCGCCGCTTTCAGTGCGGCAAGATTATCCCGCACGGCTTTAGTGGCGCCGTCTCTTTCTTCAAACTTGTCGCCTCCCAGCCAGTTGGCATTACCCACTTCGCCAATCTGAGGTTTATAGCCTGCATTTTGCAGTGCTTTTATCTCGTTGCCCAAGCGGGCAGAGGCGTCTGCCCCACTGGCATATTCATGAATGCTGCCAATCAAGCCGGGGTTGCCTTTGCCGTTGGCCGCTTTTAATTGATCCGCGTATTTCACCAGGCCGCTCTCGGGGCCTGCGGTCAAACCACCTCCCCAGTTGCTGTCCTCCACAACGATGCTTCCCTTGTAGCCGGCGTTGCGTGCCGATTTGATCAGCGTACTTTCCATGTCAGCCCAGCCCTGGGTGGCTGATGTGCCACCTTCATTGAAAGTGTCCAATACGAAGCTTGAGTGACCGCCGAATTTTTTGACCACATTGCTGATGTCGGTCGAGGCCTGATTCAACTTGTCACCCGTCAGTACGCTTCCGCCACCACCGTTCGCGTTGTCACGAAATGTAAACTGGACTTTTACGCCTTGTTTATCCCCTTCATTAACCAATGCAGTGAGTTTATCCATCTCCTTGGTGTCCTGGATTTGATCGTGTGTCATCTGGATACGTAACGTTCCGCCGCCAATCCCTTTCAGGTCCTGAATCATTTTAGTGGCGGCTGCAGGTGTAGCGATGTCACCCGGATCCACATTGGCACCGCCGTGCGAGCCAGTATCCGCATTGCTGGCATTTGGGGTCGGCCCCGAAACTTTCTCTTCGACAGTTACCGCGTTGCTCTGAAGTGCGTTTTTAGTCACTGCCGTTGCAACCTGCTGTTGACCGGCCGGAGCCGTGTCCGACGGGGCGGCTGATTTCTGCAGTTGGGCGTTGCGGTTAAGCAGTGCTTTTGTGTAAACCGGAGCAGTTTCCGGCGCCTCTGCGGGGCGGCCTGATGAATCGTATTTATGGCTGGCGGTATAGGTGTCAAGTTTTGACTGTCTGGTCGTAGGGGCATCATTGTTGCCAGCGTTCACGGGCAATGTGGCTTTGTTCGTTACAGCAGATTTTTCTGGCGCGGCCATCGAAAGGTCATAGGACCGGATTGAATTGATATTCATCGAGCGTCTCTTTCTGAGCGGGGGTTAAGTTCGGTGGCGATGCTAGAGATGGCAAAGGGCTATTTCAAGTGGTTAAAAATGAAACATGCAAGTTACGAGTGTGGTCGGCATGGTGAATGTCGGTAATCATTTAAAGAACTCGGGCGGGGATTAAATCATTGATTTTATTAGTGCTTGTGCGTGTTTTTCTTTTGATTTTTCAACGCTTGATAGCGTGCGCTTGGACGTGATGTTATTTACGGGGTGAATGGATACTCATAAATAAACTGCCCGTGGCGAATGAAAAGTCTTACTTTTTAGTGTGTTGAATTTTTGTTTTATTGATCAAAAGCCTGTGGCTTAATTGTCAGGGTTCTGGGTTGATTGTCGAAAATATTGCGCTGCGCTATTTGCCAGGATGCAGGGGGGGTGGTCGCACGGATTGCTGAATCGCTAGTGTAAGCAAAAAAGTATCGATCACTTTGTTAAAAAGTACCGGCACGTTGCGTGTGAGGTTAAGTGCATCGTCGATGATTGAACCGTTGAGTAAATTTTTCTGGCATCACGGTGTGGTTGTTATCCCCGTGTGTGTCTTGTGCAGGCTGCATCAAGAGGAAGTTCTATGTATTTACGACGTTTTAAAATAGCCACGCGAACGTTGGCATGCTTTGCTGTCATGGTTTTGCTGGTCTTGGGTTTGGGTATTTTCAGCCTGGCACAGTTGTCCAGTATTCGTGCCAAAGGCCTTGAGATCGAAAACGACTCATTGCCCGGAATTGCCTTGGGCGACGCCATTGCTCTGGCGTTTTCAAACACGCGCTACGACGTAATGAAAATGTTATCCGCTCGCAGTGCCGATCAACTGGTTCAGGCGCGCGACGAGTTAATGCAGCGCGAATCAGTGTTCGCAAAAGCCATAGAGGCGTACCAGCCTTTCATCGATTCGCCGGGCGAGCGGGAGTTGATTGAGGGCGTGGACACGACGTTTAAAGACTACGCGCGACATGCCGAACAGGTTCACGCACTGATCACGGCAGGCCAGGAGGACGCAGGCCGTCTGCTGGCCTGGAATGAGATGGCAGGTATCGCAAAGTCCCTGATGGCGCAGCTGGAAGGTCTGAAACAGCTCAACGATGCGTCGCAATCAGAAGCCAGCACCGGCGCCAGCCATACCTATGCCACTGCCAATCGGGTCACGTTGTTTACGATGGGGGCGGCGCTGCTGGTCACCCTGATCCTGGCCTGGCGGCTTACTGTCAGCCTGTCGGGGCCGATTAGACAGGCGTTGGCGGCATCCGAAATGATTGCGGCGGGCGACCTTCGCATCGCGCACATTGAAAGCCTTGGCAGGGATGAGGCGGCCCTGTTACTGCAGTCGATAGTGCGGATGCGTGAAAACCTCAGAAACACGCTGAGCCATGTCGGGCAGGCGGCCGGACAAGTGTTCACGGCGACCGAAGAACTGAACATATTGATGCGCGATAACAACGCTGACCTGCGTGTTCAGAATAGCGAAATAGAGATGTCTGCTGCTGCGGTGACCGAGATGAGCCAAGCGGTACAGGAAGTCACGCGCAATGCTGTTTCCACTTCAGAAGAGTCAAAGGCGTCGGCCCGTGCTGCGCAAGAAGGGCAGGGGGAACTCGGTCTTACAGTCGGCTCAATCAAGCAACTGACCGAGGATGTGCAGCAGGCTACCGATCAGGCACAACTGCTGGCCGTCAGAACACTGGAAATTTCAAAAGTTCTGGAGGTTATAAGGTCTGTTTCCGAGCAGACCAATCTGCTTGCCCTGAACGCAGCGATTGAAGCTGCCCGTGCGGGTGATGCCGGTCGAGGGTTTGCCGTTGTTGCAGATGAGGTGCGCGCGTTGGCTCACCGTACCAGTGATTCGACGCGGGAAATCGAGAGCATGATCGAGCACGTACAGCAAGGCACCCAAAACACCGTAGCGGCATTGTCGCTAAGCCGCGAGCAGGCGCATCGCACCAAAGCGCAGGCAGAATTGGCCAACGCAGCGTTGGCCTCTATCGCCAACTCGGTGATGATCATTGATGATCGCAACCTGGTAATCGCCAGCGCCTGCGAAGAGCAAACGCAAGTCGCCCGTGAGGTCGACAGCAACCTGGTGCGTATTCGAGACCTGGCGGCCCAGTCGGCAACTCGCGCGGACAAGACCGCCCACGCCAGTCAGCTACTCGCAGAACTTGCCAACGGCCTGAACGAAAGGTTGAGGCATTTTCAGTTGTAGCAAAACATAGTCTCGGCGCAGGTGCATTTCGGGTTTATGTTCCAGCAGGCGGCTGTTGGATTCGTATTCGTAACTGACTTCACCGCGCAGTTGTCGAGGGTGCGGCCCAGTTCACAGGCAGGTCGTATTTGTGGTGGCGATGGATTAAGTTGTAGGCGTGCTTGACGGCTCGCCTGGCAACCAGAGGGCATCCTTTCAGCCAGAGCGACTTTTTCAGAAAAGCCCTGGCGAAAAAAGTGCCCTCAAAGACGCTTTCCTGCCTATACATGAACCGACAGCGTCGCCTGCAAAATGTCACAACACACTCAACGGGTACTCCACGATAACGCGCACTTCATCCAGGTTCTGCTCGAACTCGGTCGCTCGGGTCGTGGCCTGGCGGACGCGTACTGACAAGTCCTTCAGGGTTCCGGTCTGAAAGGTGTACCTGGCTTCGATGTTGCGCTCCCAGCGTTTCTGGTCGGTCAGCGGATTGCCTTGTGCGTCACGGCGCATGTAGGTGTTGTTGGCGTTGGTATAGTCAGCGTCGGTACCTTTGCCGTAGCGGGTCATGAACGTAAGACCGGGCACGCCGTAGGGGGTCATGTCCAGGTTATAGGTGAGCATCCACGAGCGTTCTTTCGGCGAGTTGAAGTCGCTGTACTGGAGGGAGTTGGTCAGATAAATCGAGTCGGACAATCTCAGGTAGTCGAAGTCGTCATCGCCCTGGTTGCGCTGATGGGAAAGCGCCAGGCTGTGTGCGCCGTATTTCAGGTCGACACTGGCGCTCCATATGTCGTTGTCGAACTCGCCGAGCAGCCGTTTGCCTTCGTCGGTTGCGTTGTAGTAATTCAGGCTGCTGGTCAGCGACAGGTCGTCGTTGATCGGCAGCACGTAGGACACAGCCCCGTATTTCTGGTCCCACGCATCTTTCAGTCGGCTGGTGTATAGAGATAGATTCAGCCGGTCAGTGGCTTTGTAGTCACCGCCGAAATAGGCGAGCCAGGGTGAGTCGACCGGACCGGCATAGAACGTGGAAAAGCCTTCTTTCATGTCGCTTGAAGCAGGCTGACTCATCCCGTTTAGGCGACCGCCTTGTAAGGTCAGGCCCTTGAAGCTGTCGTTGATAGCGGTCACGCCGCGAAAGCTTTCCGGCAGCAGACGGCTATCGCCGAAAGCGACAACGGGGGTTGTCGGGAAGACATCGCCTGCTCTGACGACAGTGTCGAACGCTCTGGCTTTCAGCGCGCCGCCGACTTTGGTGTATTCATTGCGGGCGTTGCCATCCGAATTGACGGGCATCACCGAGAAGGGTGTTTGAAGGCCGTTTCGGCCGTCGCCCGTATCCAGCTTGATACCGACCATCGCGAACGCATCCAGACCTACGCCGAGGGTGCCTTGGGTGAAGCCCGATTCAAAGCGCCCCATGATGCCGTGCGCCCAGGCTTCAGAGTAGCCGCTGCCGGTCGGGCTTGACTCACCATGACGATGGTCACGGTTCATGTAGAAGTTTCGATTGAGAATGTTGAGCGAGCTGCCTTCGACGAACCCTTCTTTCTGCTCTTCTGCGAAGGCGGCAAAAGGTGTAATTCCGGCGAGGGTCGACCATAAGGCGAGGGAAAGTCTTTTGCGTTGAGTCATGTGCACTCCGTTCATTGGGCAGATCATATAAACGTCTCGGTCTGGCATATTTTTATAACTCGATGGCTGCCAGTGAGGCCCAATCTTGAAGAGGCGAAGATAACGCGAAGATGACGACTGCATTACAAATCTGAAAGAAGTACGCGTCACGCCAGTCGCGGCATTTAGATCGGAAAACGAAACTCAGATCAATATGCCAGTTGGCATATTGTATTTTGAGGATCTATAAAAAAAGCGCCCCGAAGGACGCTTTAATTTTCGCCTCAACCCAATATTCCGGAACACTACCAAAGGCGAAAAGGGTAGCTGCTTGTTGTAGGCCAAAAGGCGTTAGCCTTCGGATTTAGCGGAAGTCTCAGACCTGGATTTTTCGTCCGAGTTTACATACTGCTCGTTCTGTCGGGCGCTCTGGCCCTCCCGGAAACGCTGCTCCTGAGCCATGCGCATCTTGTCGGAAGCCGTGCTGGCGAATTCGTTGCCGTCGTCGGCAAAGGCACTTGTAAAGGACAGGGCGGCTACTGCAAAGACCATCGATTTAATCACTTTCATCGTCATTTTCTCTTCTCTGGTTAATGTTTGGATCCTGTTTGCGTCGTGCGTTTTTCAGGAATGAGCCAAGCTTAAAGTCGGGCAACTAACAGGAAGGTGAGCAAAAAATTACAAATTCGTCATAAATAAAAAAGTGTATGAAAAACAGGTAATCTCCAAGCTCGCAAGCCGTAAAAGCCCAGCGATCTTCGCGTTAAGCGTGGAACGTTAATTCAGACAATATTCAAACAGCGGAGTCATCTAATATGCGTACTGCCCAATCCTTACTGCTCGCTCTGGCCATTCTTTCTCCCCTGAGCGCTTTCGCTTACACCACAGACGAAGTCAAGGCAGAAACCTTGATCAAGAATCACCAGGCCGCCGTACAGAAGTACGCCACCACCCATAAAAAGGCGATGCCTGCGATCGAAGAATACAAGTACGGTATGAAGCTGGACGTTGCCAAAGTGATCCGCAAGTCGCCGGACCTGAAGACCTGCAGCGTCATGCCTAAGCTGATGACTTACCAGAACTCCAAGGGCGATCTGAAGACTGTTCAGTACCAGGTGCTCAGTGGTTGCCTTAACAGCCAGTGATTCCAGACCTGCCAGGAGGCACCCCCTCGCTTCACCCTAACCTTCAGCCCGGACAGTCGTCCGGGCTGATTTTTTGTGCGTGAGAATCGTGAGCGCCATCCCTTTTTCAAGGCTCTTGCAACGCGCGCACGTTGAGAGATTTACCTGCTTCACTGCGCTGCTGACGTCCTCGAATGGGGCAGCAACAGCAACCCTCAGCCAAACACTCGAATCGGCGACCCCGCATGCCAGGCCTGAATAGCTTCAATCATCTGCCCGTAAAAAGTCCGATAGTTGTTCTCGGTGACATAGCCGATATGTGGCGTTGCCAAAACGTTGTTCAACGTGCGGAACGGGTGGTCAGCGGGCAGCGGTTCGATGTCGAACACGTCCAGCGCGGCGCCAGCGATGTGGCGCTGTTGCAGGACCTTGATGAGCGCAGCCTGATCGATGATCGGGCCGCGGGACGAGTTGATCAGGTAGGCGCTTGGTTTCATCCAGCCCAGCGCTTGTGCATCGACCAGCCCTCGGCTGCGGTCGCTGAGCACCAGGTGGACCGACAGCACATCGGCTTGCTCGAACAGTTGCTGTTTGCTGACGTAGGTGACGCCCGATTCGGCGGCAGCTTCGGCAGTCAGGTTCTGGCTCCAGGCGATGACGTTCATGCCGAACGCCTGCCCGTAACGGGCGATCCATTTGCCGATGCTGCCCAGGCCGAGAATGCCCAGGGTCTTGCCATGCAGGTCGCTGCCCAGCCCGACCTGCCAGTTGCCTGCGCGCAGTGAGTTGGCCTCGGCCACCAGGTTGCGGGTGATGCCCATGATCAGCGCCCAGGTCAGTTCCGGCGCTGCGTTTTTGTAGCTTTCAGTGCCACATACAACAATGCCCTGACGCTCGGCAGCCGCTGTATCGATGGCCGCGTTGCGCATGCCGCCTGTCACCAGCAAACGCAGGTTTGGCAACTGGCTGAGCAGCACGTCATCGAACAATGTTCGCTCGCGCATCACGCAGAGGACATCGAAGCCTTGCAGGCGCTGGACCATGGTCGCGGTGTCGGCCGGGTAGTCGTGCAGAAAGCTGATTTCACCTACCGAGTCGAGGGCAGACCAGTCGACCACGCCACTGGCGACGTTCTGCCAGTCATCGAGCACTGCGATTTTCAATAGGGTCATGGTCTGCGGTCCTCTTGATGGGGCTGAAAAGGTTAGTTGAACAGGCTGGCGGCAATGTTGATCGAAAAACCCAGAATGGCGGTGTTGAAGACAAAGCAGATCAACGACTGGCCCAGCACGACCTTGCGCATTTCATGGGTTGCTACGCCCACGTCGGAGGTCTGTACTGCCACGCTGAGGGTGAACGAGAAGTACAGAAAGTCCCAGTAGTCCGGATGCTTTTCGCCGCCGACGAAGGCCAGTGCCGGCTCCTTGCCGTTCCAGGTGTAGAACATGCGTGCGTAATGCAGGCTGAAGATCACCCCGATCATCAACCATGAGCCGATGACGGTCAGGCCGGTGAAGGCGTGATGGAGCATTTTGGCGTCGCTGGAAAGGCCCTTGCTGCCAGCGACCTCGAAAATGATGGCGGCCAGGCTGGCCAGTGCTGCGACGCACACCGTGACAAGGATGACGCCGGCGTTCTCATCTTCCATCAGTGCGACTCGCCGGACATCGTCGGCATTGCTGCGCAGTGTGCGGACGAAGATCAGAATCAGATAAAGCCACACGCCTGTGTCCCAGCCCGTCAGCAGGCTTTGCGTGAGTGTTGCGTGGGGGATGAGCCAGGCCCAGGCGATGCCTGCGGTCAAGCCAACCAGGGCTGCGAGAGTCAGGCGAGGGCGGGTGCGGGCAAGATGGCGCATGCGGTCTAGTCGTTACTGGATGTTGCGAGACAGTAGCATGCCAATTCCGCCTGCCAAGCCGGATTTGAAAAAAACGGCGCGCAAGGGGGTTGCGCGCCGTGTGCCAGCATTGTGGCCAGTCAATTAATGAGTGAACGTCAGGCTCAGCGCACCAGGCAAGGCTGCTTGTTGTTGAATTTCCAGTCCGGGATCAGAAACTGCATCGCTGCGGCGTCGTTACGCGCGCCCAGCCCCATGCCTTTATAGAGTTCATGAGCCTTGGCCAACTGGTCGGTGTCCAATTCGACCCCCAACCCCGGCTTCTTCGGTACGGCGACCTTGCCGCCGATGATTTGCAGTGGGGCCTTGGTCAGTCGCTGACCGTCCTGCCAGATCCAGTGGGTATCGATCGCCGTAATGTTGCCCGGCGCTGCGGCGGCAACCTGGGTGAACATCGCCAGCGAAATATCGAAATGGTTGTTGGAATGCGAGCCCCAGGTCAGGCCCCATTCATTGCACATCTGCGCCACACGCACCGAACCCTGCATGGTCCAGAAGTGCGGATCGGCCAGCGGAATGTCCACCGATTGCAACTGAATGGCATGGCCCATTTCACGCCAGTCGGTGGCGATCATGTTGGTGGCGGTTTTCAGGCCGGTGGCGCGGCGGAATTCAGCCATGACTTCGCGACCGGAAAAGCCGTTTTCCGCACCGCACGGGTCTTCGGCATACGCCAGCACGTGATGCTGATCGCGGCACAGGCGGATGGCTTCCTTGAGCGACCAGGCGCCGTTGGGGTCCAGCGTGATGCGTGCCTCGGGAAAGCGCTCGGCCAGTGCGGTGACGGCTTCGATCTCCTCGTCGCCGCTCAACACCCCGCCCTTGAGTTTGAAGTCCTGAAAGCCGTAACGCTGTTGCGCGGCTTCGGCCAGACGCACCACTGCTTCTGGGGTCAGCGCTTCTTCATGGCGGAGGCGGAACCAGTCGTTGTCAGCCTCGGGTTCGCTGCGATAGGCCAGGTCGGTCTTGCGCTGATCGCCGACATAAAACAGGTAGCCGAGCATCTCGACCTGATCGCGTTGCTGACCTTCACCGAGCAGGGCGGCAACCGGTACGTCCAGATGCTGACCGAGCAGATCAAGCAGCGCGGCCTCCAGTGCGGTGACTGCGTGAATGGCGATGCGCAGGTCGAAGGTTTGCAGGCCTCGGCCGCCTGAATCGCGATCGGCGAAGGCTTTGCGTGCCTCATTGAGGATCTTCTGGTAGGTGCCGATGCTGCTGCCGACCACCAGTGAGCGCGCGTCTTCAAGGGTCTGACGAATCAGTTCGCCGCCAGGCACTTCGCCGACGCCCACATGCCCGGCGTTGTCTTTGAGGATGACGATGTTACGCGTGAAATAAGGGCCGTGCGCGCCGCTGAGATTGAGCAGCATGTCGTCATGGCCGGCCACCGGTACAACCTGCATGTCGGTGATGACAGGGGCCTTGCCGGTGATGTTGGAGTGCTGAATATTCATGACTGATCCTGTAAAAAGTGTGGCCTGTAAAGGAATGGCTGCACAGGTGAATCAATGGGTGGCCGGGGTCTGGATAGCGGCCACCGGAGTGGCGCCAGCCTTGGGGGTGTTGCGCGCGGCGAAGACGATGATTGCCGCGATGATCGATGTTGCAGTCAGGCCATACAGCCCGCCCTGAATCGAGCCGGTGTGCTCTTCGAGCAAGCCGAAGGTGGTCGGCGCGACAAAGCCGCCGAGGTTGCCCACCGAGTTGATCAGCGCAATGACCGCAGCGGCGATACGTGCATCCAGATACGCCTGCGGAATAGGCCAGAACAGCGACGACGCGGACTTGAAACCCAGCGCCGCAAAGCAGATGGCAACGAAGGCGAAGATCGGGCTGCCGGTGGTGGACATGAACATCCCGGCAGCGGCAATCAGCAGGGCGATGGCGACCCAGGCCTGCTGACGCTTCCATTTGGCGGACAGTGTGGCGAAAGCGTACATGCCGATGATCGACAGCAGCCACGGAATCGAGTTGAACATGCCGACTTCAAAGTCAGTCATGTTGCCCATCTTCCTGATGATGCTCGGCAGCCAGAAGGTCGCTGCGTAGATGGTCAACTGAATGAAGAAGTAGATCAGGCAGAACAGGATGATCTGGCTGTCCTTGAGCAGTTTACCGAGGGTGGCCTTGACCGGTGTTGCGGCTTCGCGAGCAGCCTGTTCGGCATCGATTGCGTTGACCAGCGCGTCCTGTTCTTCGCGGGTCAGCCACTTGGCGTCGTGCGGCTTGGAATCCAGCCAGAGCCAGACGAAGAAGCACAGCCCGACCGAGAACATGCCTTCGATGAAGTACATCCACTGCCAGCCTTTCAGGCCAAAACCGGTGATTTGCAGCAGCAGACCGGACAGCGGGCCGGAGATCAGCGAAGCGATGGCCGAGCCGCTGAGAAAAATGGCAATCGCCTTGCCGCGCTCGACGCCGGGCAGCCAGCGGGTGAAGTAGTAGATTACGCCCGGAAAGAAACCCGCTTCGGCCACGCCGAGCAGAAAGCGCAGGATGTAGAAGTGTGTTTCGTTCTGGATGAAGGCCATGCAGGCGGCAACGATGCCCCAGGTGAGCATGATTCGCGTCAGCCAGATACGCGCCCCGACTTTCTGCAGCAGGATGTTGGAGGGGACTTCAAACAGCGCGTAACCGATGAAGAACAGTCCGGCACCCAGCCCGTAGGCGGCAGCGCCGATACCGAGGTCGTGCTCCATGTGCGAGCGCACGAAGCCGATGTTCACCCGGTCGATGTAGTTGACGATAAACATGATCACGAAAAGCGGCAGGACGTGACGTTTGACCTTCGAGACGGCTGAACTCAGAACCGAATCTGTGCCGTCGGCCATCCTGGAATTGGATGTGCTCACAGTTGAATCTCCCACTCGTTGTTTTTATGCGGGTATGTGCGAAGTGTGTCCCTCGCATTGTCGGTCATCATACAAGTAAAAGGCGTTTGCGCAATCCCCCGTTACGCCTCGTTTTGAACATTTTTGGAAGCGGGCCGGCCAATGAAAACGCTTCGAACAAGGTCGGCAAGCTAGCGCTGATGGACGGCTAAAGCCTTTGAATTCGGGGTTTTTTGGGTTTTTAGATCAGCCAAAGGGAAGTTTGATGGCCACTATTTGATCCAGGTCGGCGGTTGTTGAAGCCTTGGGTCAAGAAATAATTTTTTTGACAGCGCTGAACAGCTTGTAATACAAGTCAGACAACTGCGCAGGCCTGTGAAAATCGGCCTTTGCGTGCATCCACCGGCAGGCGTCCGCCAGCAAGGGCGTGATAAAGCTGCACAATCAGACAAGTCAGGACTCACTCGCCATGCAGGAATCCGCCAGCGCAGCCCCCAAACGCCGTCAGCACAGCCTGGCCACAGATCTGGTGACCGAACTGAGCCAGCGCATTCTGCTCGGCAAGATCGCGCCGGGGCAGAAATTGCCGTCCGAGAACCAGATTGTTCGTGAACACGGCGTCAGTCGTACCGTGGTGCGTGAAGCCATTTCCAAGTTGCAGGCGTCCGGGCTGGTGGTGACCCATCACGGTATCGGCACGTTCGTGCTGGAACGCAGCGACCAGACAGGCCTGCGCCTCAAGGTTGAAACCGTGTCACGCGTGCGCGACATCATCGAGTTGCGCATCGGCCTTGAAACTCAGGCCGTGGCCTTGGCTGCGGTGCGTCGCACCGATGAACAACTGGCGGCTATGCGTCAGGCGCTGGATGACTATCAGGACCTGCTGGCCAATGACGACAGCTGTGTCGAGGCCGACAAGCGCTTCCACATGCTGATCGCCGAGGCCACCGGCAATCCGTATTTCATGGAGATCATGCAGCATCTGGGCAGCGCGATCATCCCGCGCAGTCGCATTGCGTCCAGCGAGCGTGCTGGCAACAACCTCGCGCATCAGGGCTTCCTGGCCAATCTGGAACACGAAGCATTGCTCAGCGCCATTCGCCGCAAGGACCCTGACGCCGCGCGTGCGGCGATGTGGACGCACCTGAGCAACAGCCGTGAGCGACTGGTGCCGCTGGAGTGAACCGTGCCGCTTTATCGGACTTCGCTTAATACGCCGAGCATCACATGGGTCTGCCACTCGAAGTAGGGGTTGAAGGTCAGGCGTGCATGGACTTTGCCGGGCTCGTTGTAGCCCCAGTCCGAGTACCACACCGGCCCTTCAGCCATGCATTTCGCGGTGTCCGATGTGCTCTGGCCGTTCCAGCAGATTCGTTGACTGCCCGCCACGCCGTAAAGCGGGTTGTCCGGCGCGAACAGGATGCCCATGTGCGAAAAGCGGCTGATTCGGTATTCCGGCAAAGAGTCCGTGCGCACCTCGACGCGGGGCATGTCAGTGGTCTTGCCGGGGAGGTCGCCGTACCAGATCAGCCGACTGGCCGGGTGGCTGAAGCGCTGGTTGAAGTTGTCCAGTACGTACTCGGTATCCAGCACCGAATCGTGTTCGGCGATGACAATAAATACCGGTTTTTCGTAGCGGCGCTGATGCAACCGGTCCTGCGCCAGCGCGCTGCTGCGGTAGAACTGGGCAAAGCCGTTGGTGGGCATATTCATGTAGCGCAGCGGCGTCTGCATCGGGCGCAACCCGTCGTTGGGTGCGGCGAGCCAAGGCTTGGCCCAGCCGATCCACGGTGTCAGCCAGGCGTAGCCGCTGTTGGAACGAAACGCCGGCGAGAACAGCACCAGCCCGGCGATCTCGTCATGCTCATAGGCATAGTCCAGGACCAGATTGGCGCCGGTCGAGAAGCCACCCAGATAGACTTTCGGCACCTCGCGGCTGAGCAGTTGCGCTTGTTCGCGCACTACCTGCTGCCACTGTTCCAGGCGCACGTCGAGCATGTCTTCGGGTTTGGTGCCATGCCCCGGCAGCAGCACGGTACGCACCAGGTAACCCTGAACGGCGAGTTTTTGCGCAACATCATGAAAAGACCACGGTGAATCGCCGAGCCCATGCACCAGCAGCACGCCGCCTTTCGGTGTGCCGGTCGGGGTCCACTGGCGCGGTGCGTTCCAGCCCAGTTCGGTCGCGTGGTCGTCAGTCTGGAAGGTGCGTTGGTTGCGGATCAGCTCGACCGTCCGTTGCCGGTAGTCTTCAAAGCTTGTGTTGGGTGTCTGGTTTTCGGCCATCGACGTGCAGGCTTGCAAGGTCAACAGCGACAGCACACTGGCGAGTCGGAATCTGATCAAGTTCAGGGGGCCTCTTGCAGATGGCGGTTCAAACGTTCAAAGCAGGCACTCTGCCACGCACATCGCGCGCTTTACCACTTTCAGGCACACTCGGACGCTCTATAACTTCAACAAAATGTATCCACATGCCCAACCATTACAAGCCTTGCCCCGCGTCGGGAGCCTTTCATGTTCGCCCTTGATCGAGCGCTGGCTCAGGACATCGTCGACCGGGCGATGGCCATTCTGCCGTACAACGTCAATGTCATGGACTACTTGGGCATCATTATCGGCAGCGGCGATCCAGAGCGTTTGTGCACCCGCCACGAGGGGGCACAACGGGTGTTGGCCAATGGTCAGGTGGTCGAGATCGATTCGCTGGCGGCGATGCGCCTGGGCGGTGTAAAACCGGGCGTCAATCTGCCCTTGATGCTCGACCATCAATTGGTGGGCGTGCTTGGCATCACCGGCGAGCCGGACGAGGTCCGGGTCTATGGCGAATTGGTGAAGATGACGGCTGAAATGCTCATGGAGCAACGTCGTCAGCAAGCCGACCTGCAATGGCGCGCGCAACGCAGTGAAGACCTGCTGGCTCGGCTGCTGTTGGCTGATTGCCCAGAAAGTCTGGTGGACGAAGCGCGGCAATTGGGCCTGCAACCGCATTTGCCGCGTCAGGCGGTGCTCATCCAGCTGGACGCACCAGGGGCGTTCGCCAGTCAGATTGCAGCCTGGCTTGGCTCGCGTTACGCCGACAGCTGGTGCGTGCTGCGTGAGCCCACGTTGCTGTACTGGTGCCGCACGGTGGGCAAGGAACGTGACGACGGCGTGCTGCTCAGGCAATTGGATGAGCACGGCTGGCCAGTCCTGCGCATGGCCACAGTGGGTCAATCTCCGGATTTGCCCACATTACGCAATGCCTGCGCGGCGGCGCGCGATCTGCTGGACTACGCCACTCAGGCCAGACCCGGGCAACGCATTCTGCGTCTGGAGGCGCACCGTCTGCCGGTGCTGTTCTGGCGCTACCGCCATGACTGGCTGGCCGAAGAAGTGGCCGAGCCGATTGGCCGTTTGCACAATCATGCGCAACTGCTCGACACCCTGTGCAAATGGTTCGAGTACAGCGGCGAAAGCCAGGCCTGCGCCGAGGCCCTGGGCATTCATCGCAACAGCCTGCGCTACCGACTGGAGAAAATAGCCGAACTGACGGGCTGCGATCCCTACAAGACCGATGACCTGCTACGCCTGTATCTGGGCGCGCAGATGATGACTCGTCATGAATAAAAAGCTTTTTTGGTCAAATGCCCGATTGCCGATGCTGATCATTGTGCGCAGGGCAGGCGGCGAAACCGGGCCGGGATGAGAACATTCGGTATCGGATATGGAGAACAACAATGAAAATAGTCATCGCCCCCGACTCGTTCAAAGACAGCCTCAGCGCCCAAGCGGTGGCCGACGCCATCGCCAGCGGCCTTGCCGAAGTCTGGCCGCACGCAGAATTGATCAAATGCCCGATGGCTGACGGCGGGGAGGGCACCATCGAGGCATTGCTGGCGGCTTGCAACGGCGAACTGATGAGTGCCAGGGTCAATGGCCCGCTGGGGCAGCCGGTCGAAGCACAATGGGGATGGCTGGCAGAAAGCCGGACCGCAATCATTGAAATGGCCATGGCAAGCGGCTTGCAATTACTCACCCTTGAGCAGCGCGATGCCTGCGTCACCAGCACCGCAGGCACCGGGCAGTTGATTCTTGCGGCGCTGGACGCCGGAGCCCGGCGCATCATTCTGGCAATCGGTGGCAGCGCAACCAATGACGGCGGCAGCGGCATGCTCGCGGCATTGGGCGCACGCTTTCTCGATGCCGACCACCAGCCGTTGCCGCCCGGCGGCCTGGCGCTTGCGAATCTCGCCCGCATCGACCTGAGCGGTTTCGATCCACGTCTGTCCGGGGTGCGCGTCGAAATTGCCGCCGATGTCGACAATCCGCTGTGCGGGCCCAACGGCGCTTCGCACATCTTCGGCCCGCAGAAAGGGGCATCGCCCGAGCAGGTTATCGCGCTGGACGCAGCGCTTGGCTGTTTCGCCGATCATTCGGCGCATATCCTCGGCCTGGACCAGCGCAACAGCCCCGGCAGCGGTGCGGCAGGTGGAATGGGGTTTGCCGCTAAAGCGTATCTGAATGCCTCGTTTCGCCCCGGCGTCGAAGTGGTTGCCGACCTGACCGGGCTGGAGCAGGCGTTGATCGGTGCCGATCTGGTGATTACCGGCGAAGGTCGTTTCGACGCGCAAACCCTGCGTGGCAAGACGCCTCTGGGTGTGGCGCGGGTTGCGCAGCGCCAGCGCGTGCCGGTGCTTGTGCTGGCCGGTACGCTGGGCGAGGGTTACGAGCAGCTTTACCAGCACGGCATCAGCGCAGCCTTTGCGCTCACCAGCGGGCCAATGAGCCTTGAGCAGGCGTGCCGCGATACCCGTCGTTTGCTGCATGACCGCGCACGTGATGTGGCGCGGGTCTGGCAACTGGCGGCTCGTCACTGAGTGCGTCCCTGGAGGCACCGTCTGCACAGGACAATTCGGCAAGCGCGCGTGGTTTGTCGAGTAAAAACCCTAAATGATTGCTGACCGCTCTCAAGAATTGTAGGACATGGGCGATACGCTGGCGGTTGTCTGACAACTTCCCGTCAAACACTGCCCTCCAAATAAAAAAGAGCCTTGGCCATGAACTTACGCAAACTCACTATCGCTCGTCGTGCCGGTCTGGGTTTTACCCTCATTTCCCTGTTGGTCGCATTGCTCGGCTGGTTTGCGTTGGCGCAGATGTCGACCATTCGCCAGAGCGAAGTGGCCGTCGAAACCAATTGGCTGCCAAGCATGCGAGTGGTCAATGATATCCGTGAAATCATGCTGCGCATTCGGACTATCTCCCTGCGCATGGCACTGGACACCGACCCTGCGAGCATTCCGACCTATCGCGGGCAACTGGACGTGCGTCTGGGCGACCTGAACAAGAAGCTGGACACCCTCAAGACCTTCGTCGACACCCCTGAAGAAAAGACCCTGAATGATCAGTTTCTGGTGACCATGGGCCAATACCGCACGGCGCTGGATCGCTCTTTCGTGCTGGCAGGCCAGGGCGACAGTGCCGGGCTGAACAAGCTGCTGCTGATCGACATGAAGCAGATTGTCGACGGCTCCGGCAAGCAGCTCAATGACCTGGCCGATTTCTATGTCACCAAGGTCGATGCCGAAGGCAAGTCGGCCGAGGCCCAGTACGACAAATCGCGCGATATCGTGATTATCTTCGTGGTCCTCGCTGCGCTGTGCACCATTGGCCTGGCGCTGTGGCTGACGCGCAGTATCGTCAGCCCGTTGCAGCGCGCAGTGACCGCCGCCGAGCAGGTTGCCGCAGGTGATCTGACGCACAGCATCGAGGTCGACGGCGAAGATGAAGTCACTCGCCTGTTGCGTGCCCTGGCATTGATGCAGGGCAACTTGCGTGACGCCATGCGTCATATCGGCAGTTCGGCCACGCAACTGGCCTCGGCCGCCACAGAACTCAACTCGGTCACCGAGGACAGCTATCGCGGGCTCAACCAGCAGAACGCCGAGATCGATCAGGCAGCCACTGCCATCAATGAAATGACTTCGGCAGTGGAAGAGGTGGCACGCAACGCAGTGTCCACCTCGGATGCTTCCAGCCAGTCCAGCAACTCGGCGCAGGCGGGCCAGACGCGGGTGATCGAGACCGTGCAGTCGATCGAGATACTGACCGATAACGTGCAGGCCACTTCAACGCTGGTGCAAAACCTGGCCAATCAGTCGCAGGACATTGGCAAGGTGCTGGATGTGATTCGTTCGATTGCCGAGCAGACCAATCTGCTGGCACTCAACGCAGCGATCGAAGCGGCGCGCGCCGGTGAGTCGGGGCGGGGCTTTGCGGTGGTGGCCGATGAAGTGCGGGCACTGGCGCATCGCACCCAGCAGTCAACGCTGGAAATCGACTCGATGGTCAATGCCATGCGCAGCGGTTCTGCCCAGGCGCTGGAATCGATGAACACCAGCCGCGAGCGCGCCAGCTCGACATTGTCGCTGGCCAAGGGCGCAGGCGAATCGCTGAGTGAAATTACTTCATCGATCAATCAGATTTCCGAGCGCAATCTGGTGATTGCCAGCGCGGCTGAAGAGCAGGCGCAAGTGTCGCGTGAAGTTGACCGCAACATCGTCAATATTCGTGATCTGTCCATGCAATCGACCCAGGGTGCCAATCAGATCAGCGCATCAAGCCATGAGCTGTCGCGTCTGGCAGCGGACCTGAACCAGGTGGTCTTACGCTTCAAGGTGTAAAACCCTACATTGATACAGGTTGTGTCCGCTTGCCGACGAACGACCGGACGCGCATTATGCCCTCGGTCAAAACGACCTCCGGTACAGTCGGCACAACCTTATCGAAGGGGGCGGCATCGCGTCATGGACAATAATAATCACACTTTCAGCAGTTGGCTGCGCTCGCCAGCCCATCATCAATGGCTGGCACTGGAAGGCAACCGCCTGTTGGCCTTCGCCAAGGCATCCAGGCTGGAAAACGGCTTTGGCAGTCTTGACGACTACGGACGTCTGATGGTTGGTGCCACGGCCGAAACCATGAACACGGCACGCATGACTCACTGTTTTGCCATGGCCCATGCGCAAGGCATACCCGGCTGCGCCGCGCTGGTCGATCACGGGGTCGCCGCACTCAGCGGTCCGCTGCGCGATGCCGAGCACGACGGCTGGTTCAGCGCCGCGCCCGAAGACGGCGGCAAGACCGACAAGCAGGCCTATCTGCACGCGTTCGTCGCGCTGGCCGCCAGCTCTGCGGTGGTGGCGGGGCGCCCTGGCGCTCAGGCGCTGCTGTCCGACGCCATTCAGGTCATCCAGACGCATTTCTGGAGCGAGCAGGAAGGCGCCATGCGCGAGTCGTTCGCGCAGGACTGGAGCCATGAAGAAGCCTATCGCGGCGCCAACAGCAACATGCACAGCACCGAAGCCTTTCTAGCGCTGGCCGACGTGACCGGCGATGCACAATGGCTCGATCGGGCGTTGAGCATTGTCGAGCGAGTAATCCATCAGCAGGCCGGGGCGAACAACTTTCAGGTCATCGAGCACTTCACCCAGGGCTGGCAACCGTTGCCCGACTACAACCATGACAACCCGGCCGACGGTTTCCGGCCTTTCGGCACCACGCCGGGGCATGCGTTCGAGTGGGCAAGGCTGGTGTTGCATCTTGAGACGGCGCGTCGTCACGCCGGGCGTTCCAGCCCCGACTGGCTGCTCGAAGATGCCCGTCAACTGTTCGCCAACGCCTGCCGCTACGGCTGGGACGTGGACGGCGCACCAGGCATCGTTTATACCCTCGACTGGGACAACAAACCGGTGGTTCGCCATCGTCTGCACTGGGTTCACTGCGAAGCCGCTGCGGCTGCCGCTGCGTTGTTGCAACGTACCGGCGAGCAACAGTATGAAGACTGGTATCGCTGTTTCTGGGAGTTCAACGAAACCCTGTTCATTGATCAGGAACATGGCAGTTGGCGTCATGAACTGAACGAGCTTAATCAGCCCAGTGCGGACATCTGGCCGGGCAAACCTGACCTGTACCACGCTTATCAGGCAACGTTGTTGCCGGTCCTGCCGCTTGCACCCAGCCTAGCCAGTGCTTTGGCGGGGCTAGAGTGATCATCAGGTAGCCTGGGCGTTCGAGTCTTACAGCGCAGGGATGCGCTTGTCAGTCAAGCGAATGATCTGCCGGGCCAGAAAGCTGCCGGTCAGGATCACACCGAACAAGCGCAAGGTCTGCATGGCCAGCACGAAGCCGACGTCGGCATGGGTATCAATGGCGATGATTGCCATCGTGTCCAGGCCACCCGGACTGGTTGCCAGGTACACCGACAGATAATCCTTGTCCATCATCACCGCAATCAGCCAGGCCGAGAGCGCGCACAGCACGATCAGCAGCAGTGACGCGAGAATCATCATCGGCAGGCGTCTCCAGACGTATTGCACGGTCGGCCGGTCGAAGCGCAGCCCGACGTAGCAACCGATAGCGCCGTAACCGATGGGCAGCAGCCAGTCAGGAATGGTGATCTGCATCAGTCCGCTCAATTGCAGTGCGCCGCCCAGCATCAACGGCACCAGCAAGGCACCCGCCGGCAGGCGCGAACCCAGCACCACCCCGGTCACAATGACGGCAAGGCTCAGGCCCGGATCAGCCATGTTGAGGTCCTGCAGAACCGACGCGCTGCTGTGCAAATCTGCAGCAGGCGATGCGCCGATCAGATGACTCACCAGTGCGCCGATGGTCACGACACAAACCACCCGCACGTACTGCATGGTGGCGACGATCCGCGAGTCGGCCCCGTAATCCTCGGACATGGCGACCATTGCCGAGGCCGCACCTGGCGACGTGCCCCAGGCTGCCGTGTTGCTGGGTATACCGGCAAAACGCACCAGCACCAGCCCGACCACTGCGCTGAGCACCACCGTCAGAACGGTGGCCAGTAGCATGACGTGCCAGGAGTGCAGGGCGGTGAGCAGCACACTGACCGACATGGCATGGGCGATCAGTACGCCGACCGTGCCCTGGCCCAGTTGAAAGACGCTCTTGTGCATACGGATGGTGGCACCCGATACCCCAAAGCCGATGGCAACCAGCATCGGGCCAAGGAACATCGCAGCGGGCATATTGAAAAGTTTGAGCAGTTGACCGGCAGTTCCGGCCATCAGGATCAGCGCTGCCCATTGGGCCAGCGGCGAGAGTGTGGATATCGAAAAGCGTGAAGCCTGGGACAAGGACGTTCTCCTTGGTCGGTGTGAATTGCAGGTGGCCATTATCGACACCGTAATTAATCAAGTCTATTTTCTAATAGTCATGAATTGATAACTTTGGTTGATAGATATGGACCTGCGTGATCTCACCTATTTCGAAACCATCGCCGAGCTGGGCCACCTCGGACGAGCAGCCGAAAAGCTCAATCGCAGTCAGCCTGCGCTGACCAAAAGCATCCAGCGCCTGGAAGAATCGTTCGGCACGCGGCTGTTTCAGCGTGACGGTCGCCGAATCAAACTGACGCCGGTGGGCGAGTTGTTGCAGGCGCGAGGCAAGGAGTTGCAGCAAAGCATTGCGCAGACGCAGCGCGAAGTGAGGGATTTTGCCAGCGGCATGGTGGGCAACATCCGTGTCGGCTGCGCTGCGACGATGGCGGAATACCTGATGCCGAAACTGACCTCGGCCTTGTTGCAGCGCACCCCGGACGTCACCTTCAAGCTGGTCATAGGTCAGGATGACCTGCTGCGTGAGTCCCTGCGTTCAGGGCAACTGGACATGATCATCTGCGCCCTGGCCCCCGACAGCGACGACGTCACCAGCTTTGCCGTGCTCAAGGATGAAGCGGTAGTGATTGCCAGCAAGCACCACCCGATCTTCAAGACACCCTTGCAGATGAGCGACCTGTGCGCGTACCGCTGGGTATTGCCGCCAGTCAGCGTGTCGTCACGCAAATGGCTGGATACAACCTTCGCCGCGCACGGCCTGCCGCTGCCGACCGTACAGATCGAGGCCAACTCCATCTCGCTGCTGCCAGGGCTGATAGCGCAGAGCAACCTGCTCAGCTTCGTCGCCCGCGAGTCGCTGGAATTCGGTAAAACCATGCAACACCTGCGCGAAGTGCCCTTGGAACAAACCACCCTGAAACGCACAATCGGCGTCACCCTGCGCAAGGGCGGCTACCTGTCGCCCGCCGCAGAAGGCATGTTGCAAATGCTGCGCGACAACGGCGGGGACTTTCTGGGTTGGGGGTGAAACGCAGCGATTGACCCAGGCCAACTGATTCTCGTGCATGTCGCTCCGCGTCAAGGTGTGAAATTTGTGCTGCAACACAACGGCATGCCTTGCTCGTAGTTACTGCATATAAATAAAAGCGCTTTTTTACCGCGATGGTACTGACGACGCAGAGTGCGACGTAAGTGTCAGGGCGAAGGAACCCGACGAAGTCGGGCCGGAAACGGAGCGGGGATAATGAGATGGTCAGCCCGATCCGAGAAACCCGGAGTGTCTACACTTTCCG
>NZ_JARVSI010000003.1:0-131018 GCF_030209255.1 Pseudomonas sp. CFBP2511 | reverse complement strand
ACTTCGGCACGACAGTTGGGGTTATCGTTCCTCACGCTCCAGCGTAGGAATGCTGCGGGTGACGCTCTGCGTCACAAATCTGCGCTGCGCCGCATACTCAAGACCGGACGCAGAGCGCCCGGAACGGCATGCGACGCAGAGCGTCGCACGATCGTTGAAAAACTTCGGCACGACAGTTGGGGTTATCGTTCCTCACGCTCCAGCGTAGGAATGCCGTGGGTGACGCTCTGCGTCACAAATCTGCGCTGCGCCGCATACTCAAGAGCGGACGCAGAGCGCCCGGAACGGCATGCGACGCGGAGCGTCGCACGATCGTTGAGTTGTCGTTCCTCAGGCTCCAGGAAAGCCTTGGTTGCATTCAACGCCCGGCCAGCAGCTCCTGGCCACGAGCTGCGGCGGCGCGGACTTGTTCAGG
This sequence comes from Pseudomonas sp. CFBP2511, assembly GCF_030209255.1. Classification (NCBI taxonomy): domain Bacteria; kingdom Pseudomonadati; phylum Pseudomonadota; class Gammaproteobacteria; order Pseudomonadales; family Pseudomonadaceae; genus Pseudomonas; species Pseudomonas sp. CFBP2511. Next base: position 130,603 of record NZ_JARVSI010000003.1, on the reverse strand, counting down.
TGCGGTGCCGCCGACATGGTTACGGGCGTTGACCGAGCCTTCCAGGGTCAGCACGGCGAACACGTCCTGCTCGATCTGGTTACTGAATTGACGCAACTCTTCCAGGCTCATTTCAGCCAGGTCCTTGCCGGTTTCGACGCCATATTTCACGGCATGGCCAACAATTTCGTGGCAGTCACGGAACGGCAGGCCACGGCGAACCAGATAGTCAGCCAGATCGGTAGCGGTCGAGAACCCGCGCAGCGCCGCTTCGCGCATGATGGCGTGCCTGGGTTTGATTGCCGGGATCATGTCGGCAAACGCACGCAGCGAATCACGCAGGGTGTCGGCAGCGTCGAACAGGGGCTCCTTGTCTTCCTGATTGTCCTTGTTGTAAGCCAGCGGCTGGCCTTTCATCAGGGTCAGCAGGCCCATCAGCGCGCCGAATACGCGGCCACTCTTGCCACGCACCAGCTCAGGCACGTCAGGGTTTTTCTTCTGCGGCATGATCGAGCTGCCGGTACAGAAGCGATCCGGCAGATCGATGAACTGGAACTGCGCACTGGTCCAGAGCACCAGTTCTTCGGAAAAGCGCGACAAGTGCATCATCGCGATGGACGCAGCCGAGCAGAATTCAATGGCGAAGTCACGGTCCGAAACGCCGTCCAGCGAGTTGCCGCCCACCACGTCGAAACCCAGCAGTTTGCAGGTCAGCTCGCGGTCGATCGGGTAGGTGGTGCCTGCCAGCGCAGCGCTGCCCAAAGGCATGCGGTTCAAGCGTTTGCGGCAGTCCACCAGACGCTCGTAGTCACGGCTGAGCATTTCAAACCAGGCCAGCATATGGTGACCAAATGTGACCGGCTGTGCGGTCTGCAGGTGCGTGAAGCCGGGCATAATGGTGTCGGATTCGCGCTCGGCCTGAACCAGCAGGCCCTTTTGCAGGCGGGTGATCTCACTGAGGATCAGGTCGATTTCGTCACGCAGCCACAGGCGGATATCGGTGGCGACCTGATCGTTACGGCTGCGACCGGTGTGCAGCTTCTTGCCGGTGATACCGATACGATCGGTCAGGCGGGCCTCGATGTTCATGTGCACGTCTTCGAGATCGACGCGCCATTCGAAGTTGCCGGCCTCGATCTCGGCCTGGATGGTGTTCAGGCCATCAACGATGGTATCGCGCTCGGCGTCGGTCAGGACGCCCACCTTGGCCAGCATGGTGGCGTGGGCGATGGAGCCCATGATGTCGTGGCGATACAGACGTTGATCGAAGGTGACGGAGGCAGTGAAACGCGCGACAAACGCGTCGACGGGTTCACTGAAGCGGCCGCCCCAGGACTGGTTGGTCTTGTCGGTGCTCATGGATTCGCTCGTTGCTCAACAGAAAGTGGCGTGCCCGATACCTGGCACAAGGGCGGTTGCGATGATAACAGGGTTGCTGCTTTTTTATTTCCGGATGGCTTGCCGCTGACAAGGCTTGGGCAGAGACTGCAAGCATGCGAATAGAACCTGTGAAAACCCCTGCCAGGCCTGCGCCCGGCAAAGATTTTTTTCTCCCCGAACTGTGCCTGCCGCAGGCATTGCTGGTGCTTGTCGTGCTGGCCGAGCTGCTGGTGGTGATTCTGGTGCTGGTAGAACCGATGCGTGCCGGTTTCGACTGGGTACGTCTGGCGCTGATGTCGCTGTTCGTGCAGTGGATCGTGTTGCTGTCCGCAGCGCTGCTCTGCGGCTTGCGACCCTGGCTGGCGCGCCTGACGCCGGGGCTGGCCGGCATGCTCAGTTGCCTGCTGGTCGTCGGCCTGACCCTTCTTTGCACAGCCGTCACCGACGTTTGTCAGCTTACCGGGCGGATTTCAATCAGCGGGATGGTCGAGCGCTACCTGCGTTACTCGACCATCGCCCTGATCATGTCAGCCCTGATGCTGCGCTACTTCTACTTGCAGAGTCAGTGGCGCAAACAGCAGCAGGGCGAGCTGCGGGCCAGGATTGAATCGTTGCAAGCGCGAATCCGCCCGCACTTTCTGTTCAATACTCTCAACAGCATCGCCAGCCTGGTCGCCAGCGATCCGGGCAAAGCCGAGCAGGCAGTGCTGGATCTTTCCGACTTGTTTCGTGCCAGTCTGGCCAAGCCCGGCAGCCTGGTGACGTGGAGCGAAGAGCTGGCATTGGCAAAACGATATTTATCGATTGAGCAATATCGTCTCGGCGAGCGTCTACAGTTGGACTGGAGGGTGAGCGCAATTCCTGATGACTTGCCGATTCCCCAGCTAACCTTGCAACCATTACTTGAGAACGCTTTGATTTATGGCATTGCTCCGCGAATTGACGGAGGCGTTGTAACGGTCGAAGCGGACTATAAAGGGGGAGAGTTCATATTGAGCGTCAGCAATCCCTATGAAGAAGTTGCCAATCGGCAGACTTCCAACGGTACTCAACAGGCCCTGTCGAATATAGGTGCGCGTATTGCGGCACTTTTTGGCCCGCACGCCAGTCTGAGCGTGGAGCGCCGTGACGGTCGTCACTACACCTGTCTACGCTATCCTTGTGCGAGACTCACGCAGGAAGCCAGAGCTATATGAATGTCCTGATCGTTGATGACGAACCCCTGGCCCGCGAGCGATTGAGCCGCATGGTCAATGAAATCGAGGGTTATCGAGTACTGGAAGACAGCGCTTCCAATGGCGAAGAAGCCTTGGCGCTGATCGAAAAGCACAAGCCTGACGTGGTGCTACTTGATATCCGTATGCCGGGTATCGACGGCCTGCAGGTAGCTGCCAAACTGTGTGAACGGGAAGCTCCGCCCGCCGTGGTCTTTTGCACCGCCCACGACGAATTTGCCTTGGAAGCCTTTCAGGTCAGCGCGGTCGGCTATCTGGTCAAGCCTGTGCGCGCCGAGCATCTTATCGAAGCGTTGAAAAAGGCCGAGCGACCAAACCGCGTGCAATTGGCGGCGATGACACGACCGGCGGCAGAAAGCGGTTCCGGGCCGCGCACGCACATCAGTGCGCGTACCCGAAAAGGTATCGAATTGATTCCGTTGGATCAGGTGATCTACTTCATCGCCGATCACAAGTACGTCACCCTGCGCCACGAAGGTGGTGAAGTCCTGCTGGACGAGCCGCTCAAGGCACTGGAAGACGAGTTCGGCGACCGGTTCGTGCGTATTCACCGCAATGCGCTGGTAGCCCGAAAGCGAATCGAAAGCATGAAGCGCACGCCGGTGGGGCATTTCGAGCTGTTCCTCAGAGGCCTGAATGGCGATGCGCTGATCGTCAGTCGCCGCCATGTAGCGGGTGTGCGCAAAATGATGCAGCAGCTCTAGGGTTCCGCCCCTGGAGCCTGTCGGCGAAGCCGAGGCACAGAACTGAGAGGCGTATCAGGTCTGTGTGTTTTCCGGTTGGTCGTTTGACAGCTGTTGCAGCGTCCAGCTACTGGCCGATTGGGCTGATCGGGATCAGTGCGCTGACCAAGTTTTCAGACAGCGCTGAAGCCGCCCCGGCTGAGCTGTTATTATCCGGCGCATCTACTCAGTACGGATTGTTCAATGTCCTCTCGCGAAATCCGCATTGCCACGCGCAAAAGTGCGCTGGCGCTCTGGCAGGCCGAATACGTAAAAGCTCGCCTCGAACAGGCTCACCCCGGCCTGCTCGTTACCCTGGTGCCCATGGTCAGCCGTGGCGACAAGCTGCTCGACTCCCCTCTGTCGAAAATCGGCGGCAAAGGCCTGTTCGTCAAAGAGCTGGAAACGGCGTTGCTGGAAGACAACGCCGACATCGCCGTGCACTCGATGAAAGACGTGCCGATGGACTTCCCCCAGGGGCTGGGTCTGTTCTGCATCTGCGAGCGTGAAGACCCGCGCGATGCGTTCGTGTCCAATACCTTTGAGAGCCTGGACGCACTGCCGGCGGGAAGCATCGTCGGCACCTCCAGCCTGCGCCGCCAGGCCCAACTGCTGGCGCGACGTCCTGACCTGCAGATCCGTTTCCTGCGTGGCAACGTCAATACCCGTTTGGCCAAGCTGGACGCAGGCGAATACAACGCCATTATTCTTGCCGCTGCCGGCTTGATCCGCCTGGGCTTCGAAGACCGCATCACCTCGGCGATCAGCGTCGATGACAGCCTGCCAGCGGGTGGCCAGGGGGCTGTGGGTATCGAGTGCCGCAGCGTCGATGCCGAAATTCATGCCCTGCTGGCCCCGCTGCACCATGAAGACACCGCTGTGCGGGTGATTGCCGAACGTTCGCTGAACAAGCACCTCAATGGTGGCTGTCAGGTGCCTATCGCCTGTTACGCAGTGCTGGAAGGCGATGATGTCTGGCTGCGCGGGCTGGTCGGCGATCCGTCAGGGCGCGTGTTGCTGCACGCCGACGCCCGAGCGCCGCAGACATCCGCCCAGGCGCTGGGCGTGCAGGTTGCCGAAGCATTGCTGGCTCAAGGGGCTGCCGAGATCCTCAAGGCCGTCTACGGCGAGGCCAACAACGAATGAGTGCCTGGCGTCTGCTGCTGACCCGTCCCGCCGAAGAATCGGCGGCGCTGGCAAGGGTGCTGGCCGATGCCGGAATCTTCAGCAGCAGTCTGCCTTTACTTGAAACCGAGCCTTTACCCTTGACGCCCGCACAGCGTTCGATCATTTTCGAGCTGCTCAATTACAGTGCAGTCATCGTGGTCAGCAAACCTGCTGCGCGGCTGGCCATCGAACTGATCGATGAAGTGTGGCCGCAACCGCCTATGCAGCCGTGGTTCAGTGTGGGGTCAGCAACCGGGCAGATACTCCTTGATTACGGACTCGATGCGAGCTGGCCGGAGCAGGGCGATGACAGCGAGGCCTTGCTCGACCATCCACGCCTTAAACAGGCGATTGCCGTACCTGGAAGTCGCGTACTGATCATGCGCGGCAATGAGGGACGTGAACTGCTGGCCGAGCAATTACGCGAACGGGGGGTGGGTGTCGATTATCTGCCGCTGTACCGTCGCTACCTGCCGCAGCACGCCCCCGGCACCCTGTTGCAACGCGTAGAGGTGGAACGCTTGAACGGGCTGGTGGTCAGCAGTGGGCAGGGTTTTGAACATTTGCTTCAGTTGGCAGGTGATTCATGGCCGGATCTGGCCGGTCTGCCGCTGTTTGTACCGAGCCCCCGGGTTGCCAGCCTTGCGCAGGCAGCGGGCGCCCGGAACGTTATTGATTGTCGTGGCGCCAGCGCCGCGGCATTGCTGGCAGCGTTGCGGGATCAACCCCAGCCTGCCGTCAAAGCGTATTGATCGACACTTGTCGTTTACGCTATTACGCCAAAATGCAAAGGATGGGATACGTGAGCGAAACAGCCTTGCCTAAAGACGAAGAATCGGTGTTGAAAACGCCTGCATCCAAGCCTGAACCGGTACGCGTCGAGCGGACCGGCAACCGCAGCAGCGGTCTGGTATTTCTGGCGCTGCTGCTCGGCATCGCCGGTATCGCCGTCGCGGGCTGGGGCGTCTGGCAACTGCGTATGCTGCAAGCCGGACACCAGCAGCAGCGCGGTCAGGTCGAGGACATCGCCGAGCAGACGCTGGTGCTGGCGCAGAATGACCAGCAACTGAGCGCGCGACTCGCGCAATTGCCGCCAGCCAATCAACTGGAAGACAGTCGCCGTCTGGTCGCGCAGTTGCAGGGCGATCAGCAGCGTCTGAGCCAGCGACTCGAAACTGTTCTGGGTGCCAGCCGCAAGGACTGGCGTCTGGCCGAGGCTGAACATCTGCTGCGCTTGGCCAGCCTGCGTCTTTCGGCGCTGCAAGATATCAACAGCGCCCAGGCACTGGTGCAGGGTGCCGACGAAATTCTGCGTGAGCAGGATGATCCGGGCTCCTTCGCTGCCCGCGAGCAACTGGCCAAGAGCCTTGCCGCCCTGCGCAGTGTCGAGCAACCGGACCGCACCGGGCTGTTTCTGCAACTGGGCGCCTTGCGTGAGCAGGCCGTACAGCTCAACAAGCTGGCGCCCGAGTACGAAGACAAGGGCGAGTCGCTTCTGGGGCTGACTGCCGACAACACCGAGCAAAGCCGCTGGTCGCAATGGTGGGACGAGATTTCCCATTACTTCCGTGTCGATTTCAACGCTAACAAGGACATCCGCCCGGTATTGGCAGGGCAAAGTCTGGCACAAGTGCGTCTGGCCCTGAGCCTGGCACTGGAGCAGGCGCAATGGGCGGCGCTCAACGGTGAACCACAGGTCTACAACCAGGCCATCACCGAAGCGCAAAGCGTCCTGAAAGCCAACTTCAACCAGGACGACCCACAGAGCAAGGTGCTTGGGCAGGGGCTTGAGGCGCTGGCCAGCAAGCCGGTATCGGTCAAGACCCCCGACCTGGCCCCGACCCTGAGCTCGGTGCAAGCCTACCTTGAACGCCGTCACGCCGCCGGCCAGCCAGCCGAGGCGCAGCAGGGGACCAGCCGATGAAGCGCGTCTATGTGCTGTTCTTCATCGCGATCGTCGCAGCGGCGCTGATCGGCGTCGCTGTGGCCGAGCATTCGGGCTACGTGCTGATTGCGTACCAGAACTTCCGCTATGAATCGAGCCTGTGGGCGACCCTGGCGCTGCTGGTCGCAGTTCTGCTGGTCATCGCCATACTGAGGCTGCTGATCACGCTGCTGACGACCTCGGGCCGTGTGGTCAACCCGTGGTCGCGTCGTAACCGCCGTCGCCGCGTGCAAATCGCTATCGAGCAAGGCCAGATGGACCTAGCCGAGGGCCGTTGGTCCAGCGCGCAGCGTCATCTGCAACGCGCAGCCGAGGCCGATGCTCATCCATTGCTCTACTACATTGGTGCTGCGCGCGCTGCCAATGAGCAAGGTCGCTACGAAGACTGCGACGCGCTGCTGGAACGCGCACTGGAACGTCAGCCGCAAGCCGAGCTGGCCGTCGCCTTGAATCACGCTCAGTTGCAGCAGGACCGTGGCGACACCGACGGTGCACTCGTCACACTGCAGGCGATGAACGAGCGTCACCCGCACAACCCGCAGGTTCTGCGTCAGTTGCAGCGCCTGTACCAGCAACGTGGTGACTGGTCCGACCTGATCCGCCTGATGCCGGAACTGCGCAAGGACAAGGTCCTGCCGCCCAAGGAACTGGCCGAACTGGAACGCCGCGCCTGGGGCGAGAACCTCACGCTGGCGGCGTACCGCGATGAACACGAAGGCGCGCCCACTGGCCTGCCTTCGCTGGAAGCGGCCTGGCAGGGGCTTAGCTCCGCGCAACGCCAGGAACCGCAACTGGTGCTGGCGTATGCCGATCAACTGCGTCGCCTGGGTGCCGAGGCTCAGGCTGAAGAGGTGCTTCGCGCAGCCCTCAAGCGCGATTACAACAGCCATCTGGCGCGGCTCTACGGGCTTGTACGCGGCAGTGACCCGTTGAAGCAACTGCAAACGGCAGAGGGCTGGCTCAAACATCATCCTGCTGACCCAAGCCTGCTGCTGAGCCTGGGCCGCATCTGCCTGCAAGGCAGACTGTGGGGCAAGGCGCGGGATTACCTGGAGAGCAGCCTGCGTCTGGAGCGCAACCCGGAGACCTGCGCAGAGCTCGCACGCCTGCTGGCGCAACTGGGCGAGACGGATCGCAGCAATATGCTGTTCCAGGAAGGCCTGGGCCTGCTCGACGAGCGCTTTTTGTCTCGTCCTTTGCCGGCGCTGACCAAGGCCTGAATCTGCCGGAGAGCCCTGTGCGAGGGCTCTCCGTTTTACTTCGACAGCCGAAAAATCAGCGCGTAAGAATCGTCCTACACCGATATGTAAAAGAACCACACCACGGTGTGTTTGTTTTCCTCGGTAAACAGCGACGCATCCGTACGCCGCCACCTTGAAAGCGCCGCACCCTTTCCTCTACCGTAATCGCCTCGTCCTTTGTTACGGATTTGCCATGTATCTGGCTCGCACACGCTTTCTGTTTTTCATGGCCTTTCTGGCATGTGCATCGATCTTCAGCACCGCCCTTTATTTGCAGCAAGCCTTTGCCCTGGACCCATGCGTGCTCTGTCTTTTGCAACGGGCTGCCATTGTCGGTTGTGGCCTGCTGGCGCTGACGGCAACGTGTCACGCGCCGGGCCAGGTCGGGTGGCGTCGTTACAGTCTGGGGCTGTTACTGATCGCCCTCGCCGGAGTGGGCGCAGCAGGTGTTCAGGTCTGGCTGCAAACGGCTTCCGCCGATCAATTGATACCGTTCATTGCCCGGCTGGAACACATCATGGGGCTGTTGTCGCTGGACACCTGTGTCGACCGCCTGCGCAGCGATGCGCTGCTTTGCGCGGAGATCACCTGGTCGCTGTTCGGCATCACGTTGCCTGAGTGGAGTCTGCTGGCATTTACAGGCATTGCGTTGCTGCCGCTGTACCCCCTCTTGAGCGAATTCAGCCACTGGCTGGCTGGCAAAAGTCAGGGCGAGTATTAAACGCTTGTATGAACTTTATCTCCTGCGTACCTTGATGGCCTTGTCGAGCGAGCATAATCTGGGCCGCACGCGTCACTGGAAATATGCTGTCCTGACGCATCTATCAGGCCAGGTTCTTGCTGACCAGCAAGAACGGCACAGGACCGCATACCCCTGAAGGGAAGAGAGAAGACCATGCTGGAAAGTTGTCAGAATGCTCAGGAACGCTGGGGTGGAGTCAACAAGCTGATTGATCGCTGGCTCCAAAGTCGTCTCGAACTGATCGAGGCTTACGATGCACTGGGCGACACACCCGAGGCATTGGCAGCTGACCGTGAAGGCCTGCAGAATTTCTGCGGCATTCTGGTTGACTATGTATCGGCCGGGCACTTCGAAGTCTACGAACAGCTGGGTGACGAAGCCCGGGCATTCAACGACGAGCGCGGGCTCGAGCTGGCTGACACGATCTATCCCCGTCTCGATGTCATCACCAAGTTTGCGTTGACGTTCAATGATCGTTGCGACAAGGGTGATTGCTCGGACGCTGCGGTCGTGGCCAAGGAATTCAACCAGCTGGGGCAGTTGCTGCATGAGCGCTTCGAGCTGGAAGACTGCCTGATTGAAGTGCTGCACACCTCCCACAAGGAAGAAGTCGCCGCGCAGGTCTGAATGCCCGCGGTGCATGTCCATAGCGTTGCCATAAGGGTGCTTTTGCACCCTTTTGCATGTCTGGAGACTCGGCTCGAGGCGCGCTTACTGTGAAACCGCGATCAGCTCGATCTCGAACACCAGCGGTGTGAACGGATCGATCAGGTCGCCAGCACCTTCGGCGCCGTAGGCTTGATCCGAAGGGATCACCAGGCGCCACTTCGCGCCGGTCGGCATGTTCTGCAACGCGCTGGTCCAGCCACTGATCACGCTGTCGAGCCTGAACCACTGAGGCTGGGTGCTCTGATCGAAGATCTTGCCGTCCGGCAAACGACCGACATAACGCACTTCTACTCTGCCATTGGCATCAGGCTTGGGGCCGGTGCCCGGTGTCAGCTCGGTCATGAGAATGCCATCGGCCAGTTCCTTGACGCCTGGCTTGGCCTTCTCGCCGGCCATGAACGTGCGCTCGGCCTTGAGGGCGGCTTCGGTAGGCGCATCGGTACCTGCGGTCTCGGCTTGCGCGATCGCTGCATCATGCTCACGCAGGATCTGGTCAATACGCTCCTGTTTGAGCGCAAGCGGCTTGCCCTGATAAGCCTGTTTCAAACCATCGACCAACGCCTTCAGATCAAGGTCCGGGACTTCCTGATGCAGGCGCTCGCCAAGACTGGCGCCCAGACTGTATGCAAGGTCATGAGCATCATTATCCGGTGGTGCTTCGGCGGCTTGAGCCAAGGGTAGCAAGAGGAACAACGACGTTAACAAGTAGCGCGACATTAATGCTCTCCGGCCTGGGAAGGCAGCGATTATGCCAGCGCAAGCGCGTGCAGTGACGAGTCTTGCGAAGTGAATTTCACAATGCCTGCGCATCGTATCAAGCAATCATTTTTGACAGTATGCAACAGCGCCCCTTCGGTGGTGTCAAGATGCCCTAGCGGCGATGCGCGCAGAAGCCTAGTATGAGCCGCAATTTCGTCACCCAGGAGGTAAGTCATGTCGGCCAAAAAGAAGCCAGTAAACACTCCGTTGCATTTGCTCCAACAATTATCGGGCAGCTTGCTAGAACATCTGGAAGACGCCTGCTCCCAAGCTTTGGCTGATGCCGAAAAACTGCTCGCCAAGCTTGAGAAACAACGCGGCAAGGCGCAGGAAAAACTGCACAACTCCCGCATCAAATTGCAGGACGCTGCCACCGCCGGAAAATCCAAGGCACAGACCAAGGCCAAAGATGCCGTGGCTGAACTGGAAGAATTGCTTGATGCGCTCAAATCGCGCCAGACTGAAACCCGCACCTACATTCTGCACCTCAAGCGTGATGCTCAAGAGAGCCTCAAGCTTGCGCAGGGTATCGGTCGCGTAAAAGAAGCCGTCGGCAAGATTCTGACCACCCGCAGCGCCAAGCCTGCAGCCCCGAAAGCCGCAACCAAGGCGCCTGCTGCCAAGGCCCCCGCTGCCAAGGCCCCCGCAAAAGCTCCGAGCAAATCACCTGCCAAGCCGCCGGTGAAAGCAGCCGCTGCCAAGCCGGTTGCCAAAGCTGCAGCCAAACCTGCGGCCGCTGCAAAACCGGCTGCCAAGCCTGCAGTGGTCAAGGCCCCGGCAAAAACCGCAGCCAAGCCAGCAGCACGGTCAGCCGCAGCCGCCAAGCCCGTCGCGGCTAAAACAACGGCCGCCAGGCCCATTGCAGCCAAATCGACTGCCGCCAAGCCAGCCGCCAAACCTGCCGTCACCAAAGCACCTGCTGCGGCCAAGACACCTGCGAGCAGCGCTGCCAAACCAGCTGCCGCCAAGCCGGCGGTCGCCAAGCCTGCTGTGAAAGCGCCTGCCAAAGCACCGGTGAAAGCAGTGACCAAACCTGCTGCCGTCAAGCCCGCTGCCAAGCCAGCTGCCGCCAAGTCGGCAACACCGGCGCCAGCCGCTGCCAAGCCGACACCTGCCGCACCGGCCGCTGCATCGGCAAAATCTGCCGACAATGCAACGCCAACCAGCGCTTCCTAAAGCTGGTCGTCGCTACGCCCCACCGCGATGCGCAGCACATGCAGCGCATCGCGGTGACCCTCGACACAGCCTTCTGCACGTTCATCGACAAGCCCGATCAGCCACTCCTCGGCATCCCTTGCCTCGCCAGCGGGCCAATCTGCGCTCAGCCCCTCAAGCCGTGCCATCAAACTCTGCTCGGCCTCCAGTTCCAGCGCCTTGACCTTTGCTCGCAACCCGCCAAGCGCAACATCCTCAAGTGCCGCATTTCGCCATTCACTGCGTAAATTACGCAGCGGACGCACCACATCGTCGTGCCAGGGCGTCGCCAATTGTCTTATTTGTGCTAATCGTTGTGCGGTGCAGGCCACTTCGCGCGCACCGAGCCAGACCCCGCAAAGCACCATGCACACATTGCCCCCGTTGGCTTGCAGCGTCAGACAAGCCTGCTCCACACCCGGTCGGGCGTAGAAATCGAGGGTGAAACTCCAGAGCGCTGAAGGCATAGTGATCCACCTGTTCAGGACGAAGCTGGTAGACTCCGCCGCCATTATGATTCGACTTCAAAGCCTTACCTTACAGCGTGGTCCGCAACGTCTGCTAGAAGACGCCGAGCTGACCCTGCACGCCGGCCATAAAGCCGGCCTGATCGGTGCCAATGGCGCCGGGAAATCCAGCCTGTTTGCCTTGCTGCGCGCAGAGCTGACGCCCGACGCCGGCGACTGCCTGCTACCCGCCGACTGGCGCATCGCGCACATGCGTCAGGAGGTCGATACCCTCGAACGCCTGGCAGTGGACTACGTGCTGGACGGCGATGAGCGCCTGCGCGAAGTACAAAGCTCGCTGGCCGAGGCCGAAGCGGCGCAGGACGGCGCTGCTCAGGCGCGCCTGCATTCGGAGCTCGACAGTGCCGACGGCTACACCGCCGACGCGCGTGCGCGCAAGCTGCTGGCGGGCCTGGGCTTCACCAACGAGCAGATGGAGCGTCAGGTTGGCAGCTTCTCCGGCGGCTGGCGGATGCGCCTGAACCTGGCGCAGGCGTTGATGTGTCCTTCAGACCTGCTGTTGCTCGATGAGCCCACCAACCACTTGGACCTCGACGCCATTCTGTGGCTTGAGGACTGGCTCAAGAGTTACCCCGGCACCTTGCTGCTGATTTCCCACGACCGGGACTTTCTCGATGCCGTGGTTGATCACATCGCTCACGTCGAGCAGCGCAAGATCACCTTGTATCGCGGTGGCTACAGCGCCTTCGAGCGGGCCCGCGCCGAACGTCTGGCCCAGCAGCAACAGGCCTACGAGAAGCAGCAAGTGCAACGTGCGCACATGGAGAAGTACATTGCGCGCTTCAAGGCACAAGCCACCAAGGCCCGCCAGGCACAGAGCCGCATAAAGGCGCTGGAGCGCATGGAAGAGCTGTCCGCTGCCCACGTTGACTCGCCCTTCAACTTCGTCTTCCGTGAGTCCGACAAGATCTCCAGCCCGCTGCTGGACCTGTCCGACGCGCGCCTGGGTTATGGCGACAAGACCGTCCTGGAGAAGGTCAAGCTGCAACTGACGCCGGGCGCACGTATTGGCCTGCTAGGCCCCAACGGCGCCGGCAAGTCGACACTGATCAAAAACCTGGCTGGCGAGCTTGAGCCGCAGAGCGGCCGGCTGGTGCGTGGTGAAAACCTCACGGTTGGCTACTTCGCCCAGCATCAGCTCGACTCACTGGACGCCAAGGCCACCCCATTGCTGCACTTGCAGCGTCTGGCGCCGACCGAGCGTGAGCAGACCCTGCGCGACTTCCTCGGCGGCTTCGACTTCCGTGGCGCGCGTCTGGACGAGCCGGTGCTGAATTTCTCGGGTGGTGAAAAAGCCCGCCTGGCGCTGGCACTGATTGCCTGGGAAAAACCCAACCTGCTGCTGCTCGACGAACCGACCAACCACCTGGACCTGGAAATGCGTCTGGCGCTGACCATGGCCCTGCAGGAATTTGGCGGTGCGGTGTTGGTGGTGTCTCACGATCGGCACTTGCTCAAGAGCACCACCGACGACTTCCTGCTGGTGGCCGACGGCCGCGTGCAGGAGTTCGACGGCGATCTGGATGACTACACACGCTGGCTGGCGGACTACAGACTGCGCAACGCGCCGGTCAGCAACACGCCGGTCAATGCCGACAAAACCGACAAAAAGGCCCAGCGTCAGCAGGCAGCGGCCTTGCGCCAGCAACTGGCCCCGCACAAGCGTGAAGCCGACAAGCTGGAGCGCGACCTCGGCCTGGTGAATGAAAAACTCGCCAAGGTCGAAGAGGCACTGGCGGACAGCACCAACTATGAGGCTGCCAACAAGGACAAGCTGCGCGATCTGCTGGCCGAGCAGGCGAAACTGAAAGTGCGTGAGTCCGAGCTGGAAGACGCCTGGATGCAAGCACTGGAATTGCTCGAGTCTATGCAGGCCGAGCTGGAAGCATTGTCGTGATCAAGGCAGAAGTCTGATGGAAGTCCTGGGGTTGCCGATATCCGCCTACTGGATAGAACCGCTGTTGATCGGCGTGCAGATTTTGCTGATTCTGCTGGCCGGCTATGTGTTGCAACGCGTCGTGGGCGGCTTTCTGACCGGGCTGGGCGAACGTTATCCGCTGCCGCCGGAGCTGCTGGTGCCGGTTCGCGGCGGCTTGCGCTGGCTGATCATGGGCAGCGCTTTCGTCTTCGTGCTGGGCAGGCTTGGTGTTTCGGCAACGGTTTTGTGGACTGCGCTGTCCGGCTTTGTGGCGGTCGCGGCTGTCGCGTTCTTCGCAATGTGGAGCGTGCTGTCGAACCTGCTTTGCGCCATTCTGATCTTCACCATCGGCCCGTTCCGCATTGGCGACATGGTCGAGCTGGTCGATACGCTGGACAAGCCCGGCGTGAAGGGCAGGGTGGTCGCCATCAACCTGATGTTCACCACCCTGATCGAGACCCCGGAAGCCGGCGGCGCGCTGGTTCAGGTGCCCAATAGCCAGTTCTTTCAGAAGTCGGTGCGTCGCTGGCGCGGCAGTGATCTGTTCCCGCAGATGGTGGCTGCAAAACCGGCGGATGAGCAGGACTAGAAATAATTGGCTTTGCGAAACAACACGCATTAATTTAGCGAACATTCGACTTTCGCGAGGTGCGCAATGGCACTTGAAACGTGGCTGGGCTTTTTTGCGGCCTGCTGGATTATCAGCCTCTCTCCTGGCGCGGGTGCCATCGCCTCGATGTCCTGCGGCCTGCAATACGGTTTCCTGCGCGGCTACTGGAATGCCTTGGGGCTGCAGATAGCGCTGGTGGCGCAGATCGCGATTGTCGCGGCCGGGCTTGGCGCGGTATTGGCAGCTTCCGAGATGGCCTTCACGCTGATCAAGTGGTTCGGCGTGGCGTATCTGGTCTATCTGGGCATCAAACAGTGGCGCGCATCGCCCACCGACCTTGCCGACGAATCCGCCGTGCGCCCGGTGGGCAAGCCGATGACGCTGGTGTTCCGCGGTTTTCTGGTCAACATCAGCAACCCCAAGGCGCTGATCTTCATCCTGGCGATCCTGCCGCAGTTCATCGAGCCGACTGCTCCGCTGTTCATGCAGTACGTGATCATCGCCGCGACCATGGTCGTGGTCGATCTGATCGTCATGGCGGGTTACACCGGGCTGGCGTCAAAGGTGTTGCGTGCGCTCAAGACCCCTCGCCAACAGCGTCGCCTGAACCGCACCTTTGCCAGCCTGTTCGTCGGCGCGGCCGGTTTTCTCGCGACGTTGCACCGCGGCACGGCCTGAATCGGCCGCACACCGGCTTTTGCCCGTGTCCCGATCACCTGAAACAGGGCATCAGGCACTGTTTCAGGAACCCATATGGGCTGATTGTAAAATTCAGTAACAAAAATCCATCTCGACTCTTGAGTAGCGCTCCTGCGGAGTGAACAATGCAACGCATCGCATTCTTGTTGAGATTCTGCAATGCCCCTCCGTTCTCGTTTCCTTGTCTGGCTGCTGGTGCCGCTACTGACGCTGTGCAGTAGCATCGCGCTGGCCGACCCTGTCGAGGGCGCAGCCCAGGCGTTGCACCTGCTGGATTATCTGGGTGCTGACTACCCGGCCAGCGTGGCGGACGGCAAGGTTGTCGAAGCTGCCGACTACCAGCAGCAGATTGAAGCCCTGACCACGCTACAAGGCCTTGTGCTCGCTCTGCCGCAACGCGCCGAGCGCGCGGATCTGGAACAGGCTGTTGCGCAGCTGAAAAATGCCGTGAGCAGCAAACAGGACGGCACACAGGTTGCGCGTCAGGCACGGCAACTAGCGGCAAAACTGGCTGTGGCCTATGAGGTCAGCCAGGCACCCGCCATCACGCCAGACCCAGCCCGTGGCGCGCCTCTGTATGCTCAGCATTGCTCGGTCTGTCATGGCGACACCGGTGCAGGTGACGGCCCGGCAGGTATCGGTCTGGAGCCGCCGCCGTCGAACCTGCGTGACACTGCGCGGCTGGATCGCCTGAGTCTTTACGATCTCTACAACGCCCTCGGCCTGGGCATTGCCGGCACCGATATGCCCGCGTTCGCCGACCAGCTGGATGATCGCCAGCGCTGGGACATCGCGACCTATATCGCAAGCTTCAGCGCGCAACCTGTGGCCACTGCCACCAAGGCGTTCAACCTGGCAGACCTGGCCCGTCAAACCCCCGCCGAGGTACAGGCTGCGGAAGGCCCGGACGCCGCAGCGACCTTCCGCGCCCAGCGCGCACAACCGCCGCAGGTGCAGCGCGGCCCGGCGCAACTGCTCGATTACACCGGTGTAACGCTGGACAAGAGCCTGGCGGCCTACAAAGCGGGTGATCGCGAGCAGGCCTACGATTTGTCGGTGGCGGCGTATCTGGAAGGTTTTGAGCTGGTCGAAAGCTCGCTGGATAACGTCGATGCCAACATCCGTAAAGACACCGAAAAGAGCCTGATGGCTTACCGTCAGTCATTGCAGGACAGCCTGCCGCTACCACAGGTCGAGCAAAAGCTTGAGGTGGCCAAAGCCAAACTCAAAGAGTCGGCAGGCCTGCTGGGCAGCGATGGTCTGAGCCTTTCGCTGAGCTACATCTCAGGCCTGTTGATCCTGCTGCGCGAAGGGCTGGAAGCGATTCTGGTGCTGGCGGCGATTCTGGCGTTCCTGCGTAACACCGGCCAACAGTCCGCCGTGCGCAGCGTCAACGTGGGCTGGGGCCTGGCGCTGCTGGCCGGTCTCGGGACCTGGGCACTGGCGGCTTATGTCATTGACGTCAGCGGCGCACAGCGTGAGTTGCTGGAAGGGGCCACCGCGTTGTTTGCCAGCGTGATGGTGCTCTGGCTAGGCGTGTGGATGCACGACCGTCGCCATGCAGCTGCCTGGCAGGACTATGTCAAAAGCAGCCTGGTCGGCGGCGGTGGCCGTTTCGGATTCGCGGTGCTGGCGTTCTTCTCGGTGTATCGCGAGCTGTTCGAAGTCATTTTGTTCTACGAAACCCTGTGGCTGCAGGCAGGACCAGCCGGGCACAACGCAGTGCTGGCGGGCGGCGCCACGGCACTTGTGCTGCTGGTCGGTCTGGCGTGGGTGATTCTGCGCGGCTCGGCGAAACTGCCGCTGTCGCTGTTCTTTGGCATCAACGCTGCACTGCTGTGTGCGCTGTCGGTGGTGTTCGCCGGGCATGGCGTCAAGGCCCTGCAAGAAGCTGGCATCTTCGGTACCCGGCCAGTGCCGTTCTTCGAGTTCGACTGGCTGGGCATTCACGCCGACCTGTACTCGCTCGGTGCACAGGCCATCGCCCTTACTGCCATTGCCGTGCTTTACGGGCGTAGCGTGCTGGCAGAGAAACGCAGGCTGCAGGCATCAGCCTGAAGCTATACACCTGCTCAAGGGCAAGCGGCACCCGCCGCTTGTCCAGACTGCACTAATCAGCGCTATTTCTGCCATCGTTAGATGCTTTTCCTTCCTGTACAAAAAACCACCTGTCAGTTCTGTCAGTAGACGCACTTTTTATTCAAGCCTAGTGTAGCGAAACGCCAACTCGGCTATCGGGTACAGGCGCATTTACCTGAAAAAGAGGTGGGTGATGGTCAAGTACGAGATTCGGTTGTGGGCTGAAGATACTGAGCGACATAACCATCCTGTAATAGCCATTGAGTTTTACGAGGAAGATGAACTGCAAGAACATGCCCTGATAAAACTCTACCCTCACGGGCGATACAAGATAATAGAAGGCGAATTGGGCAGGGACGAAGACGTGCTCCATGACTTGGCGCTGGCGTTCAGAAAAAAGGTGGGGGAGCTTGCCGATTGGTGATTCCGCTCTTGAGAGCCTCGACGGCGAGGGGCTGATAAAAAAAGGTTCGCTCAAACGAGCGAACCTTTTAGTTAAAACGCCTCACGTGAAACACGCAGATCAATTCATCCCAGATCAACCGGCTTCTTCAACTTTGGATTCGGAAAGAACTGCACGCCCTGGACCTTCGGATCCGCCGGTTTGACCACCGCCTTGTTAACCCGCGTGCCCAGCTCTTTGGGTATCGAAATACCTTGTTCGTTGAGCGTATCGCTGTACCCGCAGCCGACGCACTCGCGGTGCGGCACGTCGTTTTCGCTCCACATCATGAGTTTGTCAGGCTCGCTGCACGCCGGGCATACAGCCCCGGCGATGAAGCGTTTCTTGGTAATGACTGCCGGTGTATCGGTCATGCTGCCGCGTCCTCACTCAAGCCACTGTGACGCAACAATGCGTCAATCGACGGCTCACGTCCGCGGAAGTCGACGAACAGCACCATCGGCGCCTGTGAGCCGCCACGCGCCAGAATGGCTTCGCGGAACGCCCGACCGGTTTCGGCGTTAAGCACGCCGTCTTCCTCGAACTTGGAGAACGCATCGGCAGACAGTACTTCGGCCCACTTGTAGCTGTAGTAACCGGCTGCGTAACCGCCTGCAAAGATGTGCGCAAAGCTGTTCGGGAAACGGTTATAGGCAGGCGGACGCATGACCGACACTTCGTCACGAATGCCTTCCAGCACATCCAGCACGCTGCGCCCGTCACCGTGGGTGGCGTGCAATTCAAAGTCGAACAGCGAGAACTCCAGCTGACGCACCATCATCAGACCGGACTGGAAGTTCTTGGCGGCGAGCATTTTCTCCAGCAGGTCCTGCGGCAGTGGCTCGCCGGTTTCGTAATGACCGGAGATCAGCGCCAGACCTTCAGGCTCCCAGCACCAGTTTTCCATGAACTGGCTCGGCAACTCGACCGCATCCCATGCCACGCCATTGATACCGGAAACACCCGCATGCTCGACGCGGGTCAGCAGGTGGTGCAAGCCGTGACCGAATTCGTGGAACAGGGTGGTGACTTCATCGTGGGTCAGCAGCGCAGGCTTACCGGCAGCGGCCGGCGTGAAGTTGCATACCAGATTAGCCACCGGGCTTTGCAGCGCACCTTGCGCAGTGCGACGACGATCACGGGCGCCATCCATCCAGGCACCGCCACGTTTGTTGGCGCGAGCATACAAATCAAAGAAGAAACGCCCGACGTGCTGGCCGTTTTCCTTGATCTCGAACAGACGAACGTCCGGGTGCCAGGTGTCGAAGCCTTTCTGCTCGGCAATCTCGATGCCGTACAGACGCTGGACGATGGCAAACAGACCGCCGAGCACCTTATCGATGGGGAAGTAGGCGCGCAGGATTTCCTGGGAAACGCTGTAACGCTGTTCGCGCAGCTTCTCGCCGTAAAAACCGCTGTCCCAGCTTTGCAGGTCCGGGCAACCCTGTTCGGCCGCATAAGCCTTGAGCTGCTCCAGGTCCTGAGCAGCGAACGGCTTGCTGCGTTTGGCCAGATCACGCAGGAAACTCAACACCTGATCACTGGACTCTGCCATCTTGGTCGCCAGGCTCAGCTCGGCAAAGTTCGCGTAGCCGAGCAACTGCGCCAGCTCCTGGCGCAGATCGAGAATCTGCTCCATCACCGGCGTATTGTCGTTCTTGCCAGCGTTTGGACCCTGGTCCGAAGCACGGGTACAGTACGCTGCGTAGACTTCTTCGCGCAGGGCACGGTCTTCGGCGTAGGTCATTACCGCGTAGTAGCTCGGGAATTCCAGGGTAATCAAGTAGCCTTCGAGGTCCTTGGCCTTGGCAGCCGCGGCCATCTGTTGCTTGGCAGAATCGGTCAGGCCGGCGAGGGCGGACTCGTCAGCGACCAGCTTGGTCCAGGCCTGAGTGGCATCGAGCAACTGGTTGGTAAACTGGCTG
Source organism: Pseudomonas sp. CFBP2511 (assembly GCF_030209255.1). Lineage (NCBI taxonomy): Bacteria > Pseudomonadati > Pseudomonadota > Gammaproteobacteria > Pseudomonadales > Pseudomonadaceae > Pseudomonas > Pseudomonas sp. CFBP2511. The sequence continues at coordinate 111,370 of NZ_JARVSI010000003.1, read as the reverse complement.
CCCAGCTCGGACAATTTGCTCTGCACTTGCGCATAACGTTTCTGCTGCTCGGGCGGCAGGTCGATGCCGGACAGGCGGAAGTCGCGCAGCGATTGCTCCAGAATGGTCTTCTGACCGACGTCAAAGCCTGCGGCCTCAGGGCTGTTGGCCAGCGCTTCATAAGCCTGAAACAGTGCGCGATTCTGGCCCATCTCGGTGGAGTAGGCGCTCAATGCCGGCAGGCACGACTCATACGCTTCACGCAGTTCAGGGCTGTTGCACACGGCATTCAGATGGCTGACCGGGCTCCAGGCAGCGCCCAGGCGGTCGTTCAGCTCGTCCATGGTCAACACCAGCCCGGCCCAGGTCGGCGTCGAGCCCTGTTTGGTGAGGATGTCGGCAATCGCGGCACGGTTGTCGGCCAGGATTTGTTCGATAGCAGGTTTGACATGTTCGGCACGAATCGCCGAAAAGGGTGGCAGGTCGTACGATTGCAGAAGAGGGTTGTTCGCGCTCACGGTTTTGCACCTTGCCTGGAAGAAACACTCAGCCATCTTAATTACAATCGATGCCGTGCGCAGCACCCAAACCTGTTCCAGACGTCTATCACTGCCAAAGAAGGAGCCTATCGTGGCCATTCGCAAGTTTCAGGACCACACCCCAGCCCTCGGCGAACGGGCCTTTATCGATCATTCAGCGGTGGTTATCGGTGACGTCGAAATCGGTGCCGACAGCTCCATCTGGCCGCTGACGGTCGTACGCGGCGACATGCACCGCATCCGCATCGGCGCGCGCACCAGCGTGCAGGACGGCAGCGTGCTGCACATCACCCACGCCGGCCCCTTCAACCCCGATGGCTTCCCGCTGCTGATCGGCGACGAGGTGACCATCGGCCATAAATCGATGCTGCATGGCTGCACCATTGGCAACCGCATCCTGGTCGGCATGGGCACCACCATCATGGATGGCGCAGTGGTGGAAGATGAAGTGATCATCGGCGCAGGCAGCCTGGTGCCACCGGGCAAAGTGCTGGAAAGCGGCTTTTTGTATGTCGGCAGGCCAGTCAAACAGGCGCGTGCATTGACCGAAAAGGAAATCGCCTTTTTTCCGTACAGCGCCACCAACTACGTGAAGCTCAAGGACCAGCATCTGGCTGAAGGGTTTGATAAGCCGTAACTATCGTTCCTACGCTCCAGCTTAGGAATGCATCCCATGACGCTCTGCGTCACAAATCTGCGCAGCGCCGCTCACTCAAGACCGGACGCAGAGCGTCCAGAAAGGCATTACCACGCGGAGCGTAGTAACGATGATCGCGCTCAGTGCATCAACCGCCGCAGCGCCGCCTTGCGCGGCTCGACCGGCAGCCCGCCCAGCTTCTCCACCGCCTGATAAAACGCCGGCCAATCGCCATTGACCTGCCTGAACAACGCCGCAAATGCTGGCACCCACTGATCATAAAGGCCAAACGGCAGCAACTTTGCGTTGTTCATCGGGCCGTTGACCCAGCCATCGAAACGCTTGTCGCCCGCCCACTGTTCATCACGCATCTGCAGATAATCACGGCGCAACCGCTCGAACTCCGCAGCCTTGCGCGCCCGCATCACCTCTGCCGACAACGGCTGACGATAAAGCGCCTTTAGCCGCTCGCGAGTCTCCAGCACCAACCGAATGAACTGATCACGCCGCGCCGACTGAGAAACACTCTCCGGCGGCAAGCCCCGGGCAGCACGCCACTGCCGCTTACCTTCCTGCTCGACGAAACTGGCGTAGGACTCATTGAACTCGGTGTCGTCCTTCACATAAAAACGCTGATGCGCCAACTCATGAAAAATCAGCGTCGCCAAGCGCTCGTCGCCCCAACCCAGCATCGAGCTGAGAATCGGATCATCGAACCAGCCCAGCGTTGAGTAGGCCTCCACGCCACTCAAATAAACGTCCTTGCCCGCCTGGCGCTGCAACGCCGCCTCGCCACGCGCCCCGCCAGGGCTGTAATAACCGCGATACGCGACACACCCGGCAATCGGAAAACAGTGCGTCACCGGGTCGAGCGAAAACTCGTCCGTCGCAAACACATTCCACACCACATAAGTCCGCCCCAGATCCGCATACAGGCGATAACTCTTGTTATCCGGAAGATGCAAATGCTCGCTGGCAAACCTGCGCGCCAACTGTGACCGAGCCAAGTGCTCGCGCAAACCTGCGTCTCGAGTCGGGTCGGCAATAATCTTCTCCACAGGCTCACGCGCCTGCAGCAACTGCCACTGGCCCTGCGCCAACTGACCATAGTAGGAAACGCTGGAGCAACCGGCGAGCAGCGTAAGGGCCGTTAGCGCGAACAGGTGGCGAAGGCGTGAGGCAGGGGGTCTGGGCATGGAGGGCAGGGCTTGGGTGGTGTCGATACGGTGATGTTATGCCGCACGGGTGTGCGGGTGTGCAAGTGTTGTGAGGGTATGAGGCGGCGCATTGCGCTGCGTGTTAACCCCCTCTAATTGACAGACACCTGCCGGTTCACTGTAATAGCCGGCGCTTACGAACAACGCAAAGGACCTGCCATGACCAAAACACCCACTTGCGGGCGAGGTGATCTGCCCCGCGCGCTGATTTTCATCCCGCTGGGCCTGTGCCTGCTCTACCTTACTGTTTGCCTGGTCGTTGACCGGATTAACTTCCTGGCCCAGGCGCAACGCGCTGAAGGGCATGTCAGCGCCCTGAATGCGGGCGGCAGCCACCCACAAGTGGACTTCACCGATGCTGTGGGCAAAGCGGTCAGCTACCCCCAAGGCGGCTTTATATTCGGCTATTCGGTGGGCGACCCGGTGACAGTGCTCTACCTCGGCGAAGCCCCCTCCAGCACCGCGATCATTGAAGACCAGGGCGCGCTATGGGGCGTGAGCCTGCTGACGGGCCTGTTCGCAATCGTGTTTACCGCAGGAGGCGGTTACCACATGGCTGCATGGATTCGCAGGCGCCGGATGGCACGACTACTTTAAGGACCGAAGGCCCATTGTCATTCGCAGGCGCTACAAGCCTGCGAGCATAGGCGGTTTTGTCTTGAGCACAGGGGTCGCCTTACACTTTCGCTATGGTTCGGTCAGGGCTGGCTTGGTTATCGACACGAGATTCCCGCAGTCAGGCAAGATCAACGTAAAAACGAGAGTTATTACGGTCATCAATAATTCCAGCTGAGCCCATGCGCTTATCCAGTCAACATACATTGGAGGCATGGTAATAGCGCAATATTCCTGTTGCTCATCATCCTGATAGTTAGCCTTCCTAGAGGCTTACTTAGCTTAAAATCTCCCATAACAATGTTAATCGCCATAAAAATTTTCAGCTTTTTCTAGAGACGACTTTATCTGGAAAAAGTCAAAGATACGGGCGACACAGTTTCAATTCGCCCGAGAAACCGACGGCAGGTACTGTTAGCTGTTATTCGCCAACCACGCATCAAAAACCTCCGAATGCTGAGCGGTTAGCAGCCTTTCAAAAAGATCTTTCTCGCCTAGATATAAACAGTGCCTAATCACTGTGTATGGGTCAAATTTATAGCTCGGATAATTTTTTTCAAAAAATTCTTTATACCTTTTTACTTTCGATATATTTTCCCGCATGTAAAAGTTAAATTTCCCTCGACTTAAGTCCGGCTTAAGAGAAACAACCTCTTCTGTAAAGCCATCAACTTTCCGCGCCTCAAACTCGAACTCGTTAAAAAAGTGGTGTGCAATTTTCAAGAAACTGAAAGCATTGAGAGATGAAGGAGTGATCTTGGGATACAATTCTCCCGATTCAATTTGATCAGACTCCCGACTAATTTGCTCTTGCGGAATATCCTCGGCCTTCATGCCCTCAACAGTAGCATTGCGGATTTCTCGAAACTCCCGATCGGCCACCTCAAATAGCGCAGCCAAGGAGTTAATTCTTCGCTTAAGATTAATTGGGATAGATTTTTTATACTTTATTTTGTGATCCAACACACTCCACGAGTCCTGAATTATGGTGCGGACTTGAACCTCAAAACCAAGGTTAACGAATTGCGAATACTCGGGTAACTCTTTGCGCTTTTCGTTTAACTCCAAGTCCAAATGCAACCCTTTATAACCAAATGAATTCTCGGTATTTTCAATCTGCGCGATTTTATCAGTAATATCTATGACCTTAAAATGATCACTAAGAAGCTCCTTAATTTTTTCTATATCATCTTCATATAGACAAACTACGCGCACACCTATAAGGTCAGTAATATGATCTAGTATTTGATAATCTTGAGCGCTGGACTCAAGTCCTACCTTGTACTTTTCAATGAATTTTTTTACACACTCATCCCTGTCTTTGACGCGACCTTCTATTTTCGACAACGCTATATCGCTTGAACTTCTGATCAGAGAGTTAACTAACGTTATAAAAGAGTTTTTCGCGCCATCCAACAGCCCATGGTTTCCATTGTAATAATCACAGAAGTTTTGTTTTTCAACTTCAAAATCCATAGATGGCATTTTTTTCTCCCTAAAACCATTAACTGTTAGTTGGCATAAATGGCGTGTATCTACACCAATGATTGTCTGTCAATCATCCTTATCAGTGCTCGACGCTCTGAGTCTGAGGGTCGAGCAAGAGCCAAAATCAAAGCCGCAGGGCATATGAGTACGATACTAATGAGTTCAATTGCGTGCTTTTAGTCTAATTATGACTGATAGTCGCATGTCGATCTTATTATGTGATAACTACCAACTAAAAACTTACTCAACCGTTCAACTTCACGAATCTATAGCCTCTGCCAATTACTCAATAGTTATATCTTCTTTCAGGTTCAGACGAAAAGTGTCACGAGCGGTTTTTCCAACGTAGGAGGTAAGTGCATAGTTAGCTGTTCCGCCCACGATGACGCCAATCCCGAACGGAATAATTTTTGCTGCGGCTTTCTGAGTGAAAGAAATACCGATCTTCGCAAACAATTCCTTGATGATCTGAAGCGTAGGCCCCTTCAAATACTGTCGCACCATCCGCACACCAGCCTTGCTAGCTATCTTGGTGGCGCCAGCAGACCCCATCTGCTCCAAGGAGCCGTAAAGCGCAATGATATATGACATATGCTTGGCATCTTCGTTAGACATCTTGCCGTTGATTGCCACTGCCAAGCACATGGTCATATCGATCTGCAATTTCATACATACAGATATATCCGCCAAACCGCCGCCAACAGCACTCACCGCAGTACCAATACCGGGAATGACACCAGGAAGAGCGGTGACGGCACCAGACGTAGCAGCCAGCTTTGAGTAGCGGCTGATAATTTTATCGACAACCGCGCCCTGAATTTTTTCGTCTGTCGCGGATGGAGACGAGCTGCGTGCTTGGTTTTCGTACTGGGCAACCAAATCACGTGCATCCTGAGAGCTGATGGAAATGGCCTCTACCATCTTCATCAGTGAGGAACTGCTTTCGTCTTTTTGCGTAGTCATGCCAGATTCCGTTCTTGAGATAATCCATCCACAGCCTGTTATAGGCCGAGTGCTTAAGGTTAGAGTGCCATAACCAATATCAAAATAACATCACCCAAGTGACCTTGCGTCGCGAAGTGATCAACTTTTTTGAACCGGTACTTTCTGACGCCAGACGCAAAAACATCATTGCTCGGCGTCCCTATCGCCCCATCCCTGAACCTTCCTCTACCTCAACACTCCCTTCTACATACGCTCCTCAACGCCCACCGCCGAAAGGACTTCGCATGCCTACAGCCCCAACCCCGCAAATCCCCCCGGTCCAGCGCGAACTCAGCCTGCGTGCCGTCATCACCGGCATCGTTCTGGGCATCCTGCTAACCCCTTCCAATGTCTACGCGGGCCTGAAGATCGGTTGGTCGTTCAACATGTCGATCATTGCGCTGCTGATCGGTTACGCCATCTGGCAAGGGCTGGCCAAACGCTCGCCCCATCAGCCGCCGTGGACGTTGCACGAGAGCAATATCAATCAGACGGTAGCGTCGGCGGCGGCGTCGATTATTTCCGGTGGGTTGGTGGCGCCGATTCCGGCTTATACCTTGTTGACGGGGCAGCAGCTGGATGCGATTCCGATGATGGCGTGGGTGTTTTCGGTGAGTTTTCTGGGGATCTGGATTGCGTGGTATTTACGGCCGTCGTTGCTCAATGACACATCGCTGAAGTTCCCGGAGGGCATGGCGACGCTGGAGACGCTGCTGCACATCTACAACCATGGCCGGGAAGCGGCTACGCGGTTGAAGGTGTTGCTCAGTGCTGCGTTGCTGTCCGGCTTGGCGAAGTGGGTCGATACGTTTGTGTGGGCGTTCCCGCGCTGGTCGCCGAGTGCGTCGCTGGAGCGTTTGACGTTTACCGCAGACCCTTCGCTGTTATTGGTGGGGTTCGGTGCAATCATCGGCATTCGTGTGGGGGTGACGCTGTTGCTTGGTGCCTTGCTGGCGTGGGGCGGGCTGGCGCCGTGGTTATTGGCGCAAGGGCTGGTGACGTTACCGGCCGGCAGCAGTGGCCCGCAGTTCGCGGCGCTGGTGGAGTGGTTGCTGTGGCCGGGTGTGAGTTTGATGGTCTGCTCGACGCTGGCGTCGCTCGCGATTCGTTTATGGGGATTGCACAGGTCCACCAAAGCGAACAGCGGGACGATCTGGGCCGTGCCTAAGGCGGGGCCGGCACTCGGTCTGCTGTTGTCGATCATTCTGGTGGTAAGCCTGCAGGCGCTGTTGTTCGGCATCAATCTGTGGATGGCTCTGTTGACCATTCCTCTGGCCATTTGCCTGGCAGCGGTGGCCGCCAGGGTGGTTGGTGCGACGGGCATTCCGCCCATTGGTGCTATCGGGCAGTTATCGCAACTGAGCTTCGGCATCGTCGCGCCAGGGCAGGTAACGATCAATCTGATGAGCGCCAACACGGCGGGCGGTTCGGCCGGGCAATGCACCGATCTGATGAACGACTTCAAGGTGGGCAAGGCGATCGGGGCCACGCCACGCAAGCAGTTGGTCGCGCAGACACTGGGGATTTTCGTCGGCAGTATTGTCGGAGTGCTGGCTTATATGGCGCTGATTCCAGACCCGCAAAGCATGTTGCTCACTGAGGAGTGGCCCGCTCCGGCAGTGGCCACCTGGAAGGCTGTGGCGCAAACCCTGACCCACGGGCTGGACTCGTTATCAGCGAGCATCCGTTGGGCCATCTTTATTGCAGGCCTGACGGGCCTGTTGCTTGGGGTACTCGACAGCACGCTGCCCGCCCGTCGCGCCCGTTACTTGCCAAGCGCCGCTGCGCTGGGCCTGGCGTTTGTCTTGCCGGCTTCGGTGTCGTTGATGATGGCCCTTGGCGCGGTGCTCACGTGGACAGTCAGCTGTCGCTGGGCCAGCCTCACCGAACGTTTCGCGATTACTGCGGCAGCGGGGCTGATCGCCGGGGAAAGCATTACCGGAGTGGGGGCGTCGTTGTGGCAGATGTTTGGTAATGGGTGAGTGGTAGCCTATTCGTGAGCAAGCTCACTCCCACCATCCGCCTTGCTCGTGGAAGCCATCTTCCAGTCCAATCATCTGCAGACGCCTGTCACGCGTGTGGCAGGGTATGACCCAGCAACACCTCAGTCCACAAAACCCAGGACCACGATAATGCGCCTCACAACCCTGATAACCGCATTAACCCTCGCCGGATGCGCCGGCCCCCTGCCTGCGGTTGATCCAAACATGGCGTGGATCGACATGCGCACAATCACCGGCCAGTTGATCATGGCCGACAAACTGGATGGCAAGAACACCTACGACGGGCGCTATTTTCAGGTGACGCCGGGCAGCCATGAGTTGCAGGTGCGTTATGACTACGAATACCGCTCAGGCGGGATGGGGATGATCGGTGATGAGTACACCGAGATCACCTGTTACGTCAGTGTTCGTTACAAGCACTTCGCTGCAGGGCAGCACTACATGCTGGAGGTGCGCTCACTGGCGAACAGTGTCGACGCCTGGCTTTACGATGAGAAACGCAACGTAGTGGCCGAAGAGGAAGAAGAGGGCGGTGTGCACTGCATCTGATCAGCGATCATTACGCTGGTAGATGATTTTTTTGCTGCCGTTTTCGCAGCTGCCGACGACCATGTTCGGGTCGGTGGCTTCTTCGTTGCTAACGATTTCCAGTGTGTAGGACGTGACATTGTTGGCCTGGATCTTGGCTTCGATTTCATCCTTGAGTTCATCACAGGATTTCGGGGCCGCCAGGGCGCTGGTTGCCAGCAAAGTGCAGGTTGCTGCCAGAATAAAACGTTTCATGCTCGACTCCTGATCAAAATCAAACCATGCGCCAATCAACGCATGACAGATGAAGCAGCCAGCTTTATACAGCAGATACGGGAGCGCACAAGGCGCCCCCGCCAGGTTTACCGAGGATCAGCTCACCAATGTGGCGTCCAGCGTGATCTTGGCGTTCAACACTTTCGAAACCGGGCAGCCTTCTTTGGCTTTCTTGGTCAGTTCGTCGAACTGTTCCTGTGTTGCTCCTGGCACTTTGGCCTTGAGGACAAGGTGCACAGCGCTGATGGCGAAACCGCCTTCAACCTGATCCAGCGAAACCTCGGCGCTGGTATCGATGCTGTCAGCCTTCAGGCCTGCGTCGCCCAGAATCATGGACAGTGCCATCGAGAAACAGCCCGCGTGGGCCGCACCAATCAGTTCTTCGGGGTTGGTACCTTTGCCGCCTTCAAAACGGGCCTTGAAGCCGTAAGGCGCTTCGCGCAACACGCCGGTTTCCGTGGAGATGCTGCCGATACCGCTTTTCAGATCACCTTCCCAGTGGGCGGATGCTTTCTTGACGATGCTCATGGTGGCTCCTTTTGGAATGAATTGGATCAATGCTGTTACAAGGTTCTGAGGATAGACCGCTCTGGAAAGTTCAACCGTCGGAAAGACCTACTGTTTAAGTAGGTTTTTACCCGACTGCCATTGAAAAGCCCGACTTGCGCCCGCACTGCTGTTTCATCTTGGGCAGCTCCAGCAGCCAGCCCATCTCAATTCGAGGAGCTACCCCGGCCTATGAAACGTCTGGCAGATGTAAAAATTTCGACCCTTGATCTGGTGCCCGTGCGCCACGACAAAGGGCCCGCCGAATCCCTGCGCAATTCGCTCAGCCTCGCTCAGCACGTTGAAAAGCTGGGCTACAACCGTTTTTGGGTGGCTGAACACCACAACATGGACGGCATTGCCAGTTCGGCGACCTCCGTGCTGCTCGCGTACCTGGCCGGGGGCACTTCAACCATTCGCGTGGGCGCTGGCGGGATCATGCTGCCCAATCACGCGCCGCTGGTGGTTGCCGAGCAGTTCGGCACCCTGGCCAGCCTCTATCCTGATCGAATCGATCTAGGCCTGGGCCGCGCGCCGGGCTCCGATCAGATGACCGCCCGTGCCTTGCGCCGCGAGCGCTCCGGCAGCGCCGAAGACTTTCCGGATGATGTCACTGAGCTGATGGAGTACCTGGGGCCGCGCACACCTGATCAAAAAGTGATCGCAGTGCCGGGCTCCGGCACCAATGTGCCGATCTGGTTGCTGGGCTCGAGCCTGTTCAGCGCGCAATTGGCGGGCATGCGCGGGCTGCCTTATGCGTTCGCTTCGCACTTCGCACCGCGTTACATGCACGAGGCCATTCGCGTGTACCGCAATCACTTCCAGCCCTCGGCCGTGCTCGACAAGCCCTACGTGATGCTCGGGGTTCCGCTGTCGGCAGCCGATACCGATGAGCAGGCTGAATACCTGGCGACCTCGGTCTACCAGCGCATTCTGGCGCTGATGCGCGGGCACAGTCTGATGCAGCGGCCACCGGTCGATTCCATGGACGGCCTGTGGCTGCCACACGAACGTGAAGCGGTGGCGAGCTTCCTGGGGCTGGCGATGGTCGGCGGCCCGGAGAAGATCCGCGCCAAGCTGGACGTGCTGCTTGAGCAGACCGATGCCGACGAGCTGATCTTTACCTGCGACATGTACGAGCATGAAGACAGGCTGCGGTCCTACGAGATTCTCGCGCAGGTCGCACACGGCTAGGCGAATCCTGAAACCGAGAAGCAGCATCGCAAAGTGCTCGACCAAAAACACGATCGCCCCGGACTGTAACCAGTCCGGGGCGATCATGTTCGTGAAACCTGCAAACGGGATTGACCGGCCTGACCTGAATCAGGCTCGATCAGTCATCAACCGCGCTGGTAGACGATTTCCTTGGTGCCGCCTTCGCAGGTGCCGACCACTTGCTTGCCGGCTGCACTGCCTTTCTCGACGACTTCCAGCGTGTAGGACGTTACGCCCTTCGACTGGAGCTTGGCATCGAGTTCACTTTTCAACTCGTCACATGGCTTGCCTGCCGCAAGGGCGGTGCCTGCAATGCTCAACAAGCCTACAGCCAACAAAAACTTCTTCATGGGTAATCCCTCTCGTCCGGCCAACTGCAGACGCCATCGGAACAGGCGCCCATTGAACATCCCCGCGCTCACACATCGATCCTGACAGGGTCATATCTGTGTGTAGCGCAGGTTATGGCAATCGGCCAGTCGAAAGGTTCAGGTGATGATCAGCTGGCCGCGATGCGAAAGCCGACTTTCAACGTGACCTGAAAGTGCGCGACTTTGCCGTTTTCGATATGGCCGCGGGTTTCGGTCACTTCAAACCATTCCAGATGGCTGAGGCTTTTGCTGGCTTCGGCCAGTGCGTTATTGATGGCGTCTTCGATGGTGGTGGTGGAAGAGCCGACGATTTCGACTTTTTTGTACGTGTGGTTATCGCTCATTGCAGTTCTCCTGAAAGTGTCTGGCAAGGCGCAACGTAAACCGCGCTCCCTGCTTCTGTCAGGGGAAGGCGCGCAAAAGTTCAGCATTTTGCAAAAATCCCATCGCACTTTCCAAAAAGCCCGGAGTCGGAAACAACACGCCCACTCATCATTGCAGGAGATACACCATGGCTAGTACTTCACTTCGCAAGGCCTCGTTGCAGAGTATGGAAGCTGAGATCGAGAGCCTCTTGAAGTCCCTCGAGGGCCTGAAAGACGACGCTACTGACGAGTCGCGCAAGACACTGAAAAACCTGAAAGCCAACGCCGAAAGCGCGCTGAGCCATTCGCGCAGCCTGCTCAGCGATGTCTACGAAGACGTCAAAGAGAAAACCCGCGAAAACGCCCTGGCAACCCGTGACTACGCCCAAGAGCACCCTTGGACCACCGCTGGTGTTGCCGTCGGTGCAATCGGCCTGCTCGCCGCCTATCTGCTGTTCAAGCGCGGTAACTGATCAGTTTCTGATCGGGTCCCCAGACCGCTTCAGCTCATTTTTCAACCACTGAGCAAGCTGCCGCGCTCGTCCATCGGCCGCTCTTCTGGGTACCCACAACGCCAGCTGCGCCGGGGTTTCACTGAAACCCCACGGCGCAGCCAGGCGACCGGCTTTCAGGTCATCGATGACCAGCGGTTCCGGCGCGATCGCGATGCCCAAGCCTGCCACGGCCGCCTCCAGCAAATAATACAAATGCTCGAAACCCTGACCGTAGCGCAACGCGTCCGGATCGATTCCGTTCTGCTGTGCCCAGCTTGGCCAAGCTTGCGGACGTGACGTGGTTTGCAACAAGGATTCTTCAAGCAGGGCGTTGGCGGGCGCATCGCGCATGCTTTCGAATCGCGCAAAGCGCGGGCTCAGGACCGGGCCGATTCGTTCGCTGGCCAGCTCGAAGACCTGCATGTCTGCAGGCCAGGGTGGCTCGGCAAATACCAGCAACGCATCCAGCCCTGGCCGACGTGGGTCGAGATCACCTTCGCCTGCCGACAGGTGCAGACGCAGGTCCGGTAACTCCGCATTCAAGCGGCTCAAGCGCGGGATAAACCAACGGGCCAGCAGGCTGCCGGAACAACCGAGCACGAAAGGCGCATCGACGCTGCCTTTGCTCAGTTCTGCGCACACGCTTCGCAGCCGGTCGAATGCGTCGGCGCTGGCGTCACGCAAGCGAATGCCCGCATCTGTGAGTTTCAGGCCACGCCCGTCCTTGCTGAACAGGCTGACGCCCAAGTGTTCTTCCAGGACTTTCAACTGACGGCTGACAGCACCGTGGGTCACGCTCAGCTGCTCGGCGGCCTGACTGACGCTGCCGAATCGGGCGGTGCTTTCAAAGGCACGCAAAGCATTGAGAGGAGGGAGGTCGCGGCTCATGATCTGTGAGTTTTCCTGACAGGTTGCAGCGATCTTATCGGTTTTCATTCGGGCATGCGCTGGTTAAAGTGGACCCATTGCCGATCCGGCTCAATCCATTCGCTTAATACTGCAACTGGAGCACTTCATGACCCAGACCAACTTTCGCAGCGGCCCCGACGCCAACGGCCTGTTCGGCTCATTCGGCGGTCGCTACGTAGCTGAAACCCTGATGCCGCTGGTGCTGGACCTCAACCGCGAGTACGAAGCCGCCAAGGCCGATCCTGAGTTCATCAAGGAAATGGCCTACTTCCAGCGCGATTACATTGGCCGTCCCAATCCGCTGTACTTCGCCGAGCGCCTGACCGAATTCTGTGGCGGCGCGAAAATCTACTTCAAGCGTGAAGAGCTCAACCACACCGGCGCGCACAAGATCAACAACTGCATCGGCCAGGTGCTGCTGGCCAAGCGCATGGGCAAAAAACGCCTGATCGCTGAAACCGGTGCAGGCATGCACGGCGTTGCCACTGCAACCGTTGCCGCGCGTTTCGGCCTGCCTTGCGTAATCTACATGGGCGCGACCGACATCGAGCGTCAACAGGCCAACGTGTTCCGCATGAAGCTGCTGGGCGCTGAAATCGTGCCGGTCACTTCCGGCACCGGCACCCTGAAAGACGCGATGAACGAAGCCCTGCGCGACTGGGTAACCAACGTCGATGACACGTTCTACCTGATCGGCACGGTGGCAGGCCCGCACCCGTATCCGGCGATGGTGCGCGACTTCCAGTCCGTCATCGGCAAGGAAACCAAAGAGCAAATGCAGGAGAAGGAAGGCCGTCTGCCGGACAGCCTGATCGCCTGCGTCGGTGGTGGCTCCAACGCGATGGGGCTGTTCCATCCGTTCCTTGATGACGCCAGCGTAGAAATCATCGGCGTCGAAGCGGGCGGTCATGGCGTGGACACCGACAAGCATGCAGCCAGCCTGAATGGCGGCGTACCGGGCGTGCTGCACGGCAACCGCACCTACCTGTTGCAAGATAACGACGGGCAAATCACCGACGCTCATTCGATTTCTGCTGGCCTGGACTACCCTGGCATCGGCCCGGAACACGCTTACCTGCACGAAGTGAAGCGCGTCGAATACGTCAGCATCACCGACGAAGAAGCGCTCGACGCGTTTCATCAGTGCTGCTTGCTCGAAGGCATTATCCCGGCGCTGGAAACCGCTCACGCACTGGCCGAAGCCATGAAGCGCGCGACCAACCTGCGCGACGATCATTTGATGGTCGTGTGCCTGTCCGGGCGCGGCGACAAAGACATGCAAACCGTCATGAACCACATGGCAGCCGCCGACAACACTCAGGAGAAGCTGGTATGAGCCGTCTCGAACAACGTTTCGCCCAGCTGAAAACCGAAGGTCGCGCGGCACTGGTCACCTTCATCACCGCTGGCGACCCTGGCTACGACACCTCGCTGAAAGTGCTCAAAGGTCTGCCCGCTGCAGGTGCTGACGTGATCGAGCTGGGCATGCCGTTTACCGATCCGATGGCTGATGGTGTGGCCATTCAGCTGGCCACGTTGCGCGCCCTGGACGCCGGCCAGACTTTGCTGAAAACCTTGCAGATGGTCAGCGAGTTTCGTGTCGACGATCAGACCACGCCGATTGTGCTGATGGGTTATTACAACCCGATCCACCGTTTTGGCGTCGAAGCGTTCGTGGCACAGGCCAAGGAAGCGGGCGTCGATGGCCTGATCATCGTTGACCTGCCGCCCGAGCATGACGCCGAACTGGCGACGCCTGCACAAGCGTCCGGCATCGACTTCATCCGCCTGACCACGCCGACTACCGACGATGCGCGTCTGCCGCGCGTACTGGAGCGCAGTTCCGGTTTCGTCTACTACGTGTCGGTCGCCGGTGTGACCGGTGCGGGTTCAGCGACCACCGAGCACGTCACCGAAGCCATCGCACGCCTGCGTCGCCACACCAGCCTGCCGATCAGCGTCGGTTTCGGTATCCGCACACCTGAGCAGGCAGCGGCCATTGCGCGTCTGGCTGACGGTGTTGTGGTGGGCTCGGCGTTCGTCGACAAGATCGCCACAGCCGAGTCGCCGGAGCAGGCAATCGATGGCGTGTTGACGCTGTGCGCCGCACTGGCCGAAGGCGTACGTAACGCCCGCGTCAGTTGAGGGTAAAGTTTCTGATACAGAGGAATCAACGCGCTGGCAGCGGTTCTATGTAGCAAGACACAAGGGGTTCATGACCAGCGTCGTGAACCCCTTTTTGCTGCATTGAGTAAAGCCGAGGAAGCACCCATGAAACTGCCAAACCGTTTTATTACCGGGCTGGGTATCCTGATGATCAGCGCCAGTCCGCTGCTGCAAGCTGCACCACCTGATCAGCGCGGTGATGGCCCGCACGACAACCGTGGCGGCCAGCAGCAGGGACCACAGAATGGCGGGCACAATGAGCGTGGCAATGAGCGCGGCCCAGGGAATGACAAAAGCAACGGCCCAGGCAAACAGGCCCATCAGGACAACCGTGGCGGCAACCGCCCGCCGCAGGATTTCGGCCCGGTACGCGAGACTTTCCAGCAACACCGCGACGTCATCGGTCGGGGCCAGCCCCTGCCACCGGGCGTGCACATCGCCAAAGGCCAACCACTGCCGCGCGGCTACGGCAAACGTCTGGACAGCCGTTCACTGCAATACCTGCCACGTTACGACGGCTACGAATGGCGCCGCCTGGGCACCGACGTCGTACTGATCACCGTGGGTTCGGGGATCGTTTACGCGATTCTGGATGGTGTGTTGAATTGATGGTGTGCTGACGTCCTTGCTTGAATGCGCGGCGACGCGCAGACGTGTGACGCGGAGCGTCACACAAGGCATTACCACGCTGGAGTGAGGAACGATAATCTCACTATCGTGCGACGCTCCGCGTCGCATGCCGTTCTAGACGCTCCGCGTCCGATCTTGAGGGCCGCCCAGCGCGGAAACCAGCCCGGCTCAACCCTGCTTCTGGTTAACCCGCGCCAGGAACGTCATCAGCGCACCCGATACGAACGCGGGATTTTCCAGATTGGCGATATGCCCCGCCTCGGGCACCAGCACATAAGGGCAGCCAATCAGGCTGGCCATCTCACGAGTCTCCTCAGGCGGGCGCGGGATGTCCGCATCGCCACACATCACCAGCGTGGTGTCGGCATTCAATTGCTCGATCAACCCAAGCCGGTCATCACGACCGAAAATCATTCTTCCCAGTGGTACGACGGACTGACGCAACTGCTCGGCATTCATGCCCGCCAACGCCGACCGAAACGCCTGATACACCGGCGACTGCGGGTCAATACCAGGCCGGAAGAAGATCGGCACCACAATGTCCAACAGCGGCGCAGGAAAAGCACCGGCCTCTTCCAGCTTGTCGAGCAGCGAGAAGTAATAGGCCTTCTTGGCCTCGGTCTC
Organism: Pseudomonas sp. CFBP2511; assembly: GCF_030209255.1. Taxonomy (NCBI): domain Bacteria; kingdom Pseudomonadati; phylum Pseudomonadota; class Gammaproteobacteria; order Pseudomonadales; family Pseudomonadaceae; genus Pseudomonas; species Pseudomonas sp. CFBP2511. The sequence continues at coordinate 95,784 of NZ_JARVSI010000003.1, read as the reverse complement.
CTTGCCCAGATACGTGTCCATGAGCACCAGCCCGGTGATGCGCTCTGGCGCGAGCAGTGCCGCAATGGCACCCCACATACCGCCCACCGACAACCCGACGATACTGCAGCGCTCGATATTCAAATGATCCAGAAGCGCCAGCGCATGGCGAGCCAGATCATCGAGGTTGCGGGTGCCCTCCGGGAAACCGCTGGAATCCCCATGCCCCCAAAGGTCCGGCACAATCACCCGATACCGGCTGGCCAGCGTGTCGATCTGCGCACTCCACATCGCCTTGTCCCAAAGGTAACTGTGACCCAGCAGGACAACCGGACCGGTGCCTTGGTCAGCGTAGTGAAGGGTCTTACCGTCGATGAGTAGATCCGGCATTTCTGATGATCCTCTGTCTGGTCTTTCAGCATTCAGCTCAAGCCGCCCGTAGCGGGCGAATTATCATGTTGAAGCGTATGCATGACCATCTTGTTGAAGTTTGCGCTGCAACGGACCGAGCGGTCATTTTTCAGCGGAGCTATCTTACACCGATCTTTTCGACGATGGATGCGCTTGTAGCCGCAGAAGGAAAATGGCCAGGAAGCTGGCTATCAGCCAGTCAGCGCACTCAAATCAAGAGGCCTGACCGCGCCCATCCAGATGGCATGATCGGTATGGTCACGCAGCTCATCGCCCGTCAACGGATGCAGAAACACCACCAGCCCATCGCGATTCAACGCAAGCCACAGCGTAACGTCAGCCAACTGCTCATGCCCGAACGCCAACTGGCAACTCCAGTCCGGATGCGGCCCGACCAGCTTCTGATGGACGCGCCCCATCTGCACGGCAAATTTCCCGGTCGCGGCCTCGCACAGGGCTCGGGCCTGGTCCAGGGTGTGGGCGTTGAAATAGATGTGGGCGTGGTAGCTTTGGATGTCTTGCATTGAGGTAGAGGCTCCTTTCTCGGCTGAAGGCCTGACTGATGCAGGTGTGTCGTCAGCCTTGATCATTTTTTCTCGTGAAAACGGATAGTAGGTCCTGCGGGGTGGTTGAGAAAGCGGACTGGCAAAAAAGGCGATTCAGCCCATAATTCTGGACTTGGATAATCGTCTGAACGCACAAAACTAAACTTGATAGCTGATGAAGCCATTCATTTTGAGAGCGCCGTAAACCTATTATCCCCACAGATTAAAATAAGCGGAAGTTATCCTCAGGTTGAGTGCAGAATTTGAAGGCAGAAAATATAAAATACGTTTCTTTGATCACGACGATCTACGCTTTCTGCTCAACAGCCAAGCAATGGGTAGCACAGTAACTGATGAAATCGTTAATAGTCTGAATAAGAGGCAACCGTGAAAAAGAGTACTCTATCGTTCTTGCATTGATGCTGATGATCTTCGGCGAGATTTTGACTATCTACAGCGAGGTCTACTCTGCAAAGCTACCCGGCAAGCTATTAGAATCACCTGGGATGTTTCTCAAGCCCATGGTTTTTATTAGCATTGCCGGGATCAGCCTAGTCTTCGCTTATTGGCTAGGGTATCGGGCGACCGGTAATATATGGGTGGTTACGGTAGCCTCCTTGACGTTGCTATTGATACTTGAACCTATTGTTATCTATGCAATGCTACGAGAAATACCGCAGAGGGGCGCTACTATAGGGTTCATACTGGGTGCGGCGGGTTTAATTTCAACAGTTGCACTGTAATTGGAGCGTCAAACCGCAATCGAAGGCAACGGCCTGCCCGCCAGCGAAACCCCGCTCAACGCCTGCTCGCTCGCCAGCCAGTCCATGAACTGCTGGACAATCTGCACCCGCCGTTTGCGCTGGGGCAAAACCACGTAATAGCCGTGTCCGGAAATGGCTGCGCCGGCGATGGGGCGGCAAAGCAGGCCTTGGTCGAGGAGGTCGTCGACCAGGTGTTTCCAGCCGATGGCGATGCCTTGTCCGCCGATGGCGGCCTGGATGAGCAGGGTGTAGTTGTCGAAGCGCAACTGGCCGGGGGCGGGGGCCTGGGGGATGTCGAGGGCGCGGAATACGCCAGCCCAGTCGAACCAGTTGTTGATGCTGTCGCCACGCAGGTGCAGCAGCGGGAAGTCGCGCAGGGCGTCGTTGGGCAGTGGTGTCTGGCGGTCGGCAATCAGCAGCGGGCTGCATACCGGGAAGACTTCTTCGCTGAACAGCCAGCGGCTTTCGCCCTGTTTGAAGCGCCCGTCACCGAACAGCACGGCGACGTCGATATCGGCGCGCAGCATGCTGTGGGTACGCTCGCTGGTCACCAGGCTGACGTCCACGTCGGGGTTAAGCTTGTGAAAGCGGTGCAGGCGCGGCATCAGCCAGTAGGCGGCAAAGGCAAAGTCGGTGGCGACTTGAAGCACCTCGTGTTGCTGCTGTTCGGTGATCGCTATCAGCCCGCTGTCGATGGACTGCAAGCCTGCCTGTACGTGGCTGAACAGTATTTCACCGGCGTCGGTGAGCTCGATGCCGCGATAGATGCGGTCAAACAGTCGGGTGGCCAGTTGTTCTTCAAGGCGCTTGATCTGCTGGCTGACGGCAGGCTGAGTCGTGCCCAGTTCGATGGCCGCTGCAGTAAAGCTGCGCAGGCGGGCCGCGACTTCAAAAGCACGCAGCAGGTCGAGGGACATGTCGCCAAAAGCTTCAAACATAAGCGGTACTTATCCTAGGCATTGCTGCGCATGGGCTTTACCATCAAACACGAGGACTCCATCCTCGTGCCCAGCACTTTCGCATAACTTTTCACAATGGGATGCAGCGATTACATGAAGCGCAAAAATATTCTGTTCATCATGGCCGATCAAATGGCCGCGCCAATGTTGCCGTTCTACGCCCCGTCTCCCATCCTGATGCCCAACCTGAGCCGCCTTGCTGCCGACGGCGTGGTGTTCGACTCGGCGTATTGCAACAGCCCGCTGTGCGCGCCTTCGCGCTTTACTCTGGTGAGCGGTCAGCTCCCGAGCAGGATCGGCGGGTACGACAACGCGGCGGACTTCCCGGCAGACGTTCCGACCTACGCGCACTACCTGCGTGCGCTGGGTTACAAGACCGCGCTGTCGGGCAAGATGCATTTTTGCGGGCCGGATCAGTTGCACGGTTACGAAGAGCGCCTGACCAGTGACATCTACCCGGCCGACTACGGCTGGTCGGTCAATTGGGACGAGCCGGACGTACGCCCGAGCTGGTATCACAACATGTCATCGGTATTGCAGGCCGGCCCGTGCGTGCGCACCAACCAGCTGGATTTCGATGAAGAGGTGCTGTTCAAGGCTCAGCAGTACCTCTACGACCATGTGCGTCAGGACGGTGATGCGCCGTTCTGCCTGACCGTTTCCATGACTCACCCTCACGACCCGTACACCATCCCGCGTCCGTTCTGGGACCTGTACAGCGACGACGAAATCCCGATGCCAACGCCGCACGCCAATCAGGCCGCGCTGGACCCGCACTCACAACGGCTGCTCAAGGTGTATGACCTGTGGGACAAGCCGATGCCGACAAACAAGATTCGTGATGCGCGCCGTGCCTATTTCGGCGCGTGCAGCTACATCGACCTGAACGTCGGCAAACTGATGCAGACGCTTGATGAGGTCGGGCTGGCGGACGACACCATCGTGGTGTTCTCTGGCGATCACGGCGACATGCTGGGCGAGAAGGGTCTCTGGTACAAAATGCACTGGTTCGAAATGGCCGCTCGCGTGCCGCTGGTGGTGTACGCGCCGGGGCAGTTCAAGCCGGGGCGGGTCAGTGCGTCGGTGTCGACGGCCGACTTGTTACCGACCTTTGTCGAAATGGCCAAGGGCACACTGGACGCCGGCTTGCCGCTGGACGGGCGCTCGCTGATGCCGCACCTGAAACGCAAAGGCGGGCACGATGAGGTGTTTGGCGAATACATGGCCGAAGGCACGACCAGCCCGCTGATGATGATCCGTCGCGGTGCGTACAAATTCATCTATTCGGAACAGGACCCGTGCCTGTTGTTCGATGTGAAGAAAGACCCGAAAGAGCAGAAAGACCTGAGCCAGTCGCCAGCCCATGAAAAGCTGTTCAATGATTTTCTGGCCGAAGCTCGGGCCAAGTGGGACATACCGGCGATACACCAACAGGTGCTCGCCAGCCAGCGCAGAAGGCGCTTTGTCGCCAAATCGCTGGCAACCGGCAAGCTGAAGAGTTGGGATCACCAGCCACTGGTCGACGCCAGTCAGCAGTACATGCGCAACCACATTGATCTCGACGATCTGGAGCGCAAGGCACGTTTTCCGCAACCTTGACCCTGCCCACACCAAAAAATCAAAAAGGGGTACATCGATGAAACAGTTATCCACAGCCGTTGCGGTCGCGGTCATGACGTTTGGCAGCTTTGCCGCGCAGGCAGAGGACGCCAGTTGCAGCACCGTGAAGATGGCCGATCCGGGCTGGAGTGACATTGCCGCCACCAACGCTATCACCGGCGTGGTGCTTGAAGGTCTGGGTTACAAGGCCAAGGTCGACACGCTCGCAGTGCCGATTGCCTATGGCGGTTTGAAGGACGGCAAGCTGGATGTGTTTCTGGGTAACTGGATGCCGGCGCAGCAGGGCTTTTACGACAAGTTCGTGGCCACCGGTGACGTGACGCAACTGGCCAGGAACCTTGAAGGCACCGAGTTCACGCTGGCCGTGCCGGACTACGTCTGGGAGGCCGGCGTGCATGATTTTGCCGACCTGAGCAAATTCGCCGAAAAATTCGACAAGAAAATCTACGGTATCGGCTCCGGCGCGCCGGCCAACCTGTCGTTGCAGGAGATCATCAAGAAGAACGAGTTTGATCTGGGCCAGTGGAAGCTGGTGGAGTCCAGCGAGCAGGCCATGCTCGCCGAGGTCAATCGCAATGTGAAGAAGAAGGCGTTTGTGGTCTTCCTCGGCTGGACACCGCACCCGATGAATGTGCAGATCAAAGGCATGCACTACCTCAAGGGCGGCGAGAAATACTTTGGCGACACCGGCTCGGTCTTCACCCTGACCCGCAAGGGTTATGCACAAGCCTGCCCGAACGTTGGCAAGCTGCTGACCAACCTGAGCTTCACCCTGGACATGGAAAACAGCATCATGGCCGAGGTGACCAACAAGAAGCTCAGCAATAGCGCAGCCGCCAAAGCCTGGATCAAGGCCAACCCTGCGGTACTGGACACGTGGCTGGAGGGCGTGAAGACGGTTGATGGCAAAGACGGGCTGGCGGCAGTGAAGGCGAAGTTGTAGGCCTCGACATTAAGTATTGACCCGGCGTCAGGGGTTTCCACCGCGCCGGTTTTCAGCAATATTGGCACTTCAAAGCGTCATTCTGGAAGACACCAGTTGGGAACCAACGGAAGGGGGCAAACCACCAGGCTGCCGTGCGGCCTGTCCGCGAACACTGGAGAACAGTATGAAAAAGTCACTTATACCCCTCTCACTGGCCCTGATTCTGAGCGCATCCTTTGCCTCTGCGGGTAACTGGCCGCCAGAAACCAGCGCCAAAGTACCCGGAAACGCGCTGGAATATCCGACCAAGCTAGAGGCCGTCAATGTCTCTATGGAGGAGATGCTCAATGCAGGAGCAACGGTTGTTTCTTCGTACGTGGCAGAGAATGGCCCGGTAGTGACGCTTAACAACAAAAAACACTATGTTATCTGCATGCTCAGAGGTGCTGGAACCGGGTCAGACACAAACGTCGCCACCTCGAAATGCTACGCCATGAACTAGCCTTCGCTCGCGGCTCCGGGCAGGGACGGTCTGACGTGGCGATGCAATGATCCATCCAACATGAGGGACCGATGCGCTGGCTCAATCGCCATAAATTCCTGCCATTTCTCGCCTGGCTGCCGCAGCAGAGCCGCGCCAGCGTGGGGCGTGATGCGCTGGTGGGTTTAAGCGGTGCGATTCTGGCCCTGCCGCAATCCATCGCTTACGCGCTGATCGCCGGGCTGCCTCCCGAGTACGGTCTGTACGCCGCCATTGTCCCGGTGCTCATCGCTTGCCTGTGGGGTTCGTCCTGGCACTTGATCTGCGGGCCGACGGCGGCTATTTCCATCGTGCTGTATGCCAGTGTCAGTCCGCTTGCCGTGCCGGCCAGCCAGGACTACATCATGTTGATCCTGCTGCTGACCTTTATCGCCGGTGTCTTCCAGTTGTTGTTGGGGATGATGCGCTTCGGCGCGCTGGTGAATTTCGTTTCGCACTCGGTGGTGCTCGGTTTCACACTGGGCGCTGCCGTCGTTATTGCGCTCGGGCAGATGCCCAATTTGCTGGGCATCGATCTGCCAAGCCAGACCACGGCACTCAAAAGCCTGAGCGCCGTGCTTGAGCATCGCGGCGAACTCGACAAGCCTTCGTTGATGCTGGGCCTGTTGACCCTCACGCTGGGCATCGGCCTCAAAGCATGGGTGCCGCGCTGGCCGACGCTGTTGATCGCGCTGGTATCAAGCAGCCTGCTGGTCTGGCTGTGGCCAGCGATGTTCGGGCATGTGCGAGTGGTCAGCGCCTTCGTCGGGCATTTACCGCCTTTCAGCCCGCTGCCGCTGGACCTTGAGCTGATCCTCAAGCTGCTGCCGACGGCAGTGGCGGTGGGCATGCTCGGACTGGTCAACAGCCTGTCGATTGCCCGCTCTCTGTCGGCACGCTCGCAACAGATGCTCAACGCCAATCAGGAAGTGCGCGCCCAAGGGCTGTCAAACATGGTCGGCTCGCTGTTTTCCGGGTATCTCTCCGCGGGCTCGTTCACCCGTGCAGCGCTGAGTTATGAAGCGGGCGCTCGTTCGCCGTTGGCCGGGGTGTTTTCGGCGCTGTGGGTGGCGCTGTTCGCGGTCGCCGGAGCTTCATTGGTTTCGCACATTCCGATCCCGGCCATGGCGGCTTCAATCCTGCTGATCTGCTGGGGGCTGGTGGACCGTCGTGGCATTCGCGCACTGTTGCGCGTCAGCCGCGCCGAGTTCTTCGTGATGGCGCTGACCTGCCTGGCCACGCTGTTGCTGGAGTTGCAAACGGCGATTTATGCAGGCGTGCTGGCTTCGCTGTTTTTCTACCTCAAGCGCACCTCACAGCCCCGCGTGCAGCAATGGCGCGAGGGTGATGAGGATGTGTTACGGGTCGGTGGATCGATCTTTTTCGGTGCCAGTCATTACCTTCAAACCCGCCTGCAACGCACCGAAGGGCTGCGTGTGGTGATCGATGCGCAGCAGATCAACTTCATCGATTACTCAGGTGTGGAAATGCTTCATCAAGAAGCCAGACGCCTGGGGCAGCAGGGGCGAGTGCTGGTTCTGCGCAATGCCAGACCGCAGGTAATCGAGGAATTGCACAAGCTGGAAGGGCCGGAGAACTGCCCGATTTTGTTTGAGGATTGAGTTGTCGCTCATCGTCGCGACGCTCTGCGTTGCAAGAGGACGCGGAGCGTCCAGAACGGCATGCCAACGCGTAGCATTGGCACGATAGTCCGCAGATAGCCGATCAACCCGCAGCCAGCAATCTGCGCAAATCCGCCAATACAGGCGCTGAATCCGGGCGCACGCCGCGCCACAACAGGAAGGCTTCTGCCGCCTGCTCGACCAGCATCCCCAGGCCATCAACCGACTGCGCCGCACCCTGTTCAGTGGCCCAGCGGCAGAAGGCGGTGGGCGCTTTGCTGTACATCATGTCGTAGCAAAAGGTCGCACCAGGCTGGATCAGGCTCGGGGAGATGGGCGGCAGCTCCCCGGCCAGGCTGGCAGACGTGGCGTTGATGATCAGGTCCACCGGCTCTTCAAGCCAGTCAAAGCTGCTGGCAAACACCGGGCCGAGATCGGCAAATTCCTGAGCCAGTCGTTCGGCTTTTTCGACCGTACGATTGGCGATCACCAGCACGGCGGGCTTTTCTGCCAGCAGCGGTTCCAGCGCGCCACGCACCGCACCGCCCGCGCCCAGCAACAACACGCGCTGACCGCGCAAGCTGCATGCGCAATTGACCGTCAGGTCGCGCACCAGCCCGGCACCGTCGGTGTTGTCGCCCAGCAGCGTCCCGTCATCGAGCTTGCTCAGGGTGTTGACGGCCCCCGCACGCTGCCCGCGCTCGGTCAGGCTGTCGGCCAGGCGAAACGCCTCCTCCTTGAACGGCACCGTCACGTTGGCACCACGCCCGGTCTGGAAAAACGCCTGGGCAAACGCCGTGAAATCGTCCAGCGGTGCCAGCGCGGTCTGGTAATTCAGTGCCTGGCCGGTTTGCTCGGCGAACAGGCGATGAATCAGCGGCGACTTGCTATGACCAATGGGGTTACCGAAGACGACATACTGGTCCATCAGTTATCCGCCAGCCAGTCGCGATCAGTCAGGAAGTAATCAGTCAGACGCGCCTCTTCGCTGCCCGGCGCGGCTTTCCAGTCATAGCCCCAGCGTACTTGCGGCGGCAGCGACATGAGGATCGACTCGGTACGACCACCCGATTGCAGACCAAACAGCGTGCCGCGGTCGTACACGAGGTTGAACTCGACGTAGCGTCCACGGCGGAATTCCTGAAACTCGCGCTGCTGCACGGTATAGGCCGCAGCCTTGCGACGGCGCACGATCGGCAGGTAGGCATTGATGAATGCATCGCCGATGGCGCGGATGAATGCGAAGCTGGTGTCGAAATCCCACTGGTTCACGTCATCGAAAAACAGACCGCCGATGCCGCGCGGCTCGTCGCGGTGCTTGAGGTGGAAATAGCTGTCGCACCACGCCTTGTAACGCGGGTAAACATCATCGCCGAAGGGCGCGCAGGCCCGCTCCGCCACCCGGTGCCAGTGCACGCAGTCTTCTTCAACGCCATAGTAAGGCGTCAGGTCGAAACCACCGCCGAACCACCACACCGGCTCTTCGCCTTCTTTTTCAGCGATGAAAAACCGCACGTTGGCGTGAGACGTCGGCACATGCGGGCTGTGCGGATGGATCACCAGCGACACGCCCAGCGCCTCGAAACCACGCCCGGCCAATTCAGGCCGATGCGCACTGGCTGACGGCGGCAGGTTGCTGCCGAACACATGGGAAAAGTTGACGCCGCCTTTCTCGATGACCGCGCCATTCTCGACCACCCGCGTGCGACCACCGCCGCCCGCCGGACGTGTCCAGGCATCTTCCACGAAGTGTGCGTTGCCATCTTCCTGCTCGAGCGCGGTGCAGATACGGTCTTGCAGGTCGAGCAGGTAGGCTTTTACGGCCTCGGTACGGGTACTCATGAAGATCCCTTACGGTTGACGTCAAACGGCTGAGCCCCTAAGCACAAGAGGCGCAGGCAAACTGGCGCGTAGCATACCATCGGCAGAGCGCACTGGCAGTTGACGAAGGTCGGGCGAAAGCGTTCGATGGGGGCTTTGGCGGACCTTTTCACCATCACGGAGAGAGCACATGGCAAAGCGTATCCAGTTCAGCACTGTCGGAGGACCCGAGGTTCTTGAATATGTCGATTTCGAGCCAGAGGCTCCAGGGCCGCAGGCGGTGGTTGTGCGCAACAAGGCTATCGGCTTGAATTTCATCGATACCTATTACCGCAGCGGGTTGTATCCCGCGCCGTTCTTGCCATCCGGTCTCGGCGCCGAGGGGGCGGGTGTGGTCGAGGCGGTGGGCGATGAGGTGACGCGCTTCAAGGTGGGCGACCGGGTTGCCTATGGCACCGGGCCGCTGGGCGCGTACAGCGAGGTGCACGTGCTGCCTGAGGCGAATCTGGTCAAGCTGGCGGACTCGGTCAGTTTCGAGCAGGCCGCGGCGCTGATGCTCAAGGGCCTGACCGTGCAATACCTGTTGCGCCAGACTTATCAGGTGAAGCCGGGCGAGATCATTCTGTTTCATGCCGCTGCAGGCGGTGTCGGCTCGCTGGCCTGCCAATGGGCCAAGGCACTGGGTGCCAAGTTGATCGGCACGGTCAGTTCGCCGGAGAAAGCGGCGCACGCCAAGGCACTCGGTGCCTGGGAAACCATCGACTACAGCCACGAGGACGTCGCCAAGCGTGTGCTGGAGCTGACCGACGGCAAGAAATGCCCGGTGGTCTACGACGGCGTGGGGCAGGACACCTGGCTGACTTCGCTCGACAGCGTGGCGCCGCGTGGGCTGGTGGTGAGTTTCGGCAATGCATCAGGGCCGGTGTCAGGCGTGAACCTGGGCATTCTGGCGCAGAAGGGTTCGGTGTATGTCACCCGCCCGACGTTGGGCAGCTACGCCAACAACGCGCAAAACCTGCAAACGATGGCCGATGAGCTGTTCGACATGCTCGCCAGCGGCAAACTCAAGGTCGATGGCATTCAGCAGTACGCCCTCAAGGACGCCGCCCAGGCGCAGATTGAGCTCTCGGCGCGGCGCACCACTGGCTCGACCATCCTGATTCCTTGAACGAGCGTCAGCCGGCGCGCATCACCTGCCCGGTGGCGATATCACGTATCACGCTAGGGTTTCGGCGGCCGCCCAGGCTGCCGCCGAGCACGCCGTCGATCTGACCACGGAAGTACTGTTCAACCCGCAATCGCGACCGGGCAGCCGGGCGACCCGCCGGGTTGGCCGATGTGGAGATCAGCGGGCCGACCAGCGCGCACAGTTCGCGTACGGTCGGGTGATCGGTGACACGCAGTGCCACGGTTTCGTGAATGCCGGTGATCCACTCGGGCAACAGGTTTTGGTGCGGCACCAGCCAGGTATTGGGCCCCGGCCAGGTGCTGGCCATGCGGTCGAGCCACAACTCGGGGAAGTCCTCGAACAGAAAGTCGAACTGGCGAATGTTGTCCGCGATCAGGATGAGGCCTTTTTCCACCGGCCGCGATTTGATCGCCAGCAAGCGATAGACCGCCTCTTCATCCCATGGATCGCACCCCAGCCCCCAGACTGCTTCGGTCGGGTAGGCAATCACCGCACCGGCTCGAATATTCTGAGCGGCTTGTTGCACACGCCAGCTGCTGACCATTGTCTGTCTCTCCGATAAATCCTGGCGGCAGTTTAACCTCAGGGCGCGCTGGCGAACCATCGTCCCGCTTCACAGCTTATGCGTCCGTCCAGTTCCAGTTCGGTCAGGCCAGCCAATACTTTCGGCAATGGCCAGCCACTGGAGACCGACAGCCCCTCGCTGGTATGCGGCGCGGCGTGCAACAAGGCCAATAGTGGATGGTCGCAGGGGGCAGGCTCGGTATTTGAAGAGTCGGCGCTGGGTGCGACGCGCTTCCAGTGCTGCAAGCCTTCCAGAATGTGGTCGACGGTCTCGACCAGCGTCGCGCCGTCCCTTATCAGCTGGTGACACCCTTTGGCGCCCGGATGGTGAATCGAGCCCGGTATCGCATAAACCTCTCGTCCCTGCTCGGCGGCGAGGCGTGCGGTAATCAACGAACCGCTGGCAACGCTGGCCTCGACCACCAGCACGCCGAGCGACAGGCCGCTGATGATCCGGTTGCGCCGCGGGAAGTTGCTGGGCTGCGGTCCGGCGTCAAGCGGGAACTCGGAAATCACCGCGCCACCCTGTGCCGCCATCTGCGCGGCGAGGGCGCGATGCTGCTGTGGATAAAGTTTTTCAAGCCCGGTGCCAAGCACGCCGATTGTAAGCCCACCGACATCCAGTGCGCCCTGATGCGCAGCACCGTCGATGCCCCGCGCCAGACCGCTGGTGACCACAAAACCGGCACCGGCCAGGCTGCGTGCAAATGCCTTGGCGGTGTCCAGCCCGGGCTTGGAGGCGCGACGGCTACCGACCATTCCCAACTGCGGGCGCTCAAGAATGGAAGGGTCGCCGGCGATGAAAATCAGCGGCGGCGGATCGGCGATCTGCGCCAGCAACGCGGGGTAGCAAGAATCGTCCCACATCAGTAAATGCTGGCCCGGACGCTCCAGCCAGGCCAGCGCAACGCTGGCGCCATCACGCACCAAAGGGTCACGTCGAGCCTCTGCGCAGGCACCGGGCAGGCCCAGCGCACGCCATGCGCTGGCCGGTGCGCTGAGTGCCGAAGAGGCAGAGCCGAAGGCTTCCATCAGCCTGAAAAAGCGTTTCGGCCCCACCTCGGGCAAGCGATGCACACGCAGACGCGCTTCCAGTTCGGCAGGCGAGGAGCGTTCTTTTTCGAACAGTGGCATGAGATCGTCCCTGATCCATTGCGCACCCGGAATGGTGCGCAAACCTGTGGATAACTCTGTTGACAACAATTTGATAAGTGACTGGCGGGTAAGACAAATCCGTATCAGAACTAAAACAGACCGCTACGGATTTCGAACCTTGTCCATGATGGCCAAAGATCGGTTCGCTTGCAGGACCAAGGCGTAACTAAGCTTGTCGTAAGTGCGGAAAACCATCAGCAGGCCAGCCCGTTCGTCGGGGATTTTTACCTGTTCGCCGGTGATTCGGTCACGTACCGTTTCGCTGGTTTTGTAGATCGCCAGCACGTTGCCTTCGGTCAGACCGTCACGTTTGCCTTTGTTGAGGGTGACCACATCCATGACGGCGACCTGGGTTACACCGCGTGGCACATCCAGAATCAAACCTTCTATGGGGGTCTGCGGAGCGCTGGGCAGAAAGGTCGAGTTGATCGAACGTTCTTCGCTGGCGAACAGCCGGTCGCCCAGACGCACTTCCTGCGTGGAACGCTGCAGGCTCAGGGTCGAGACATCGCCCTCGGTGGCAACCACTTCAGCGCTGCCGATGTCATCAGCGTTGATGCCCAGCACTTCCTTGGTCTGCGCATCAGTGTAGATCTTGCCCTGGCGGAAGATGCCGTAGACGGTGTGCGTCGGGTCCAGTTTGCCGCGGGCATAGGCCCTGTCGCCATTGCCGCTGAGCACCCGCTCGGCATTGCCGGCAACGATATAGGGCGCCTTGTCGAACTGCTCGGCATTGTCAACGATCCGGTTGCTGATCAGAAAGGCATTGATCGCACCCAGCGGGATACTTGGAATGGCCTGAACCATCGGTGTACTGCGCACACGCGGTGACAATTTGATGGTGCCGCGCGACTCGCCACGGTTGAGCGTCACACGTGGCTGGCCGTCCACCCAGGTCAGTGCCAGGGTGTCACCGGGGTAGATAAGATCAGGGTCGTGGACCTGCGGATTGGCCCTCCAGATCTCGCGCCACTTCCACGGTTCACGCAAAAACTTGCCGGAAATGTCCCAGAGTGTGTCTCCGGCAACAACGGTGTAGCTCTGCGGATAGCCTTCCCTGAGTTGCACTTGCGCCTGGGCAAGACCGCTGGCGGTCAACAGCAGCAGGGCGAGTAGTGATTTCCTCATGCGGTGAATCCCTTTATCATGTTGCCTCACGCGAACCCTAGAGTCCTGTCCTGGGCTGCCAGCCTTGAACTCCCGAGCCCGGCACCCGACACTGACTTTACCTTAACAGTGCAGCTCTTACGTATATGGCCATTCTAAACATCCTCGAATTTCCCGATTCGCGCCTGCGCACCCTCGCCAAGCCTGTAGCGATGGTAGACGACGGCATTCGCCAGTTGGTCGACGACATGTTTGAAACCATGTACGAAGCGCCCGGCATCGGCCTGGCTGCCACGCAGGTCAACGTTCACAAGCGCGTGGTCGTCATGGACCTGAGCGAAGACCGCAGCGCGCCGATGGTCTTCATCAACCCTGAAATCGAAAAACTGACCGATGAAATGGATCAGTATCAGGAAGGCTGCCTGTCGGTGCCGGGTTTCTACGAGAACGTCGACCGCCCGCAAAAAGTCCGCGTCAAGGCGCTGGACCGCGACGGCAAGCCTTATGAACTGGTTGCCGAAGGCCTGCTGGCCATCTGCATCCAGCATGAGTGTGATCACCTGAACGGCAAGCTGTTCGTCGATTACCTCTCAAACCTCAAGCGTGACCGGATCAAGAAAAAGCTCGAAAAACAGCACAAGCTGAATGCCTGATCCGTCGTCCCTCCAAAAGGCCTGCACAAGGCCTTTTTGTTTTTCTAGAACGAGAAGCTTATGACCGAGCCACTGCGCATCGTCTTCGCCGGCACCCCGGAATTTGCCGCCGAACACCTCAAGGCCCTGCTCGACAGCCCTCACCAGATCGTTGCCGTGTACACCCAGCCTGATCGCCCGGCTGGCCGTGGGCAAAAACTGATGCCCAGCCCGGTCAAGCAACTGGCGCTGCAACATGACATCCCGGTCATGCAGCCACCAACGCTGCGCGCCCCCGAGGCCCAGGCCGAACTGGCTGCGCTCAAGCCTGATTTGATGGTGGTGGTCGCCTACGGCCTGATCCTGCCACAAGTGGTGCTGGATATTCCGCGTCTGAGCTGCATCAACAGTCACGCCTCGCTGCTGCCACGCTGGCGCGGTGCTGCGCCGATTCAACGTGCGGTGCAGGCCGGTGATGCCGAGAGCGGCGTGACCGTGATGCGCATGGAGGCAGGTCTGGACACCGGACCGATGCTGCTCAAGGCCGTCACGCCGATTAGCGCGCAGGACACCGGCGGCACGTTGCACGACCGCCTGGCCGAGCTCGGTCCGCCTGCGGTGTTACAGGCTATTGCTGGCTTGGCGGAGGGTTCGCTGGTCGGCGAGGCTCAGGACGACAGCCTGGCCAATTACGCGCACAAATTGAACAAGGATGAGGCGCGCATCGACTGGACACGTCCGGCCGATGAGCTGGAACGTCTGGTGCGCGCCTTCAATCCGTGGCCGATCTGCCACAGCACGCTGAACGAAGAAGCCTTGAAAGTGCTGGCGGCTGATCTGGCCGAATGGCAGGGCGCACCGGGGACCATTCTCAGCGCCAGCAAGGACGGCCTGATCGTCGCCTGCGGCCAGAACGCCCTGCGCCTGACTCGCTTGCAACTGCCGGGCGGCAAGCCGTTGAATTTCACTGACCTGTTCAACAGTCGCCGCGAGAAATTCGCCATCGGCACGGTGCTGGGCCAATGAACCCGCGTCTGGCTGCCGCCAAGGCACTGGCTGCCGTGCTCAGCGGCAAGGCGTCGCTGAACAGTTCGTTGCCCACGCAACTGGACAAGGTCGAGCTACGTGATCGCGGCCTGACCCAGGACCTGGCTTTCGGGACGGCGCGCTGGCAGCCGCGCCTGTCGGCACTGGCCGCCAAACTGTTACAAAAGCCCTTCAAGGCCGCCGATGCTGACGTCGAAGCGTTGCTGCTGGTGGGGCTTTATCAGCTGTTTTACAGCCGCATCCCTGCGCATGCGGCCATTGGTGAAACTGTTGGCTGCGCCGACAAACTGAAAAAGCCGTGGGCCAAAGGCCTGCTCAATGCCGTGCTGCGCAATGCTCAACGCGATGGCGAAGCGCTGCTGATCGAACTGGAACACGACCCGGTGGTGCGCACCGCCCACCCGCGCTGGCTGCAAAAAGCCCTGAAAGCCGCATGGCCGGAGCAGTGGGAAGCCATTTGCGCAGCCAACAACGCGCACCCGCCGATGATTTTGCGGGTCAACCGCCGTCACCACCGTCGCGATCAGTACCTTGAGCTGCTCAAGACTGCCGGGCTGGAAGCGAGCGCGTGCACGTTCAGTCAGGACGGTATCGTGCTGGCCGAGCCGTGCGATGTGCGCTCGCTGCCCGGTTTTGCCGAAGGCTGGATCAGTGTGCAGGACGAAGCCGCGCAACTGGCCGCCGACCTGCTGGAACTGGCCCCGGGCCAACGCGTGCTCGACGCCTGCTGTGCGCCGGGTGGCAAGACCTGCCATTTGCTGGAGGTGCAGCCGCAACTGAGCGGCGTGGTGGCGGTAGACCTGGAAGCCAAGCGCCTGGTGCGCGTGCGTGAAAACCTTGAGCGCCTGGGTCTGGACGCTGAACTGATCGCCGCCGATGCCCGCGAGACAGCGCAGTGGTGGGATGGCAAGCCGTTCCAGCGCATTCTGCTCGACGCCCCGTGCTCGGCCACCGGCGTGATCCGTCGCCACCCGGACATCAAACTGACCCGCCAACTGGACGACATCGCCGCGCTGGCCACCTTGCAGGGCGAACTGCTCGACGCGTTGTGGCCCACGCTGCAAGTAGGCGGCATGCTGGTGTACGCGACCTGCTCGACACTGCCAACTGAAAACACCGACGTCATCGAGGCTTTTCTGGCACGCACCTCCGGGGCCAGAGAACTGGATATCGCCGGGCAGGCCGGGCAGCCACCGGCCGGCATAAAGCAACCGCACGGTCGTCAGTTGTTGGCCCAACAAGGTGGCCACGATGGTTTCTACTACGCCAAACTGATCAAGATCGCAGCTCAAGATCGCGGCGGCGCAGGAGTAACCAGTTGAAGATCATCATTCTGGGTGCGGGTCAGGTGGGCGGTACACTGGCCGAGCATCTGGCGGGCGAAGCCAACGACATCACCGTGGTCGACACCGACGGCGACCGCTTGCGCGATCTGGGTGATCGCCTGGACATCCGCACCGTGCAGGGCAAAGGCTCGTATCCGGCGGTGCTGCGCCAGGCAGGTGCCGACGACGCTGACATGCTGGTCGCCGTGACCAGCAGCGACGAAGCCAACATGATCGCCTGCCAGGTGGCCCACACGCTGTTTCACACACCGACCAAGATCGCGCGCATCCGTGAAGCGGCGTACCTGACCCGCGCAGGCCTGTTCGACAAGAACGCGATTCCGGTCGACGTGCTGATCAGCCCGGAACAGGTGGTCACCAATTACATCAAGCGCCTGATCGAGTACCCCGGCGCGCTTCAGGTAATCGATTTCGCCGAAGGCAAGGCGCAGCTGGTCGCGGTCAAAGCCTATTACGGCGGGGCGCTTGTCGGTCAGCAACTGCGCCAGCTGCGCGCGCACATGCCCAATGTCGATACCCGTATCGCAGCGATCTACCGGCGCGACCGGGCGATCCTGCCCAAAGGCGATACGGTCATCGAAGCCGACGACGAGGTATTTTTCATCGCCGCCAGGGCTGATATTCGTGCGGTGATGGGCGAGCTGAGGCGTCTGGACGAGAACTACAAACGCATCGTCATCGCCGGCGGCGGCAACATCGGCGAGCGTCTGGCCGAAGCCATTGAAAGCCGTTATCAGGTCAAGATCATCGAAGTGAACCCGGCGCGCTGCCGCTACCTGTCGGAGAACCTCGACAGTACCGTGGTCCTGCAGGGCAGCTCATCGGACCGCGACCTGCTGCTGGAAGAAAACATCGGTAACACCGACCTGTTTCTGGCGCTGACCAACGACGACGAAGCCAACATCATGTCGTCACTGCTGGCCAAACGGCTGGGCGCACGCAAGGTGATGACGCTGATCAACAACCCGGCCTACGTTGATCTGGTCCAGGGCGGCGAGATTGACGTCGCTGTCAGCCCGCAACTGGCAACCATCGGCACGTTGCTGGCCCACGTACGCCGGGGCGATATCGTCAGCGTCCATTCCCTGCGGCGGGGCGCAGCCGAGGCCATTGAGATCGTTGCCCACGGCGACCCGAAATCCAGCAAGGTGGTCGGTCGCGCCATCAAGGACATCAACCTGCCGACCGGTACGGCGATTGGCGCGATCATCCGCGACGAACAGGTTCTGATCGCCCACGACGTTACCCTGATCGAATCCGGCGACCACGTGATCATGTTTCTTGTGGATAAAAAGTGCATTCGCGATGTGGAGCGGCTGTTTCAGGTAGGACTGAGCTTTTTCTGAACAGCCTGCCGGCTGACTGAACCTCCGGCCGACCGGCTCGGTCGGCAACGCTCGTCGATCCGGGCGAATTCTCCTTGGGCCCGTGTATCTCACTTACACGCGCACTAAGCCTGTGACGGGCTTTACCAGGGAAACATACGCAATGTCTGACTCCAACGCCCCCCTTCAAGGCTCGCAAACCGACGGTTCCCCGGCAGGCGGCTGGCCTGCGCTGAATGCGGTCAACAAACACCTTCTGCACCAGCATGTGCTGGTCAAGGGCAACCGCACGCTGCTGTCCATGAACAAGCCCGGCGGCTTCGATTGCCCCAGTTGTTCCTGGCCGGACCCAAAGAAGCCGCATACTTTTGAATACTGTGAGAACGGTGCCAAGGCACTGGCTTGGGAATCTACCAAAAAACGCGTGACGCCTGAGTTTTTCGCCCGGCATACGGTCAGTGAGCTGGCCACCTGGAGCGATCACGATCTGGAAAAACAGGGCCGTATTGCCGAGCCGATGCGCTACGACGCGGCCAGCGACAAATACCTGCCCGTCACTTGGGATGAGGCGTTCGCCGAGATCGGCGAAGAGCTGCGCCAACTGAGCGACCCGTGGAAGCTGGAACTGTACACCTCCGGGCGCACGTCGAACGAAGCGGCGTTTCTGTATCAGCTGTTTGGCCGCCTGTACGGCATGGCCAATTTCCCTGATTGTTCGAACATGTGCCATGAGACCACCACTGTGGCGCTGCCGGAGTCGATCGGGGTCGGCAAGGGCACCACGACGCTGGAAGACTTCGAGAACGCCGACGCGATTTTCATCATTGGCCAGAACCCGGGAAGCAACAGCCCGCGCATGATGTCCGAGCTGCACGCGGCGGCAAAACGGGGCGCCAGCATCATCTCGTTCAACCCGCTGCGCGAAAAGGCGCTGGTGCGCTTTGCCTCGCCTCAGGACCCGCGCGACATGCTCAGCCTGCATGGCGTGGAGATCAGCTCCCGGTATCATCAGGTCAGGATCGGCGGCGACATGATCGCCCTGCAAGGCGTCTGCAAAGCGGTGATCGAAGCCGATGACGTGGCCCGGCGCGAACATCTGCCGCGCGTTCTTGATGTGGCGTTCATCGAAGAGCACACCCACGGTTTTGAGCAATACGCTGATTATTGCCGGCAGTTGCCTTGGGACCTCATCGAAAGCCATTCGGGCCTGACGCGCCAGGCCATTGAGGATGTGGCGGCGGTCTACAGGCGTTCGGAGCGGGTTATCTGCTGCTGGGGCATGGGCGTCACTCAGCACAAGCGCGGCGGCGATGCCGTGCAGCAGATCATCAACCTGCTGCTGTTACGCGGCAACATCGGCAAGCTTGGTGCCGGGGCCTGCCCGGTGCGCGGGCACTCCAATGTGCAGGGCGACCGAACGATGGGCATTTATGAAAAAGCCGGTGAGCCGTTTCTGGCCAGCATGAGCAAGGTGTTCGGTTTCGAGGCGTCGAGAAGAAAAGGGCACGCGGTGGCTGAGACCTGCGAAGCCTTGCTGCGTGGCGAAGTGGAAGCGCTCATTTCCATGGGCGGCAATTTTTTCCGCGCCATTCCTGACATCGACGCGATCTGCCCGACCGTCAGCCGCTTGAAAATGACCGTGCTGGTCAACACCAAACTGAACCGTAGCGCCACGGTGCACGGCCAGAAAGCCTTTTTGCTGCCATGCGTGGCGCGTTCGGAACGGGACCTGCAGAACGGCGTGGCGCAAACCATCACGGTCGAAGACTCGATGTCGATGGTGCACGGCTCGACCGGCATGCTGGAGCCTGCGTCAAAACATCTGATTTCCGAAGTCGCCATCATCGCCGGCATCGCCAAAGCGACGCTTGCGCCCAACCCCAACGTGGACTGGGACAGCTATGTGGGCGACTACGCCAGGATTCGCGACAAGATCGAAGAAGTGTTGCCCGAGCAGTTTTACGACTTCAATCAGCGCATTCTCGAGCCGGGCGGCTTCCGCCTGCCCAACGCTGCCAGCGAGCGTAAGTGGGACACCGAGTCCGGCAAAGCCAACTTCCTCTTCACTGAAGGGATCTACGACGAGGACGACACACCGCCGGGCGCTGCGCACTTGCAGTTGATGACGATTCGCAGCCATGACCAGTTCAACACCACGGTGTACTCCAACGATGACCGTTATCGGGATATTTTTGGCGACCGCATGGTGGTGATGCTCAACCCGCAGGACATCGAACGCCTGGGGCTGAAGGCCGGGGACTACATCGAGTTTCAGACCGCACTGGACCTGACCACCCCACGCCGCGCGCCGGGCTTCAAAGTCATCGCCTATGATGTACCGCCAGGCTGCTGCGCAGCGTACTACCCGGAAACCAACGGCCTGTTGCCACTGGCCAACCGCGACAGCCGCAGCAACACCCCTGCAGCGAAATCTATCCCGGTGAACCTGGTGCGGATGAGCCCGGAAGGGGCGCAAGTAGCATTGGAGCGGCGCGGGTTGATAGCGGCGGCCAGTTGAACCCAATGCGCAACGATAACCTCAATTATCATGCGGCGCTCCGCGTCGCATGCAGTTCTGGACGCTCCGCGTCCGGTCTTGAATAGGCGGCGCGGCGCAGAGTTGTGACGCGGAGCGTCACGCAAGGCATTGCGACGCTGGAGCGTGCGCAACGATAACCTCAACTACCGTGCGGCGCTCCGCGTCACATGCAGTCCTGGACGCTCCGCGTCCGGTCTTTCCTAGTACCAGCGTGCTTCGCCTGGTGGACGTTTCTTGAAGCGTTTCATGGTCCACATGTACTGGCTCGGATAAGCCCGCACGTATTTCTCGACCACTTTGCTCATCGCCGCTGCTGAGGTTTGGGTGTCGGTGCTGTACATGGCTTCGGGAGCCGCCTCCAGCACAACCTTATAGCCCGAACCGTCCGGCAGGCGCATGGCGTGCAGGAACACGCCGACGGCCTTGCCGCCAGCCAGCATGTTCGGCACAAACTTGCTGGTCAGCGCCTGGGTGCCGCAAAAAGGCACGAAGATGCCCGCTGATTCAGCCGGCTCCGGATCGGCCGGGATGCCCACAGAACCACCTTTGCGCACTTCCTTGATGACACTGAGAATGCCTTCCTTGGTCGATGCGGCAACACGGTTGCCCAACTGCACACGCTGTTTGCGCAACAGGTCATCCACCGCTTTCAACTTGGGCGGACGATAGAAAATGATCGGCTTGCACTGGCTGCAATAGAAGTGATTGAGCACTTCCCAGTTGCCCAGGTGACTGGTAATCCCGACCACGCCCTTGCCAGACGCCAGCGCGTCCTTGAGCACTTCGAGCCCTTCGACTTCGCGCACCAGATTGATCGATTTCTGAGCAGGCCAGATCCACGCGCAAGCGCTTTCGGTGAGTGTCTTGCCGATGTCCATCAGGCTGCGGCCGACCAGCTTTTCCAGCTCGGGCTCGCTCAGTTCGGGGAAACACTTGGACAGGTTGATCCGCGCCACTTCGCGCGAGCGGTTGGGCAGCTTCCACATCAACCAGCCGATGGCCGTACCGACCCATTGCACGGCTCGCCACGGCAGCAGCGCAAACAATCGCAACGCCCCGACCATTACGGCGCCTTTGAACTTATCCACAGATGACTCCCAGATTCTCGAGGCAGGTAGTGTAACGTCAGCGGCTCAGGAGCGCGTACCGATCACAATCGACGGTATGGTCCATGACCATGCCGGTGGCCTGCATGTAGGCATAACAGATGGTCGGGCCGACAAACGTGAAGCCGGCTTTTTTCAGTGCCTTGCTCATTGCTTCGGCCTCGGCGGTAATGGCCGGGACCTCGCTGCGATCCTTGAAATGGTTGATTTTCTGTTTGCCACCGACAAACGACCAGAGCAGGCCGACCGGGTCTTCCAGCGCCAGCCAGGCCCGCGCGTTAGTGCGCACGGCCTTGAGCTTGAGGCGATTGCGGATGATGCTCGGATCTAGCATCAGCGCGTCTATCTCGGCATCGCTCAATTGCGCCAGCCGCTCGGCGTCGAAGCCGAACAGCACCTCGCGATAACGCGCCCGACGCTTGAGAATCGTGATCCACGACAGACCCGCCTGGAACCCTTCGAGCAAAAGCAACTCGAAGAGCTTCTGCGCATCGCGCAGCGGCACTCCCCACTCCTGATCGTGATAAGCGATGTACAAGGGGTCTTCGTTGCACCAAAAGCAGCGTGTCATAGGGCTCCCAGGAGTGGACGTGCGGCCGAATCGGGTATACTCCCGCTCTTTGAATCGCAGCCCAGCACAGGTGAAATTTGTGAGCCAGCCTACGCCAGCCGTGCGTACCTTCCAAGACTTGATCCTCGCCCTCCAGCAATACTGGGCAGAACAAGGTTGCGTGGTACTTCAGCCCTACGATATGGAAGTAGGCGCCGGCACGTTCCACACCGCCACGTTTCTGCGCGCCGTAGGCCCGGAAACCTGGAATGCCGCTTACGTACAGCCAAGCCGTCGGCCGACTGACGGCCGTTACGGCGAAAACCCGAACCGCCTGCAGCATTACTACCAGTTTCAGGTGATTCTCAAGCCCAACCCGGACAACTTCCAGGAACTGTACCTGGGCTCGCTCAAGCACATCGGCCTCGATCCGCTGGTGCATGACGTGCGTTTTGTCGAAGACAACTGGGAATCGCCGACGCTGGGCGCCTGGGGTCTGGGCTGGGAAATCTGGCTCAACGGCATGGAAGTCTCGCAGTTCACCTACTTCCAGCAGGTCGGCGGCATCGAGTGCTACCCGGTGACTGGCGAAATCACCTACGGCCTCGAGCGTCTGGCGATGTACCAGCAGGGCGTGGACTCGGTCTACGACCTGGTGTGGGCTGACGGCCCGTTCGGCAAAGTGACCTACGGCGACGTGTTCCACCAGAACGAGGTGGAGCAGTCCACCTACAACTTCGAACACGCCAACGTCGACAAACTGTTCGAACTGTTCGACTTCTACGAAAGCGAAGCTGCACGCCTGATCGAGCTGGAGCTGCCGTTGCCAGGCTACGAAATGGTCCTCAAGGCTTCGCACACCTTCAACCTGCTGGATGCCCGTCGCGCGATTTCCGTGACCGCGCGTCAGCAATACATCCTGCGCGTACGCACACTGGCCCGCTCGGTGGCTCAGGCCTACCTGCAGGCCCGGGCCCGTCTCGGCTTCCCGATGGCGCCGCCCGATCTACGCGATGAAGTGTTGGCCAAGCTGGAGGCAGCGCAATGAGTGCTCAAGATTTTCTGGTCGAACTGGGCACCGAAGAACTGCCACCCAAGACCCTCGTCTCACTGGCCGATGCATTTCTCGCCGGCATTGAAAAAGGCCTCGCTGGCGCAGGTCTGACCTATAGCGCCAAACAGGTCTACGCCGCGCCGCGTCGCCTGGCCGTGCTGATCACCGCACTGGCCACGCAACAGCCGGATCGTAGCGTTAATCTGGACGGCCCGCCGCGTCAGGCCGCGTTCGACGCTGACGGCAACCCGACTCAGGCAGCGTTGGGGTTTGCCAAGAAGTGCGGCGTCGACCTGAGCGAAATCGATCAGAGCGGCCCGAAACTGCGCTACAGCCAGACCATTCTCGGCAAGCCGACCACCTCGCTGCTGCCGACCATTGTCGAAGACTCGTTGAACGACCTGCCGATTGCCAAGCGCATGCGCTGGGGCGCTCGCAAGGAAGAGTTCGTACGGCCGACCCAGTGGTTGGTGATGCTGTTCGGCGATCAGGTGGTGGACTGCACGATTCTCGCCCAGAGCGCCGGTCGTCATTCTCGCGGCCACCGCTTCCATCACCCGGAAGACGTGCGTATTTCTTCGCCTGCCGGCTACCTCAGCGACCTGCGCGCAGCTAATGTTCTGGCCGACTTCAACGAACGTCGCCAGATCATCAGCAAGCGCGTCGAAGAGCTGGCCAGCCAACAGGAAGGCACCGCCATCGTGCCGCCAAGCCTGCTGGATGAAGTGGCCGGGCTGGTCGAGTGGCCGGTTCCACTGGTGTGTTCGTTCGAAGAGCGTTTCCTTGATGTGCCTCAGGAAGCCCTGATCACCACCATGCAGGACAACCAGAAGTATTTCTGCCTGCTGGATGCCGACGGCAAGTTGCTGCCGCGCTTCATCACGGTGGCCAACATCGAGAGCAAGGACCCGGCCCAGATCATCGCCGGTAATGAGAAGGTGGTTCGTCCACGCCTGACCGACGCCGAATTCTTCTTCAAGCAGGACAAGAAGCAGAAGCTGGAAACCTTCAACGATCGCCTGAAAAACGTCGTGTTCCAGGCCCAGTTGGGCAGCGTATTCGACAAGGCCGAGCGCGTCTCGAAGCTTGCCGCCTACATCGCACCCCGCATCGGCGGCGACGCCCAGCGTGCGGCGCGTGCCGGGCTGTTGTCCAAGTGCGACCTGTCGAGTGAAATGGTTGGCGAGTTCCCGGAAATGCAGGGCATTGCCGGTTACTATTACGCCAAGGCCGATGGCGAGGCAGAAGATGTCGCGCTGGCGCTCAACGAGCAGTACATGCCACGTGGCGCAGGTGCTGAGCTGCCGACCACGCTGACCGGTGCGGCAGTTGCCATCGCTGACAAGCTCGACACGCTGGTCGGTATTTTCGGTATCGGCATGCTGCCCACCGGCAGCAAAGACCCGTATGCCTTGCGTCGTGCGGCGCTGGGTATCCTGCGGATCCTGATCGAGAAGAAGCTGGACCTGAACCTGGTCGAGACCGTGAAGTTCGCGGTCACGCAGTTCGGTGCCAAGGTCAAGCCCGCAGGGCTGGCTGAGCAGGTGCTGGAATTCATCTTCGACCGTCTGCGTGCGCGTTACGAAGACGAAGGCGTCGAAGTGGCGGTATATCTCTCGGTGCGTGCCTTGCAGCCCGCCTCGGCGCTTGATTTCGATCAGCGCGTTCAGGCGGTGCAGGCTTTCCGCAAACTGCCGCAAGCCGCCGCACTGGCTGCCGTGAACAAGCGCGTATCGAACCTGCTGAGCAAGGCCGAGGGCAGCATTGCCCAGACCGTCGAGCCCAAGTACTTCGACAACGCCAACGAGTTCTCGCTGTACTCGGCAATCCAGCAGGCTGATCATGCGGTCCAGCCAATGGCTGCCGAGCGTCAGTACAGCGAATCGCTGGCGCGTCTGGCGATGCTGCGCGAGCCGGTCGATGCGTTCTTTGAAGCGGTGATGGTCAACGCGGAAGACGCCAATGTGCGCGCCAACCGTTATGCCTTGCTGGCGCGCTTGCGCGGCCTGTTCCTCGGCGTTGCCGATATCTCGCTGCTGGGCTGACAAGGGGACGCTGTTGAAACTGCTGATACTCGACCGGGATGGCGTAATCAATCACGACTCCGACGCCTACATCAAGTCGGTTGAGGAGTGGATACCCATTCCTGGCTCGGTCGAGGCCATCGCAGCGCTGAGCAAGGCCGGCTGGACGGTGGCCATCGCCACCAACCAGTCGGGCATTGCCCGAGGTTATTACGACCTGGCCACCCTGGACGCCATGCATGAGCGCTTGCGCACGCTGGTGGCAGAGCAGGGTGGCGAGGTTGGTTTGATCGTCTATTGTCCGCATGGGCCAGACGATGGCTGTGACTGTCGCAAACCCCGACCCGGCATGCTCCAGGCCATTGCCCGACACTACTCGGCAGACCTGAAGGGCCTGTGGTTCGTGGGCGACAGCAAAGGTGACCTGCAAGCCGCGCTGGCCGTCGATTCTCAGCCTGTGCTGGTGTTGACCGGTAAAGGCCGCAAGACGATGAACGGCGAAGTGCCGACAGGTACGCTGATTTTTGACGATCTGGCGGCGGTTGCCGCAGAACTTATCCACACTAGCGCTTCACTGAACAACTGACCTTCCAGGTTCAGGACGCTCAAGGAGCGGGCACCTGCCCGTACGGTAAACGTAACTATGTCGATCATGCAGGCAATCAGGACCTTCATCTTTTACCTGTTGCTGGGCACCAGCTCGCTGCTGTGGTGCACCTTGAGCTTTTTCATCGCGCCGTTTCTGCCGTTCAAGGCCCGCTATCGCTTCATCAATGTCTACTGGTGCCGTTGCGCACTGTGGCTGACCCGGGTGTTCCTCAACATCAAGGTCGAAGTAAGCGGCGCAGACAACGTTCCGAAAACGCCGTGCGTGATCATCTCCAACCATCAAAGCACGTGGGAAACCTTCTTTCTGTCGGCGTATTTCGAGCCACTGAGCCAGGTCCTCAAGCGTGAGTTGCTGTACGTGCCCTTCTTCGGCTGGGCGATGGCCATGCTGCGCCCCATCGCCATCGACCGTGACAACCCGAAGGCTGCACTCAGGGAAATCGCCAAGAAGGGCGACGAACTGCTCAAGGACGGCGTCTGGGTGCTGATCTTCCCGGAAGGCACGCGTGTGCCTTACGGCCAGGTCGGCAAGTTCTCGCGTGGCGGCACGGCACTTGCGGTCAACGCCGACCTTCCGGTTCTGCCTATTGCTCACAACGCAGGCAAATACTGGCCTCGCGATGGCTGGGGGAAGAAGCCAGGCACTATTCAGGTAGTCATCGGCGAACCGATGTACGCCGAAGGCACCGGCCCCCGCGCCATCGCAGCGTTGAACGAGCGCGTTCAGACCTGGAATGAGGATACTCAACGCGCATTGGGCTCACCGGTTGCACCGGCGACAAGCACCGAAAAAGTCCCGGCGTGATTTTGTGGATAACCTGTGCACGGAATTTTGAAAAAATCCAAAAACGGCGTTTAACCTATTAATTCCTATACATATTTCTGTTAGCCATAAAAGCACGTAAAACGTGCATAAGTTTTGGTGATGTACAAAAAACCGACCTCGAAAGGGTCGGTTTTTTTGTTCAAGGCCTCTAGCGAGATACGACTATCCGATACTCCTGCGCAGGCAATCCGTACCGTTGACGAAACACCCTGCTGAAGTACGCCACATCGCTGAATCCCCAGCGCCAGGCGATCTCGCTGATCTGTCGATTGACCAGCAGTGGTTCGCGCAAATCGTTGGCGCAGTGTTGCAACCGTGAAGACAGCAGATACCGACCGAACGATGTCTCCTCGTCGTGAAAAAGGCTGTTGAGGTAGCGAGTGCTTATTCCGAACCAGGCGCTGACGCAGGGGAGGTTAAGCGTTGTATCTGTCAGGTTGGACTGAATGTGGTCTTTGATGCGCAGCAGAAGGGCGCTGCGCTTCGAGCCCTGTGCCTTTCCTTTGACCCGCTCGGACAGCGCCATTGCTAGCAGGTCCAGCCCTTGCTCAGTTATCCGAACTTGCTGTGTTTCACCCACTCGATTCTCGAGGGCGGCAAGGCCGGTGAAAAAGTCGAACACCAATCCATTGAGCGGGTTATCGCGAGACATTGATAACGCCGTCAGATACTCAAGATTGCACAGGCGCTGTTGCAGACTCTTGCGCGGGATTTGCACCACGGTCTGCCTGAATGCACTGTCGAAGTGCAGCCGGTAGGGGCGACGAGTGTCATAGATAGCAAAGTCGCCGACCTCCAATACTGCCTCGCGCCCCTCTTGGGAAACCTGCGCCCTGCCTTCAAGCGCCAGACTCACCAGTACAAATTCATCCCCTTGGCAGGGCAGGTGGTGATGGCTTACTTCGGCATCCAGGCATTGCATCCGGTAATCCGGTATGTCTGCCGGACCTTGCACCTATCACCGGAGCATTTCGTCGCGGGCTCAGGTCCGCAGTATTGGGACAGCGCTCGCTGCGTGGATACCAATGGCCTGCATACCTGCATTGCCATTGCTTACTGGCGAGACGTGGATACGTTTTGTCAGTGGCGCAACGACTCGGGTTTCAGTCAATGGTGGCAAGACCCGGCTCGTGGAGCAGAACCTTTTGGCTGGTTTATCGAGATTGTCTGTCCCAGCGCCGAGCGTTTCGAAACATTATTTTCTGCCCCGGGAACGCCCGAAGGCGTTGCTCATTTAGCCACCCACATGAGCGAGCCGATTCTGGAACACGCCTACTGGGGCAGTTCTCGCGACCGCATTCCTCTGGCCCAGACCGACGCGTTGATCGGTAGCGGCGGCCCCACGAGTGAAGCGCCTCAGCGCCCAGGTCGTGTACGCGTTTCAGGCCGCGACAACCTTTGCCTGATTCGTTCCGGTCAGGACTGGAGCAGTACCACTGGACAGGAGCGCGACCTGTACTTGAACGACATACAACCCGTCCTGAAAACCGGGATGACGTTTCTGCGTGATGAGGGAGCCACCGTCGGCTGCCTCAACTGTCGGTTCATGCAAGCACTGGATGATAGCGAGACTGGCGAGCCTGTGGAGAAGAGTTTCGGCCTGGCGTGGTTCGATGATCTGGCCAACCGGCTCTATGGACATCTCAAGGACGACGGTGAGGCAAACTCGCTCGGCCAGACCACAGGCACCGGCGACCTGATTCTCGGCGCACCGGTGAAGTGGACCTTGAGCACGGCACACAAGGATGTCTTTTCCCTGGCACCTTACCTATACGCGCCCACCGGCAGCTACGACAACGATGACGCGTTAAACCTCGGAGAAAACCGCTGGCGTCTTTTGCTGCAGGCGGCTTACATCCACCACTTCAACGAAAAATGGGCGCTCGACACCGCCGCCGATATTTTATGGTTCAGCCATAACAACGATTACAGCCCTGGCAGTGCCACGCTCGAACAAAAAACACGCTACGAATATCAGGCTTATCTGCGCGACAACCTTTCGCCACAAAACCATTTTGCGTTTGGTGGTGGCTACATCAATGGCGGAGAAAACCGGGTGGGTGGCATCAATCAGGACGATAGGCTGAGCACCACGCACCACGTATGTACGCATCAGCGCCACTCACATGCTGACGACATCGGTTCATATACAGGCAGTGATCGGCAGGGATGTGGAAGTGGAGCAGGGCTTTATGGAGAAGTCCCGGTTGAATCTGCGTTTGGCGAAACTGTTCTAGGTGCGGGAATGCGCTCATGTAGGTGGTGCATCGGCCGCTCAGTAGACGCTGGTGAGTCATCCTTTATACGGTGAGCTTGCTCGTGGAGGGTTGGCTTACTGGGTGAAAAACGCCTGCTTGCTATTCACGATGATGTGTTCCACGTGGAACACTGTAGCAATCCGGGTGCTCGGCAAAGTCGCCCTTGCACATTTCAAGCTTGGCGTCTGTCACCGCGTCGGCCTCTATGCCGTGCTCAGGGTTCTCATCCAAGCGCCTTGGTCTGCCAGACCACTTGTGTGTTTCAAGCACCACACAAACAAAAACCCCGGCTTTCGCCGGGGTAGATGTTTGATCAAGCGTCCATCAGAAGTCCAGGTTGGATACCGCCAGCGCATTGCTCTCGATGAAGTCACGGCGTGGTTCGACCGCATCACCCATGAGGGTGTTGAAGATCTGGTCAGCGCCGATGGCGTCTTCGATAGTGACTTTCAGCATGCGACGCACGCTTGGGTCCATGGTGGTTTCCCAGAGTTGGTCCGGGTTCATTTCACCCAGTCCTTTGTAGCGCTGGATGGTATGGCGCTTAGTGCTTTCAGCCATCAGCCAGGCGAGGGCTTGTTTGAACTCGGTGACGGGCTTTTTGCGCTCGCCACGTTGCACGTACGCACCTTCTTCCAGCAGCGTGCTTATCTGCGCGCCCAGGGCCGTGACGGTCTTGTAGTCGTTGCTGCCGAAGAAGTCGCGGTTGAAGGTGATGTAATTCGACAGGCCGTGGGAGATCAGTTCGACCTCTGGCAGCCAGACGTTACGCTCACGGTCTTCGCGCAGGCTGGCTTTGTAGACCAGACCCGACTTCTCACCAGTGCGCAGACGCACGTCGAACAGTGCCAGCCAGGCTTGCATGCCCTCGTGGTCGGATAGCTGCTCCAGGGTGATTGGCGGCAGATAGACGAAGTGTTCGGTCAATTCCTGTGGGTACAGACGCGAAAGGCGCTTGAGGGTTTTCATGACCATGCGGAAGTCGTGAACCAGTTTCTCCAGCGCGGTGCCCGAGATACCCGGTGCAGACTCGCTGAGGTGCAGACTGGCGTCTTCAAGGGCCGATTGGGTCATGTATTCTTCCATGGCCTCGTCGTCCTTGATGTACTGCTCCTGCTTGCCTTTCTTGACCTTGTACAGCGGCGGCTGAGCGATGTAGATGTAGCCACGCTCGATTAGCTCCGGCAACTGACGGAAGAAGAAGGTCAGCAGCAGGGTGCGGATGTGCGAGCCGTCGACGTCAGCATCGGTCATGATGATGATGTTGTGATAGCGCAACTTGTCGATGTTGTACTCTTCGCGGCCAATGCCACAGCCCAGCGCGGTGATCAAGGTGCCCACTTCCTGAGAAGAGATCATCTTGTCGAAGCGTGCTTTTTCAACGTTCAGAATCTTGCCCTTAAGAGGCAGGATGGCCTGGGTTCTACGGTTACGTCCCTGCTTGGCTGATCCGCCAGCAGAGTCCCCTTCCACCAGGTACAGTTCGGAGAGGGCAGGGTCTTTTTCCTGGCAGTCAGCCAGTTTGCCTGGCAAGCCGGCGATGTCCAAAGCGCCTTTACGGCGAGTCATCTCACGGGCCTTACGCGCAGCTTCACGGGCACGGGCTGCGTCGATCATCTTGCCGACGACGGCTTTGGCTTCGTTCGGGTTTTCCAGCAGGAAGTCGGAGAAGTACTTGCCCATTTCCTGTTCGACTGCAGTTTTGACTTCGGACGAAACCAGCTTGTCTTTGGTCTGCGAGCTGAACTTCGGATCAGGTACTTTGACCGAGATAATTGCAGTCAGACCTTCACGCGCATCGTCACCGGTGGTCGCGACCTTGTGCTTCTTGGCCAGACCTTCCTGCTCGATGTAGTTGTTCAGGTTACGCGTCAGTGCGGATCGGAACCCCACCAGGTGAGTACCGCCATCGCGCTGTGGAATGTTGTTGGTGAAGCACAACAGGTTCTCGTTGAAGCTGTCGTTCCACTGCAGGGCAATCTCGACGCCAATACCATCATCGCGCTGGACATTGAAGTGGAACACTTCGTTGACCGGCGTCTTGTTGGTGTTCAGGTATTCAACGAACGCACGCAAACCGCCTTCGTACTTGAACAGTTCTTCCTTGCCGCTACGCTCGTCCTTGAGGACGATGCCAACACCAGAGTTCAGGAACGACAGTTCACGGATCCGCTTGGCCAGAATGTCCCAACTGAAGTGGATATTCTTGAAGGTCTCAGCAGATGGCTTGAAGTGAATCTGGGTGCCGGTGCTGTCGCTTTCGCCGACGATTTTCATCGGTTCTTGTGGAACACCGTGAATGTAGGTCTGTTCCCAGATTTTGCCACTGCGACGTACTGTCAGCAACAGAAGTTCTGAAAGGGCGTTGACCACGGAAACACCTACACCGTGCAAACCGCCGGATACTTTGTAGGAGTTGTCATCGAACTTACCACCCGCGTGGAGCACGGTCATGATGACTTCGGCTGCCGACACGCCTTCTTCTTTATGCACGTCTACCGGAATACCGCGGCCGTTGTCGCGCACGGTGATAGATTCGTCTGGATGGATGATGATGCTGATGTCGTCGCAGTGGCCTGCCAATGCTTCGTCGATCGAGTTATCAACCACCTCGAACACCATATGGTGCAGACCGCTGCCATCGTCTGTATCACCGATGTACATTCCGGGACGCTTGCGTACGGCATCAAGTCCTTTCAGCACTTTAATGCTGGACGAGTCGTACGTTTGGTTTTCGCTCATGCAATCACTCCCGATGGTCGTGGGTCTGGGTGATACGGCCTTGTTCCACGTGGAACAATGCGACTGGCGTATCCGTCTGCCAGCCTTCCCTCAAAAATTCTTGATCTACACAGGTGATAAATACCTGGCAGCGTAATTCTTCCAGCAAGCGGCAAAGCGCGCGTCGATGGTTGTCGTCCAGTTCGGAGGGCAAGTCATCCACCAGGTAAATACACTGGCCGCGACGGACCTGGCTGACCAGGTGTCCTTGAGCAATACGCAGTGCACAGACCACCAATTTTTGCTGACCACGTGACAAGATATCTGCCGCGTTGTGGGCACCTAATCTAAGGCGCAGATCAGCACGTTGTGGTCCTGCCTGGGTGTGGCCCATTTGCTGATCGCGATTCAGGGAGGAGGCGAGCACAGTGCTCAGCTCTTTTTCCTTGTCCCATCCTCGGTAGTAGCTAAGGGTCAAACCTTCGAGTTCAACAAGTTCGCTCAAAGTCTTTTCAAAGACGGGCTTCAATGCCTTGATATAGGCGCGACGAAACTCATCGATCTCGTCACTTGCCAAACACAGCTCCCGGTCCCATGCCGCCTGCGAAGCGGCGTCAAGTGTACCATGCCGAAGCCACGAGTTTCGCTGCTTGAGGGCCTTCTGCAGGCGCTGCCAGGTGGACATGAAGCGAGGTTCCACGTGGAACACTCCCCAGTCCAGAAACTGCCTGCGAATCTTCGGCGCGCCCTCAAGTAATCGGAAGCTATCAGGATTGATTAACTGCAGCGGCAGGATCTCGGCAAGCTGCGCAGCGCTGCGTGCATTCTGGCCGTCGATGCGAATCTGAAATTCCCCCTGCCTATCGCGTGAAACACCCAGATTGCTGTGGCCGCCTTGCGCGAGATCAACCTGCCCGAAAACCGTACATGACGGCTGCTCGTACTGAATAACGGGAAGCAGACGACTGCTGCGAAACGAGCGGGCGATGCCCAGCAGATGGATCGCTTCCAGCACACTGGTTTTGCCGCTGCCGTTGGCACCGTAAAGGATATTGATACGCGGGGAGGGGGAGAGGGTCACCGGGTGCAGATTGCGCACCCCGGTGACCGAGACGCGACTAAGAGACATCTAGGTTGCGCTGGACATGAAGTTACAGACGCATCGGCATGACAACGTAGGCGGAATCGTCGTTATCCGACTCTTGCACCAGAGCGCTGCTGTTGGAGTCAGACAGAATCAGGCGAACCTGTTCGGTGGTCATGACGCTCAGCACGTCGAGCAAGTAGCTCACGTTGAAACCGATCTCCAACGCCTCACCGTTGTACTCGACGCCGATTTCTTCTTCTGCTTCTTCCTGCTCAGGATTGTTGGCCTGAATTTTCAGTTGGCCGTTAGCCAGTTGCAGACGAATGCCACGGTACTTCTCGTTGGACAGAATCGCGGTGCGGCTGAACGCTTCACGCAGGGACTGACGATCGCCCAATACCAGCTTGTCGCCACCCTTGGGCAACACACGCTCGTAATCCGGGAACTTGCCATCGACCAGTTTCGAGGTGAAGGTAAATTCGCCGGTGGTGGCGCGGATGTGATGCTGACCCAGCACGATGCTGACCATGCCGTCCTGCTCGGTCAGCAAACGCGCCATCTCCAGAATACCTTTACGAGGCACGATGACCTGATGACGGTCGGCGTGTTCGATATCGGCTGACATCGAGCACATTGCCAGACGGTGGCCATCGGTAGCCACTGCACGCAAGATTCCGGCACTGACTTCAAGCAGCATGCCGTTAAGGTAATAGCGAACATCCTGCTGAGCCATCGCAAAGCTGGTGCGCTCGATCAGGCGACGCAGTTTGCTTTGCACCAGATTGAACGTCAGCGAGCCGGGGCCTTCTTCCACCGTCGGGAAATCGTTGGCAGGCAGCGTGGACAACGTGAACCGGCTGCGACCTGCCTTCACGATCAGTTTCGAGTCATCAAGCTTGATATCGATCAGCGCATCATTGGGCAGGCTTTTGCAGATGTCCATGAGCTTGCGCGCAGGAACGGTGATTTCCCCAGGTTCGGCAGGCTCTTCCAGCTGAACACGGCCAACCAGCTCGACTTCCAGGTCAGTACCGGTCAGCGACAGCTGCTGGCCTTGCACGACCAGAAGCACATTGGAAAGAACCGGCAAGGTCTGGCGGCGTTCTACCACGCCGGCGACCAATTGCAGGGGTTTCAACAGGGCTTCGCGTTGAATGGTGAAATGCATGGTCTAGTCCCTTGCCTTGATAAGCTGCACTGGCTTCATCACGTAGTCAGAGTGCGCAGCAGGTTCTTGTAGTCCTCACGGATATCCGCGTCGGATTCCTTGAGTTCGTTGATCTTCCGGCACGCGTGCAGAACAGTCGTATGGTCCCGGCCACCAAACACATCGCCGATTTCCGGCAGGCTGTGGTTGGTGAGTTCCTTGGAAAGTGCCATGGCCACTTGACGCGGTCGGGCTACGGAACGGGAACGACGCTTGGACAGCAGGTCGGAGATCTTGATCTTGTAGTACTCGGCCACGGTTCGCTGAATGTTATCCACACTCACCAGCTTGTCTTGCAACGCCAGCAAATCTTTCAGCGACTCGCGAATCAGCTCGATGGTGATATCGCGACCCATGAAGTGCGAGTGGGCAATGACACGCTTGAGCGCGCCCTCAAGCTCACGGACGTTGGAACGAATACGCTGGGCGATGAAAAACGCCGCATCGTGAGGCAGATCGACCTTGGCCTGATCTGCTTTCTTCATGAGGATCGCTACGCGTGTCTCAAGCTCCGGTGGCTCGACCGCAACGGTCAGCCCCCAGCCGAAGCGGGACTTGAGTCGCTCTTCCAGGCCTTCGATTTCCTTTGGATAGCGGTCGCTGGTCAGAATGACCTGTTGTCCACCTTCCAGCAGCGCGTTGAACGTGTGGAAAAACTCTTCCTGTGAACGTTCCTTGCGAGCGAAAAACTGAATGTCATCGATCAGCAACGCATCAACCGAGCGGTAGAACCGCTTGAACTCGTTGATTGCATTGAGCTGCAAGGCCTTGACCATGTCCGCGACAAAGCGCTCCGAATGCAGGTAGACAACCTTGGCGTTCGGGTTCTTCTTCAGAAGATGATTACCCACAGCGTGCATCAAGTGAGTTTTACCAAGACCCACGCCGCCATAAAGGAACAGCGGGTTGTAGCCGTGCTTGGGGTTGTCGGCAACCTGCCAGGCGGCAGCGCGTGCCAGCTGGTTGGATTTACCCTCGACGAAATTCTCGAAGGTGAATGTGCGGTTCAGGTAACTGGTGTGCTTGAGCGCACCTTCGACCTGCACCGTACGTTGCTCGGCACGGGCCGGCGCCTGCTGCGAGCTGGCGCCTGCCATCGGATCGAAGCTGTCGCGTGACGGCTCGTCGTGAGTGGCGACGTTATGCACAGGCACAGGCGCTGCAACCATCGGTGCAGGAACGGCCATGGCCGGTGCAGACGCTGAAACGCTGCTGACCGAATTGGCAGACAACGCCTGGGACGCTGCAGCAGCCAATGGCGCATTCGGTGCGGCACGCGGCGCTGAGCTGCGCTTGCTTCCTATTAATAAGGAAAGAGCGGGCGCCATGCCTTGACCACGTTCGCCGAGAAGCTCAAGCAAACGGCCGAGGTATTTTTCATTGACCCAATCGAGAACAAAGCGGTTGGGTGCGTACACACGCAACTCGTCGCCTTCGGCTTCGACCTGTAGCGGACGGATCCAAGTGTTGAATTGCTGGGCCGGCAGCTCGTCGCGCAAAAGCTCCACGCACTGCTGCCAAAGTTCCACTGACACGGATATCCCCTGAGTTGAAAGCCGGTGAGGCAAAAACAGCCGCCATTGTAACGATCCGAGGACGACTTATCCACATGTAGGTTGCTCACAGATAGCTATAAATCAACGATTTATCGATTGGCCACACGACAAACGGTCGCGCCACGAGCTCTGTGGATAACCTGACTTCAGCCCATTGCATAACTCAGGGTTAAACCCTGTGCACAACTCGCCTGTGGATAAAACCGCATTCCATGCACAGCTTTTCCGAGGGTGCGGCACAGGCAGAGCACCGTTTCTCGACAACCTTTCTGATCTCTGTACACATTGAATATCAAGGGCTGTAGACAGTTATCCACAGAAAGCTGCTGCGTAAGAGTTATAAGCTTTATAAAAAAGCTTTAAATACTCTCTTTCTTTTTATTTCTATAACTGACGCAAGCCGTCGGCTCAAAAGCGCGGTTCAAGGATGAATGGCCTGTAAAAGACGTATATGAAGAAAAGCTGGTTGGAAATTGACCTAAGGGCGCGCTTTCTCTAGAATCCCCGGTCTCTTAAAACGGGGGCCATTCCGGCCCGTAGTGGACGAACCAGGTAACACGCCATGAAACGTACTTTCCAACCCAGCACTATCAAGCGCGCCCGCACCCACGGTTTCCGTGCACGTATGGCCACCAAAAACGGCCGCGCCGTCCTTTCGCGTCGTCGTGCCAAAGGCCGTAAGCGTCTGGCAGTTTGATAAATCGGCACAGGAGGTGAGTCGAGACTTCAGTCGGGAAAAGCGTTTGCTGACTCCCCGGCATTTCAAGGCAGTCTTTGACTCCCCTACCGGTAAGGTTCCGGGGAAAAATCTCCTGCTCCTTGCGCGCAACAACGACCTTGATCATCCCCGTCTGGGGCTTGTGATAGGTAAAAAGAGCGTGAAGCTCTCCGTCGAGCGCAATCGTTTGAAACGCCTGATGCGCGAATCATTTCGCCAACACCAAGACAGTTTGGTCGGTTGGGATATCGTTATCGTCGCGCGTAAAGGTTTGGGTGACGTAGAAAACCCTGAACTGATTCAGCATTTCGGCAAGCTCTGGAAGCGTCTGGCGCGTAGCCGACCCACTCCGGAAGAAAAGTCCGAACCTGCAGGGGTAGACAGTACCGATGCGTAAACTGGCACTCGTTCCGATCCAGTTTTATCGCTATGCCATTAGCCCGCTGATGGCCAGTCACTGTCGTTTCTACCCCAGTTGCTCCTGCTACGCGTATGAAGCCATCGATAATCATGGCCTTTTGCGCGGCGGCTGGCTGTCAATTCGTCGCCTGGGTCGCTGTCACCCGTGGAATCCCGGTGGTTATGACCCGGTTCCAGCTGTCCCCACCTCCCGTTCTTCTTCGATGGCCGAGTAATCATGGATATTAAACGCACGATCCTGATCGTTGCCCTGGCAATCGTGACCTACGTCGGGGTCCTGAAATGGAACCAAGACTATGGTCAGGCTGCCATGCCAACCCAGAATGTTGCAGCCAGCAACACCGCACCGGGTATTCCGGATACGGCTGCTGGTAATAATGGTTCTGCAAGTGCCGACGTTCCGAGCGCTACTGGCAATACTACCAGTGCAGCGCCTCTTGAAACTCCGGCCGTAGCCAGCAAAGACCTCATCCACGTCAAGACCGACGTGCTTGATCTGGCGATTGATCCGGTAGGTGGTGACGTCGTTCAGCTTCGTTTGCCTCTGTACCCGCGTCGTCAGGATCGTCCTGACGTGCCTTTCCAGCTGTTCGATAACGGCGGCGAGCGTACTTTTCTCGCACAGAGCGGCCTGACCGGGACCAATGGTCCTGATGCTCGCGCCTCCGGTCGTCCGGTTTATTCCTCCGCGCAAAAGAGTTATCAACTGGCTGATGGCCAGGACTCGATGGTCGTGGAGCTGAAATTCTCGGAAAACGGCGTCAACTACATCAAGCGCTTCACATTCAAGCGCGGTCTGTACGACCTGGTCATGACTTACGTTGTGGATAACCAGAGCGCGCAACCCTGGGCCGGTAATCTGTTCGCGCAATTGAAGCGTGATGCCAGCTCCGATCCTTCGTCGACCACTGCAACCGGCACAGCCACCTACCTGGGTGCTGCGCTCTGGACTGCGGCCGAGCCGTACAAAAAAGTGTCGATGAAAGATATCGACAAGGGCCAGATCAAGGAAAACGTGCAGGGCGGCTGGGTTGCATGGCTGCAGCACTACTTCGTGACGGCGTGGATTCCTGATCACAACGTGACCAACGCCGTTCAGACCCGCAAAGACAGCCAAGGTAACTACATCATTGGTTTCACCAGCCCGACACTGTCGGTTGCGCCAGGCGCACAAGGCGAAACCACTGCCACGTTGTACGCAGGTCCGAAAAGCCAGGCGGTGCTCAAAGAGTTATCCCCAGGTCTGGAGCTGACAGTCGATTACGGTTTCCTGTGGTTCATTGCCCAGCCTATCTTCTGGCTGCTGCAACACATCCACGCGATTCTGGGCAACTGGGGCTGGTCGATCATCGTCCTGACCATGTTGATCAAAGGCCTGTTCTTCCCGCTGTCCGCAGCCAGCTACAAGTCGATGGCACGCATGCGCGCCGTGGCTCCAAAGCTTGCAGTGCTGAAGGAACAACATGGCGATGATCGTCAGAAGATGTCCCAGGCAATGATGGAGCTGTACAAGAAAGAGAAGATCAACCCACTGGGTGGATGCTTGCCGATTCTTGTACAAATGCCGGTTTTCCTCTCGCTGTACTGGGTACTCCTGGAAAGCGTGGAAATGCGTCAGGCGCCGTGGATCCTGTGGATAACTGATCTGTCGATCAAAGACCCGTTCTTTATCCTGCCGATCATCATGGGCGCGACCATGTTCATCCAGCAGCGTTTGAACCCGACTCCGCCGGACCCGATGCAGGCCAAGGTCATGAAAATGATGCCGATCATTTTCACGTTCTTCTTCCTGTGGTTCCCTGCCGGTCTGGTTCTGTACTGGGTTGTGAACAACACCCTGTCGATCGCACAGCAGGCGTACATCACTCGCAAGATCGAAGCAGCTACCAAGAAAGCAGCTGCCTGATCTAACCTGTGAACACGCTATACAAAACGCCCCCTAGTGGGGCGTTTTGCTATCCGTCATTTGTCCTGGAGCCGGACCATGAACGTTCCTCGTGAAACCATCGCCGCCATCGCTACCGCCCAGGGGCGCGGTGGTGTCGGTATTGTCCGTGTGTCGGGGCCTTTGGCCGGCAAAACCGCGCAAGCCATTACCGGTCGAATGCCCAAGCCACGATTCGCGCACTACGGCCCTTTTGCCGACGAGTCGGGGCAGGTGCTCGATGAAGGCATTGCGTTGTATTTCCCCGGGCCAAACTCGTTCACCGGCGAGGACGTGCTGGAGCTTCAGGGTCATGGTGGGCCCATCGTTCTGGATATGCTGCTGCAACGCTGCCTGCAACTGGGCAGCCGCCTGGCGCGTCCGGGTGAATTCAGCGAACGTGCGTTCCTCAATGACAAGCTCGATCTTGCCCAGGCCGAGGCCATTGCTGACCTGATCGAGGCGAGTTCTGCACAGGCAGCGCGCAATGCGCTGCGCTCGTTGCAGGGTGTTTTTTCGCAGCGTGTGGATAACTTGACCGAGAAATTGATCAGCCTGCGTATCTACGTCGAAGCCGCCATCGACTTTCCAGAGGAAGAAATCGACTTTCTCGCCGACGGCCATGTGCTGGGTATGCTCGACGATGTGCGTGCCGAGTTATCCACAGTGCTGCGAGAAGCAGGACAGGGTGCGTTGCTGCGTGACGGCATGACGGTGGTGATCGCCGGTCGTCCCAATGCGGGCAAGTCCAGCTTGCTGAACGCTCTGGCGGGCAGAGAAGCGGCCATCGTTACCGAGATTGCCGGCACGACTCGCGATGTATTGCGTGAACATATCCACATAGACGGAATGCCCTTGCACGTCGTGGACACTGCTGGTTTGCGCGACACTCAGGACCAGGTTGAAATGATCGGCGTGCAGCGTGCACTCAAGGCTATAGGTGAAGCTGACCGGATCCTGCTGGTGGTGGACGCAACCGCCCCGGAAGCTGCAGATCCGTTCGCCTTGTGGCCGGAATTCCTGGAGCAGCGTCCGGACCCTGCGAAGGTCACTCTGATCCGTAACAAGGCTGATTTGAGTGGCGACAGCATTGCCCTGCAAACAAGCGCCGATGGCCATGTCACGATCAGCCTCAGCGCCAGGTCAGGAGGAGAGGGGCTTGAGCTGCTGCGTGAGCATCTGAAGGCCTGCATGGGCTATGAGCAGACATCGGAAAGCAGCTTTAGCGCGCGTCGGCGCCACCTTGAGGCGCTGCGCCACGCCAGTGACTCGCTGGAGCACGGCAGGGCGCAATTGACCCTGGCTGGCGCTGGAGAGCTGTTGGCCGAAGACCTGCGCCAGGCGCAACAGGCGCTTGGCGAGATTACCGGGGCATTCAGTTCCGATGACCTGCTCGGCAGAATCTTTTCCAGCTTCTGTATCGGCAAATAATAGCCACCTGACGAAGGTATGACCGCTCCGGTCATACCTCCCTGCCTGGCACAACCTTCTTTTAGCTACGCCCTTCCTCACCCGATGCAACAGACCACTGCTTTTCAGCTCGGGTTTTGATTTTTGTCGCACGAAAATCTTCATCGAGTGGATTTCTTGCGCCTCTTTTTTGCTCACCAGGCAATTTTTTGTGGATTAAGCCCTGTGAATAACTGCCCCTCAGCTCGGTGGGTAAGCAGGGTGCAAACCTGAAGATAAACCAGCCTGTGGACAAGTGGCCATTTTATCAACAGGCTCAAGACGGTTATCCCAACCCCTCATACCCACATGAACACAGAGTTTTGAATCCCTGTACATAACGTAAATAAAGGCCTGTAGCGTTCTATCCACAGAAACTGTGCTCAGTAAGAATAAACATAAAAATAAGGCTTTATAAACTTTCTTTCCTTTTTATTTTCTTTATTCGCGAGTTTTCCACAGCTGGTTAAATTTTGTCCAACGGGTTTCATTCAGGTGAGGTAAGTCCCTATACTTGTCAGCTATCCCAATTTCTCATCGACAACAGGCACGAGGTGCGTGGTGGATTTCCCTTCCCGTTTTGAAGTGATCGTCATCGGTGGCGGTCATGCCGGTACCGAGGCCGCACTGGCGTCGGCACGCATGGGTGTCAAAACCCTGCTGTTGACGCACAACGTGGAAACCCTGGGCCAGATGAGCTGCAACCCGGCCATCGGTGGCATCGGCAAAAGCCATCTGGTCAAGGAAATCGACGCCTTGGGCGGCGCAATGGCAATGGCTACCGACAAGGGCGGTATACAGTTTCGTGTCTTGAACAGCCGCAAAGGCCCTGCGGTACGGGCAACCCGTGCTCAGGCAGACCGGGTGCTGTACAAAGCCGCCATTCGCGAGATCCTCGAAAATCAGCCGAACCTGTGGATATTTCAGCAGGCCTGCGATGACCTCATCGTCGAACAGGATCAGGTGCGTGGTGTAGTGACCCAGATGGGCCTGCGCATCCTTGCCGACTCCGTGGTGTTGACCACCGGAACGTTCCTCGGTGGACTTATCCACATCGGGATGCAGAATTATTCAGGGGGCCGTGCAGGCGATCCACCGTCGATCGCGCTGGCTCAACGGTTACGTGAACTGCCACTGCGTGTAGGACGACTGAAAACAGGAACTCCGCCTCGTATCGACGGGCGTTCTGTCGATTTTTCGGTCATGACCGAGCAACCAGGTGATACGCCTATTCCGGTCATGTCGTTCCTGGGCTCCAAAGAGCAGCACCCGGCGCAGGTCAGTTGCTGGATTACCCACACCAACGCCCGGACTCACGAAATCATCGCGTCCAACCTGGATCGATCGCCCATGTATTCCGGTGTGATCGAAGGTATCGGTCCGCGCTATTGCCCGTCGATCGAAGACAAGATTCATCGCTTCGCCGACAAGGAAAGCCATCAGGTTTTCATCGAGCCAGAAGGCCTGACCACCCACGAGCTGTATCCGAACGGGATATCCACCTCGTTGCCGTTCGACGTGCAGTTGCAGATCGTACGTTCGATTCGTGGCATGGAAAACGCACATATCGTCCGCCCCGGTTACGCTATCGAATACGATTATTTCGACCCGCGTGATCTGAAATACAGCCTGGAAACCAAGGTCATCGGCGGGTTGTTCTTTGCCGGTCAGATCAACGGCACAACTGGTTACGAAGAAGCGGGAGCCCAGGGTTTGCTGGCTGGAACCAACGCTGCCCTTCGGGCGCAAGGCCGAGACAGCTGGTGCCCGCGTCGTGATGAAGCGTACATCGGCGTGCTGGTTGACGATCTGATCACGCTCGGCACGCAAGAGCCCTACCGGATGTTTACGTCCCGGGCCGAATACCGTCTGATCCTGCGCGAAGACAACGCCGATCTGCGCCTGACCGAAAAAGGTCGCGAGCTGGGCCTGGTCGACGATGCGCGCTGGGCAGCGTTCTGCACCAAGCGCGAAAGCATCGAGCTGGAAGAGCAACGGCTGAAAAGTACCTGGGTTCGCCCCGGTACCGAGCAGGGTGATGCGATATCCGCCCACTTCGGCACGCCGCTGACCCACGAATACAATTTGCTCAATCTGCTGACCCGTCCGGAAATCGATTACAACAGCCTGATTGCCCTCACAGGTCAGGGCTGCAATGATCCGCTGGTCGCAGAGCAGGTCGAGATCAAGACAAAATACGCTGGTTACATTGATCGGCAGCAGGAAGAAATTGCCCGCTTGCGCGCCAGCGAAGACACACGTCTGCCCGAAGACATCGACTACACCGGTATTTCTGGCCTATCGAAAGAAATCCAGAGCAAGCTGGGGATAACTCGTCCGGAAACACTCGGCCAGGCTTCGCGCATTCCTGGCGTCACGCCAGCCGCTATTTCCCTGTTGATGATTCATTTGAAAAAACGCGGCGCGGGCCGTCAGTTGGAGCAAAGCGCTTGAGTTCTATGGTCACCCCGCAACACGCCCAAGAGTTATCCACAGGTGCCCGTGAATTGGGCATTGACCTCAGCGAGGCCCAGCACGAGCAATTGCTGGCGTATCTGGCGCTGTTGATCAAGTGGAACAAGGCTTACAACCTGACCGCTGTACGCAATCCGGACGAAATGGTCTCGAGACATCTGCTCGACAGTCTCAGCGTTGTGCCATTCATCGAAGGTACGCGCTGGATGGATGTAGGCAGCGGCGGCGGGATGCCTGGTATTCCTATGGCCATCCTGTTTCCTGAACGAAATATTTCGCTGCTGGACAGCAACGGCAAGAAGACCCGGTTTCAGACACAGGTCAAACTGGAGCTGAAACTGGACAATCTTGAAGTTATCCACAGCCGTGCAGAAAATTATCAGCCTGATGTGCCGTTCGACGGGATCATTTCCAGGGCGTTCAGCAGCCTCGAAGACTTTGCTGGCTGGACGCGCCACATGGGCGACGTCAATACGCGCTGGTTGGCAATGAAAGGGCTGCATCCTGCTGATGAGCTGGTAGCATTGCCCTCGGATTTTCACCTCGATAGCGCACAAGCCTTGACCGTTCCGGGTTGCCAAGGCCAACGCCATCTGCTGATACTGCGCCGCACGGCATGATTGGGAACACAAGCAAGAATGGCTAAGGTATTCGCGATAGCGAACCAGAAAGGTGGGGTAGGCAAGACCACCACATGCATCAACCTCGCCGCGTCGCTGGTTGCGACCAAGCGCCGTGTGCTGTTGATCGATCTCGATCCCCAGGGCAATGCGACCATGGGCAGCGGTGTGGATAAACACACGCTGGAAAACTCGGTCTACGACCTGTTGATCGGTGAATGCGATCTGGGCGAGGCCATGCAGTTCTCCGAACACGGTGGCTACCAACTGCTTCCGGCCAACCGCGACCTGACTGCAGGCGAAGTGGTGCTGCTGGAAATGCAGATGAAAGAGAGCCGTCTGCGCAATGCGCTGGCGCCGATCCGGGAAAATTACGATTACATTCTGATCGACTGTCCACCTTCGCTGTCGATGCTGACACTGAACGCGCTGGTTGCCGCCGACGGCGTGATCATCCCCATGCAGTGCGAGTATTTTGCGCTGGAAGGTCTCAGCGACCTTGTGGATAACATCAAGCGCATCGGTGAACTGCTCAATCCTCAGTTGAAGATCGAAGGCCTGTTGCGCACTATGTACGACCCGCGTCTGAGCCTGATCAACGACGTTTCGGCGCAGCTTCAGGAGCACTTCGGC
Organism: Pseudomonas sp. CFBP2511; assembly: GCF_030209255.1. Taxonomy (NCBI): domain Bacteria; kingdom Pseudomonadati; phylum Pseudomonadota; class Gammaproteobacteria; order Pseudomonadales; family Pseudomonadaceae; genus Pseudomonas; species Pseudomonas sp. CFBP2511. The sequence continues at coordinate 52,477 of NZ_JARVSI010000003.1, read as the reverse complement.
GAACAGCTGTACGACACCGTGATCCCCAGAAACATCAGGCTGGCCGAGGCGCCGAGTTTCGGCATGCCTGTGCTGGCGTATGACAAATCGTCTCGCGGTGCGCTGGCCTATCTGGCCCTGGCAAGCGAGCTGGTTCGTCGTCAACGTCGCGGCGCAAAAAGCGCTCAGCCAACCTAAGGAATTTCCATGGCCGTCAAGAAACGAGGTCTCGGACGTGGGTTGGACGCACTTCTGAGCAGTCCAACCGTCAGTTCGCTGGAAGAGCAGGCCGTCAAGGCACCACCCAGCGAGTTGCAACATGTGCCGCTGGACCTGATCCAGCGCGGCAAGTATCAGCCGCGTCGTGACATGGACCCGCAAGCGCTTGAAGAGCTCGCGCAGTCGATCAAGTCGCAGGGTGTGATGCAGCCGATCGTGGTTCGTCCGATCGGCAACAACCGTTTTGAAATCATCGCCGGCGAACGTCGCTGGCGCGCCAGCCAGCAGGCTGGCGTCGAGACCATCCCGGCGATGGTTCGTGACGTACCGGACGAAACTGCCATTGCGATGGCGCTGATCGAAAACATTCAGCGTGAAGACCTCAACCCCATCGAAGAAGCCATGGCGTTGCAGCGTTTGCAGCAGGAGTTTCAGCTGACCCAGCAGCAAGTGGCGGATGCCGTTGGCAAATCGCGGGTCAGCGTGGCCAACCTGTTGCGCCTGATCGCACTGCCCGAGGCCATCAAGACCATGTTGTCGCATGGCGACCTGGAAATGGGTCATGCCCGTGCATTGCTCGGCCTGGGTGAAGATCGGCAGGTCGAAGGTGCGCGACACGTTGTCGCACGCGGGTTGACCGTACGCCAGACCGAAGCACTGGTCAGGCAATGGCTGAGCGGCAAGCCCGAGGCGGCAGAACCGGCCAAGGCCGACCCGGACATCAGCCGGCTCGAGCAGCGTCTGGCCGAGCGTCTGGGCTCTGCAGTGCAGATTCGCCATGGTCAGAAGGGCAAGGGTCAATTGGTCATCCGTTACAACTCGCTGGATGAGCTGCAAGGAGTGCTCGCTCACATCCGCTGAAACAATTGCTCTGTAGCGTGTAGTCGGAAATCACTACCCGCCTGTTGAATAGGGGCTGAACCGCCCCTATACTCTGCGCGCATTTTGTCGGCACAAATTATGCCAAGTTATTGATTATGGCGACCGACATCAGAGGAGCAGTTGCGATGGAATCCCGCATGCCAGACCGCTTGCCGTTCTATCGCCTGGCGGTTTTTCCGTTATTGCTGGCTCAATTGATCGTCCTGCTCATCGCCGCGTTGGTGCTGTGGCAGTGGCAAGGAGTCGTAGCGGGATACTCGGGACTCTGCGGAGGCCTGATAGCGTGGCTACCCAATTTATACTTTGCCCACAAGGCATTCCGGTTTTCCGGGGCCCGGGCAGCGCAAGCCATCGTGCGGTCGTTCTACGCCGGCGAGGCTGGCAAACTGATTTTCACGGCAGTGCTTTTTGCATTGACGTTCGCAGGTGTGAAGCCATTGGCGCCGCTGGCTGTATTCGGCGTGTTCATGTTGATCCAGGTGGTCAACTGGTTCGCTCCCCTGCTTACGAGAACAAGACTTTCGAGACCTTAGGGCGTTTGAGGCAACCATGGCAGAGCAAACAGCTTCGGGCTATATCCAGCACCACTTGCAGAACCTTACATTCGGGCACCTGCCCAATGGCGATTGGGGCTTTGCCCACACCGCAGCAGAAGCCAAGGAAATGGGTTTCTGGGCCTTCCACGTCGATACACTCGGCTGGTCGGTTGCGTTGGGTCTGATTTTCGTTCTGATCTTCCGCATGGCGGCCAAGAAGGCAACTTCCGGTCAGCCAGGCGCCCTGCAGAACTTCGTTGAAGTTCTGGTCGAGTTCGTCGACGGCAGCGTGAAAGACAGTTTCCACGGTCGTAGCGCGGTCATCGCGCCACTGGCTCTGACCATCTTCGTCTGGGTTTTCCTGATGAACGCGGTCGATCTGGTACCGGTGGACTGGATTCCACAACTGGCGATGATGATCTCGGGCGACGAGCACATTCCGTTCCGCGCCGTACCGACCACCGACCCGAATGCGACGCTGGGCATGGCCCTGTCGGTGTTCGCGCTGATCATTTTCTACAGCATCAAGGTCAAGGGCATTGGCGGCTTCATCGGCGAACTGACCCTTCACCCGTTCGGCAGCAAGAACATCTTCGTTCAGGCACTGCTGATCCCGGTCAACTTCCTGCTCGAATTCGTCACGCTGATCGCCAAGCCGATTTCTCTGGCTCTGCGTCTGTTCGGCAACATGTATGCTGGCGAGCTGGTCTTCATTCTGATCGCCGTGATGTTCGGCAGCGGTCTGTTGTGGCTCAGCGGCCTGGGTATTGTTCTGCAGTGGGCGTGGGCTGTGTTCCACATCCTGATCATCACCCTGCAGGCGTTTATCTTCATGATGCTGACCATCGTCTACCTGTCGATGGCGCACGAAGACAACCATTGAGATTCGTCTCACGACGTGTCTGATGACCGTCTCGCCATCGGCGAGGCGGTGCCCGCAAGGGCTGATGTAGAAACGATTTTGTTTTACCGCTTCAATTAAAAAAACCTAACCAATACGACGTAAAAGTCGGGAGGAAAGATGGAAACTGTAGTTGGTCTAACCGCTATCGCTGTTGCACTGTTGATCGGCCTGGGCGCACTGGGTACTGCAATCGGTTTCGGCCTGTTGGGCGGCAAGTTCCTGGAAGGCGCTGCGCGTCAACCGGAAATGGTCCCAATGCTGCAAGTCAAAATGTTCATCGTTGCGGGCCTGCTCGACGCCGTGACCATGATCGGTGTCGGTATCGCTCTGTTCTTCACCTTTGCGAACCCCTTCGTTGGTCAACTCGCTGGCTGATCACTCGAATTTTCGAGTTGATTGGTGTGATGGACAACGAACGAGCGAGGTGTTGGCGTGAACATTAATGCAACCCTGATTGGTCAGTCCGTTGCGTTCTTCATCTTTGTGCTGTTCTGCATGAAGTACGTGTGGCCTCCGGTCATCGCTGCTTTGCACGAACGTCAGAAGAAGATCGCGGATGGACTGGACGCTGCTTCCCGAGCAGCTCGCGACCTGGAGCTGGCCCAAGATAAAGTGGGTCAACAACTGCGCGAAGCTAAGGCTCAAGCAGCCGAGATCATTGAGCAAGCCAAGAAGCGCGGAACTCAGATTGTCGACGAGGCCCGTGAAACGGCACGCGTTGAAGCTGACCGTGTGAAGGCTCAGGCTCAGGCCGAGATCGAGCAGGAACTGAACGGTGTCAAAGACGCCTTGCGCGCCCAGTTGGGTAGCCTGGCAGTCAATGGCGCAGAGAAGATTCTGGGCGCCACAATCGATCAAAACGCGCACGCGGAGCTGGTTAACAAACTGGCTGCTGAAATTTAAGCGAGGGCGATCATGGCAGAACTGACCACGTTGGCCCGACCTTACGCGAAGGCGGCCTTCGAGCATGCGCAGGCCCACCAGCAACTGGCCAATTGGTCAGCCATGCTCGGCCTGGCTGCTGCAGTGTCGCAAGACGACACCATGCAGCGCATGCTCAAGGCCCCGCGACTGACGAGCGCACAAAAGGCCACCACTTTTATTGAAGTGTGTGGCGAAAAGTTCGATGCCAAGGCACAGAATTTCATTCACGTCGTTGCTGAAAACGACCGTCTCCCGCTTCTGCCGGAGATCGCCGAACTGTTCGACCTGTACAAGGCCGAGCAGGAAAAATCGGTCGATGTGGATGTCACCAGTGCTTTTGCATTGAACCAAGAACAGCAAGACAAACTCGCCAAGGTTCTCAGTGCACGGCTCGGCCGGGAAGTGCGCCTGCATGCTGCGGAGGATGCCTCTCTTATAGGGGGTGTCGTAATCCGCGCCGGCGACCTGGTTATCGATGGCTCAGTTCGCGGCAAAATCGCGAAACTAGCCGAAGCATTGAAATCTTGAGTTTGAAGGGGCAGCAGAGCAATGCAGCAACTCAATCCTTCCGAAATAAGTGAAATCATCAAGGGTCGCATCGACAAGCTCGATGTAACCTCCCAAGCCCGTAACGAAGGCACAGTCGTCAGCGTGTCTGACGGTATCGTGCGGATTCACGGTCTGGCCGACGTAATGTACGGCGAGATGATCGAGTTTCCGGGCGGCGTCTACGGTATGGCGCTGAACCTTGAGCAAGACTCCGTAGGTGCCGTTGTACTGGGCGCTTACACGACTCTGGCTGAAGGCATGAGCGCCAAGTGCACTGGCCGCATCCTCGAGGTTCCGGTGGGTAAGGAACTGCTGGGTCGCGTTGTCGATGCACTGGGTAACCCTGTTGACGGCAAAGGTCCGCTGAACAACACCGAGACCGATGCGGTCGAGAAAGTTGCTCCAGGCGTGATCTGGCGTAAGTCGGTAGACCAGCCTGTACAGACTGGCTACAAGGCTGTCGATGCCATGATTCCTGTCGGCCGTGGCCAGCGTGAGCTGATCATCGGTGACCGTCAGATCGGTAAAACCGCTCTGGCCATCGACGCAATCATCAACCAGAAGAACAGCGGCATCTTCTGCGTCTACGTAGCAATCGGTCAGAAGCAATCGACCATCGCCAACGTTGTTCGCAAGCTCGAAGAAAACGGCGCACTGGCTAACACCATCGTCGTGGCTGCAAGTGCTTCCGAATCCGCTGCGCTGCAATTCCTTGCACCGTACTCGGGTTGCACCATGGGTGAATTCTTCCGCGACCGCGGTGAAGACGCGCTGATCGTTTATGACGATCTGTCCAAGCAAGCAGTGGCTTACCGCCAGATTTCCCTGCTGCTGCGCCGTCCACCAGGCCGTGAAGCTTACCCAGGCGACGTGTTCTATCTCCACTCCCGTCTGCTGGAGCGCGCATCGCGTGTTTCCGAAGAGTACGTAGAGAAGTTCACCAACGGCGCAGTGACCGGCAAAACCGGCTCCCTGACCGCGCTGCCGATCATCGAAACCCAGGCTGGCGACGTTTCCGCGTTCGTTCCGACCAACGTGATTTCCATCACCGACGGTCAGATCTTCCTGGAATCGGCCATGTTCAACTCCGGCATCCGTCCGGCTGTGAACGCCGGTGTTTCGGTATCCCGTGTGGGTGGTGCCGCTCAGACCAAGATCATCAAGAAGCTTTCCGGTGGTATCCGTACCGCTCTGGCTCAGTACCGTGAACTGGCGGCATTCGCCCAGTTCGCTTCTGACCTGGACGAGGCGACCCGCAAGCAACTTGAGCATGGTCAGCGCGTTACCGAGCTGATGAAGCAGAAGCAATACGCACCAATGTCGATCGCTGACATGGCGCTGTCGCTGTATGCCGCTGAGCGTGGGTTCCTGACTGACGTCGAAATCGCCAAGATCGGCAGCTTTGAACAAGCGCTGATTGCTTACTTCAACCGCGATCACGCCGATTTGATGGCCAAGATCAACGTTAAGGGTGACTTCAATGACGAAATCGACGCTGGCATGAAAGCCGGTATCGAGAAGTTCAAGGCCACCCAAACCTGGTAAGCCGCAGCGGGGGCCGCAAGGCTCCCGCTTGCTAACCTGATAGGTGTTACATGGCAGGCGCAAAAGAGATTCGCAGCAAGATTGCGAGCATCAAAAGCACGCAAAAGATCACCAGCGCCATGGAAAAAGTGGCGGTCAGCAAAATGCGCAAGGCTCAAATGCGTATGGCTGCTAGCCGTCCTTACGCGGAGCGCATTCGTCAGGTGATTGGTCATCTGGCAAACGCCAACCCGGAGTATCGCCACCCGTTCATGATCGAGCGCCCTTTGAAGCGTGTCGGTTATGTCGTAGTGAGCAGTGACCGTGGTCTGTGTGGTGGCTTGAATACCAACCTGTTCAAGACTCTGGTCAAGGACATGGCGGTGAACCGTGAAAACGGTGTAGAGATCGATCTGTGCGTGGTCGGCAGCAAAGGTGCGGCATTTTTCCGCAACTTCGGCGGTAACGTCGTCGCTGCGATCAGCCACCTGGGCGAAGAGCCGTCGATCAACGACTTGATCGGCAGCGTCAAGGTGATGCTGGATGCCTACCTGGATGGCCGTATTGATCGCCTGTCCGTGGTATCCAACAAGTTCATCAACACCATGACCCAGCAACCCACCGTGGAGCAATTGATTCCGCTGGTGGCAACCCCGGATCAAGGGCTCAAGCACCACTGGGACTATCTCTACGAACCCGACGCCAAAGAGCTGCTTGACGGCCTGATGGTTCGCTACGTGGAATCGCAGGTGTACCAGGCGGTGGTCGAGAACAACGCAGCTGAACAAGCAGCGCGGATGATCGCGATGAAGAACGCCACAGACAACGCCGGTGATTTGATCAGTGATTTGCAGCTGATCTACAACAAGGCGCGTCAGGCAGCGATCACCCAAGAGATCTCGGAAATCGTCGGCGGCGCTGCCGCGGTTTAACGGTTCAAATATTAGAGGAACCAGCTAATGAGTAGCGGACGTATCGTTCAAATCATCGGCGCCGTGATCGACGTGGAATTCCCACGCGATAGCGTACCGAGTATCTACAACGCGCTGGAAGTCAAAAGCGCGGCAGGAACCACCCTGGAAGTTCAGCAGCAGCTGGGCGACGGCGTGGTTCGTACCATTGCGATGGGCTCCACCGAGGGCTTGAAGCGTGGTCTGGAAGTAACAGACTCTGGCGCAGCCATCTCCGTACCGGTCGGTAAAGCGACGCTGGGCCGGATCATGGACGTGCTGGGCAACCCGATCGACGAAGCTGGCCCGATTGCCACCGAAGAGCGCTGGGGCATTCACCGTCCTGCACCGTCCTTCGCTGAGCAAGCTGGCGGCAACGACCTTCTGGAAACCGGCATCAAGGTTATCGACCTGGTCTGCCCGTTCGCCAAAGGCGGTAAAGTCGGTCTGTTCGGTGGTGCCGGTGTCGGCAAGACCGTAAACATGATGGAACTGATCCGTAACATCGCCATCGAGCACAGCGGTTATTCCGTGTTCGCCGGTGTGGGTGAGCGTACTCGTGAGGGTAACGACTTCTACCACGAGATGAAGGACTCCAACGTTCTGGACAAAGTGGCACTGGTTTACGGTCAGATGAACGAGCCGCCGGGTAACCGTCTGCGCGTAGCACTGACCGGCCTGACCATGGCCGAGAAGTTCCGTGACGAAGGTAACGACGTTCTGCTGTTCGTCGACAACATCTATCGTTACACCCTGGCCGGTACTGAAGTATCCGCACTGCTGGGCCGTATGCCTTCCGCAGTAGGTTACCAGCCGACCCTGGCTGAAGAGATGGGCACTCTGCAAGAGCGCATCACTTCCACCAAGAATGGTTCGATCACCTCGATCCAGGCCGTATACGTACCCGCGGACGACTTGACTGACCCGTCGCCAGCGACCACGTTTGCCCACTTGGACGCCACCGTCGTTCTGTCCCGTGATATCGCTTCCCTGGGTATTTACCCGGCGGTAGATCCACTGGATTCGACTTCGCGCCAGCTGGACCCGAACGTCATTGGCCAGGAACACTACGACACCGCTCGCGGCGTTCAGTACGTGTTGCAGCGTTACAAAGAGCTGAAAGACATTATCGCGATCCTGGGTATGGACGAGCTGTCGGAGACCGACAAACAGTTGGTTAACCGTGCTCGTAAGATCCAGCGCTTCCTGTCCCAGCCTTTCTTCGTGGCAGAAGTCTTCACCGGTGCTTCGGGTAAATACGTTTCCCTGAAAGACACCATTGCTGGCTTCAAAGGCATCCTCAACGGTGACTACGACCACCTGCCAGAACAAGCGTTCTACATGGTCGGCGGCATCGAAGAAGCGATCGAGAAAGCCAAGAAACTGTAATCCCGGCGCCCGGCAACGGGCGCTAATTAGGTTGAGGCAAGCAAATGGCTATGACAGTCCATTGCGACATCGTCAGCGCGGAAGGGGAAATCTTCTCCGGTCTGGTCGAGATGGTGATTGCGCACGGCAACCTGGGTGATATCGGTATCGCTCCAGGCCACGCGCCGCTGATCACTGATCTGAAGCCGGGCCCGATCCGCTTGATCAAGCAGGGTGGGGAAGCGGAGGTGTTCTACATCTCCGGTGGTTTCCTTGAGGTTCAGCCGAACATGGTCAAGGTGCTTGCCGACACTGTGCAACGTGCTGCCGACCTGGACGAAGCTTCTGCTCAGGCCGCTGTCAAGGCTGCCGAGAAAGCCCTGAACGAAAAAGGCGCGGATTTCGATTACGGATCTGCAACTGCTCGTCTGGCCGAGGCTGCAGCTCAGCTGCGCACCGTTCAGCAAATTCGCAAGAAGTTTGGCGGCTAACCCGCTGACTCCTGTGCGCGATTGAGAAAAAGGGTAGCTTCGGCTACCCTTTTTCTTTTTTCAGATATCCTTTTCCACGTCAGCCTGCCTACGGTACCGGTTGCCGCTCAGTTGGTAGTCCTATCATGTCTCTCGATATCGTTATTCTCGCTGCTGGCCAAGGTACCCGGATGCGTTCGGCACTGCCCAAGGTTCTACATCCAGTGGCAGGCAATTCCATGCTCGGCCATGTTATCCACAGCGCGCGTCAGTTATCCCCAGTTGGCATCCATGTGGTGATTGGCCACGGCGCGGATGCTGTGCGTGAACAGCTTGCGGCCGACGACCTGAATTTCGTGATGCAGGATAAACAGCTGGGCACAGGCCATGCGGTTGCTCAGGCATTGCCTGCGCTGACGGCTGAAACCGTATTGATTCTGTACGGCGATGTACCGCTGATCGAAGTGGAAACCCTTCAGCGTCTGCTCAAGCGGGTGACACCCGAGCAACTCGGCTTGTTGACCGTGAAGCTGGATGACCCCACCGGCTACGGTCGTATCGTTCGTGACGATCAGCATCGCGTTTGCGCTATCGTCGAGCACAAAGATGCCACTGATGCGCAGAAGGCAATCACCGAAGGCAACACCGGGATTCTCGCGGTGCCTGCCTCCCATTTGCAGGACTGGCTCGGGCGCCTCTCCAACAACAACGCCCAAGGCGAGTATTACCTGACCGATGTCATCGCGATGGCGGTCAATGACGGCCTCGTGGTTGCGACTGAACAGCCACACGACGCAATGGAAGTGCAGGGAGCCAATGATCGCAAGCAGCTCTCGGAACTGGAGCGTCATTATCAACTGCGCGAGGCACGCCGTCTGATGGCGGCAGGCGTCACCTTGCGTGACCCGTCGCGATTCGATGTGCGCGGTGAGGTCAGTGTCGGGCGGGATGTGCTGATCGACATCAACGTGATCCTCGAAGGCAAGGTGATCATTGAAGACGACGTGGTGATCGGCCCTAACTGCGTTATCAAGGACAGCACCTTGCGCAAGGGTGTGGTCGTCAAAGCCAACAGCCATATCGACGGCGCACTATTGGGCGAGTGCAGCGATGCCGGCCCGTTCGCACGCTTGCGGCCTGGCAGTGTGCTGGGTGCCAGGGCGCATGTGGGTAACTTTGTCGAGCTCAAGAATGCGAACCTCGGCGAGGGTGCCAAGGTCGGCCACCTGACGTACCTGGGCGACGCCGAAGTTGGCGCACGCACCAATATCGGTGCCGGCACCATCACCTGTAACTACGATGGTGCCAACAAGCACAAGACCACGTTGGGTGCAGACGTCTTCATCGGTTCCAACAACTCTCTGGTTGCGCCTGTGGATATCCTGGACGGTGCGACGACTGCAGCCGGTTCGACCATCACGCAGAATGTACCTGCTGAACAACTCGGCGTGGCCCGCGCCCGCCAACGCAACATCGAAGGCTGGAAGCGGCCGGTTAAAATCAGGAAAGACTGAGTTATCCACAGCCCGGAAAAAATGATGCCCTGTGGGAGCGGACTCGTCCGCGAAAGCCATCTCACGTCCTGGAATCTTTGTGAATAGCTTTCGCGGACAAGTCCGCTCCCACAAAAATGCATTCCGGATCGGTCCAACTGGCCTATGCATACTTCTGAGAGCGGATCACTGGAACGTTAGTTACGAGAATCTCGTTCCTCATGCTCCAGTGGGAGTGCCTTGCATTACACTCTGCTCCACAATTGCTGCACACAAAGTAGCGGCAGGGAGCCAATAAAAGTGTCCTGCCAAACCCTCTGGCCTTGACCAATCCGCAAAAATAGGTTTTGATTGCCTTCGTTATCTTTCGAAACGAAACATAAGGCAGTCATGACGAAGCGCAATACACCACAACGCCGCCACAACATCCTTGCCTTGCTCAACGAGCAGGGTGAAGTGAGTGTCGATGATCTGGCCAGGCGCTTTGAAACTTCCGAAGTTACGATCCGAAAGGATCTGGCGGCACTGGAAACCAATGGCCTGCTATTACGCCGCTATGGTGGTGCGATTCCTTTGCCCCACGAGTTGATCAGTGAAAGCAGTCAGCCGGTGTCCCGCTATAAACAGGCCATCGCTCGCGCTGCCGTTTCAAGGATTCGTGAGCACGCCAGGATCATCGTCGACAGCGGCAGCACTACTGCTGCGTTGATTCCTGAACTGGGCCAGCAACCCGGCCTGGTGGTCATGACCAACTCCCTGCACGTCGCCCGCGCACTCACCGACCTGGAGCACGAGCCAGTGCTGTTGATGACCGGTGGGACGTGGGACCCGCATTCCGAGTCGTTTCAGGGACAGGTCGCCGAGCAGGTATTGCGCTCATACGATTTCGATCAGTTGTTCATCGGTGCCGACGGCATCGATCTGATTCGTGGCACCACCACGTTCAATGAGCTGCTGGGCTTGAGCCGGGTCATGGCTGAAGTCGCCCGGGAAGTCGTGGTCATGGTCGAAGCCGACAAGGTCGGCCGCAAGATCCCCAATCTGGAACTGCCCTGGAGCAGTATCCATACCCTTATTACTGATGATCGCCTGCCCGTTGAAGCGCGCGATCAGATACAGGCCCGTGGCATCAATCTCATTTGTGCCGCTGTCAGTTAGGAGAGAACCATGTGTGGAATCGTCGGCGCCGTTGCTGAACGTAATATCACGGCCATTTTGCTCGAAGGCCTCAAGCGCCTTGAATATCGCGGCTATGACAGCGCAGGCGTGGCTGTCTTCACTAACGAAGGCGTTCTTGAGCGCCGTCGTCGCTCCGGCAAGGTCAGCGAGCTGGAACAGGCGCTGGCCGGCGAGCCACTGATTGGCCGTCTGGGCATTGCTCACACCCGCTGGGCCACGCATGGCGCACCGTGCGAGCGTAATGCACACCCACACTTTTCGGCCGACGAGCTGGCAGTTGTCCACAACGGCATCATCGAAAACCACGAGGCCCTGCGCGAACAGCTCAAGAGCCTGGGTTATGTATTCGCTTCCGATACCGACACCGAAGTCATCGTTCACCTGCTGCACCACAAACTCAAGGACACGCCTGATCTGGCGGTTGCCCTGAAGTCTGCCGTGAAAGAACTTCACGGTGCCTACGGCCTTGCGGTGATCAACGCCGCACAGCCTGATCGCCTGCTGGCCGCCCGCAGTGGCAGCCCGCTGGTGATCGGCGTTGGCATGGGCGAAAACTTCCTGGCCTCCGATCAACTGGCGCTGCGTCAGGTGACCGACCGTTTCATGTACCTGGAAGAAGGCGACATCGCCGAGATCCGTCGCGACAGCGTGCAGATCTGGACTGTTGACGGCCTGCCGGTTGAACGTGAAGTGGTGCAGTACCACGAAGGTGCAGAAGCCGCCGACAAAGGCGAATATCGCCACTTCATGCTCAAGGAAATCCACGAGCAACCTAAAGTCGTGCAGCGCACCCTTGAAGGTCGTCTGGGCCAGCATCAGGTGTTGGTCCACGCATTTGGTCCACAGGCAGCCGAGCTGTTCGCCAAAGTGCGTAACGTTCAGATCGTGGCGTGTGGCACCAGCTATCACGCCGGCATGGTCGCGCGTTACTGGCTTGAAGGCATCGCTGGCATACCTTGCCAGGTAGAAGTGGCCAGCGAGTTCCGCTACCGCAAGGTTGTGGTTCAGCCGGATACCCTGTTCGTCTCCATCTCGCAATCAGGCGAAACCGCTGACACGCTGGCCGCGCTGCGCAATGCCAAAGAGTTGGGCTTTCTGGCCAGCTTGGCAATCTGCAACGTTGGCATCAGCTCGCTGGTGCGGGAATCCGACCTGACCCTGCTCACCCAGGCCGGCCCGGAAATCGGCGTGGCATCCACCAAGGCCTTCACCACGCAACTGGTCGCCTTGCTGCTGCTGACTCTATCACTGGGCCAGGTCAAAGGCTCGTTGGAGGAGGGCGTCGAAGCACAACTGGTCGAAGAACTGCGTCGCCTGCCCACTCGTCTGGGTGAAGCCCTGGCAATGGACGGCACCATCGAGAAAGTCGCCGAGCTGTTCGCTGAGAAACACCACACCCTGTTCCTCGGGCGCGGCGCGCAATTCCCGGTGGCCATGGAAGGCGCGCTCAAGCTCAAAGAGATTTCCTACATCCACGCCGAAGCCTACCCGGCTGGCGAACTCAAACACGGCCCGCTGGCATTGGTCGACGCCGACATGCCGGTTGTCACCGTCGCGCCGAACAACGAGCTGCTGGAAAAACTCAAATCCAACCTGCAGGAAGTCCGCGCGCGCGGTGGCGAGTTGATCGTATTCGCTGACGAGCAAGCCGGCATGAAAAACGGCGAAGGCACCCACGTCATCGCCATGCCGCACATCATCGATGCGCTGGCACCGATTCTGTACACCATTCCGTTGCAGCTGCTTTCGTATTACGTGGCGGTGTTGAAGGGGACGGACGTTGATCAGCCGCGGAATCTGGCGAAGTCGGTGACGGTGGAGTGAGTTATCCACAGGGTGTGGTTTTTACTGGTTTCAAAAAATAGAGGTCTTCATATGCTCTGCCCCAGTCGTTTATCGGGGCAGAATGAATAACGTTGGCACGATGCATCGCCGGTCTCTAACGCCCGCTCGCCAAATCCCGATCCCGGGAAGTCAGCTCTGCTTGCCAAGTCCAACAACGGCGAAGCGTCTGGAGCGCGCGTAGGACAGTCCTGGCTCACTATGCCTTGAGGTGCCGGGCTTCAGATTCGGGAATTTTCTTACCTGTCGATGCCCGGATTCGTAATTCAGCCTTCGCTATTCATTGCCCGCCATCATCCCACGGCTCGTAGCGCCAACCTGTTGGTTGCCAGATGAACTGGTGCGTCAATTCCAAGGCCTGCAGAAAATCAGGATCGTGAGCACTCACTATGAGCGCGCCTTTGAATTGTCCGAGCAACTGCTCGACTGCTTCCAGGGCCGCGATGTCGAGATGGTTGTTCACTTCGTCGAGCAGCAACAGTTGCGTCTGTTCGGGGCCGCCTGCCAGCCAGGCGAGCGTTGCGCGCAGGCGCTCGCCACCACTGAGCCGACCGAATGGCGTAGCCATCTGCCGAGCGTCGAGCCCGGCGTTGGCGAAGACCTGGCGAAAGCGGCCCTCCTCGACAGTGCCCAGCTCATTGCGTAGCACCTGCTCGATACTGTGCTCGGGGTCGAAGGTTTGAGCGTGCTGGTCGATCAGGTGAGTGCGTAAGATATGCCGGGTGATGCCGCTGGCGGGCGCCAGTTGCCCGGCTATCACCTTCAGCAGGGTTGATTTTCCGCAGCCGTTCGGCCCGATCACCGCGACTCGCATCGGGCCGTGCAGGGTGAGATCGATGAAGCGGCTCTCGGGTGGGCCGTAGGGGAGCTCGCAGTGTTCGAGCGTGACCACTTGGGTCGCGTTGGCGACCAGGCCGGTCGGGGCGAGCAGTTGGCTTGGGCGTACCGGCTCGACGTTCGCATTGGCTTGGTCGACCCGCTCTCGCGCCATTTGGCTCAGACGCGCCTGCTGGATGCGCTGATGGCCGCTGTGCTGCTCGGCGCGCTCTGCCTGCGCATTGGCGACGATGGCCGGGGTGCCTGTGGCACGCGCCACCTTACGACCATGACTGGCACTTTGCACTTCGCGCTGGCGGGCCATGGTGATCTGCTGCTCGACGCTGTCGCGTGCCGCGCGTGCCCTGACCAGTGCAGCCTGTGCGTTGTCCTGCTCGGCCTGGCGCTGCTCGCGATAGTTGTTGTAGCCGCCGCTGTATTGAACCAGCGCGTCGCTGCGAAGCTCGAGGATACGATCGGCATGTTCCAGCAGCGCCCGGTCGTGGGAGATGACAATGCGGGTTTCCTTGCCTTGGCGCAGCTCTTTGCTCAACTGCTCGCGGGCCTGGCGATCCAGATGGTTGGTGGGCTCGTCGAGTATCAATACCCGCGCGCCGCCGAGGCGCAGACCGGCGAGCATCAGGCGTACAGTCTCGCCTCCGCTCAAGGCCTCGCTCGCCCGATCAAGCGGCAGATGGGCCAGGCCCAGGCGCGTCAGACAGGCGTGGATATCGCCCGGCAGGTTCCAGCGGTCGTCGATCAGGTCGAACAGCGCTGGGTCGCAGGCGCCCGCCTCGACCTCTGCCAAGGCCTGCAAAGCGTTATGTACCCCCAGCAGGTCGGCAACGGTCCCGTCGATAGGCCCGAGCCATTGCGGCAAATAACCGACACGGCCAGCACACTGGACGCTGCCTTCGCTCGCGCTCAGGCGACCCGCCATGATCTGCGCCAACATCGATTTGCCGCTGCCGTTGGGCCCGACGATGCCGGTGAACTGCCTGGAGAACGTTGCGTTGAGCCCCGAGAACAGCGGCCTGCCGTCTGGCAGGCGCAAGGTCAGGTCTTTGATGATCAAGGTGGCGTTGTCGCTACTCATCTCGATCTCTTCCCAAAACCAGGATGACCCAGCTCAGGGCCAGCGCAGCCACGCTCAACGAGGCCAGCGGCAGATTGCCCCAGACGCCGATTATCCCGCCGAGCAACGCCGTGACGGCTGCGGCGCCGGCAGCCAGTGAAGCGGCGATGCCCAGCACCGTGCCACGCAGGCTTGACTGCTCGCATGCCAAGGCATGCCCGATCAAGGCAGTGTAGGCCACCCCATAGGCGATCGCGGCAAGCGCACCGAAAACCAGGGCAAGCGAGTTGTCGAGCGTGGCCGCTAGCAATGCGCAGCTTACCACCAGCACGGGGATGGCAGCGCGCGCGATCTGTGGCACTGGATACCGGGTTTGCAAGGCTCCGGCCACCCAGAGGAAGGCGATGCACATGCCGATCCCGACCACTGTTAACAGTAGGCTGATGCTGCCTACGGTCTGGCTCTGGCGTGCGAGCATCCAGGGCAAGTACTGGTAAAAGAGATTCCAGCCGATTTGCAGCCAGAGCAGCGCAAACAATGGTCTGCGCGTGGCTGGCGAGGTGAAGCCGTTCAAGACCTGTCTGATCAGCGATGGGCCCATTGTTGCAGCCGGAGCTGGGGTTGAGGGCAGCAAGAAGGCCATCAACAGGCACAGCACGCTGAGGGTCAGCGCGATCTGCAAGGGCAGGAGCAGGCTTGCTCCCGGTGTATGAGCTGCTAGCAGGATGCCCGTGAGCGCGGGACCGGGGAAAAACCCCGCAGTCATGGCAAACATTACCCAGCCAATGCGTTTCATTGCGCTGTCGGGGGTCTGGACCAGCATGGCCTGTGCTACCGGAACGCTACCGGCGAAGGTGCCTCCCAGCAAGCGGCCGGCGATCAGCAAGCCCACGCTGCCCAGGCTCACCGCCCAAGTGCTCAGGGCATACCCGGCGACAGATCCGGCCACCGCAAGCAGAAGCGTTGGGCGCCGCCCGATGCGTTCAGAAAGCGCACCCAGCAGAGGCGCGCCCACCATCATCGCAAAGGCGTAGCCTGCCAACAGCAAGGCGTAGAGCCAGGCGGTGCGAGCGGCAGTAGGTGCGCTGCCGAAAACCACCCCCGCAGGGTCGCCCGGGTCGAGCAGCATCGGTAGCATCGGCAGCAGCAATGCCGTGCCCAGGCCGTCGATGAAAATTATCATCAGCAGGATCAAGGGCGCGGCCTTGGTAGTGGCGTGTGTCTGCGAGAGAACGGCGGTCATGGCTGGCTCCTTGCAAAAAAGGTGCGAGTGGGCATGGTGTCAGGTGCGGCAATCCGAGTCATTCACCGTAGGTCCTCAGGTAGCGGCCATCGAGAAAGCGTTGGCTCAGGGCCAGATCACACCCACAAAAATCCGTCGATTGCCGGGCGGAGCGGTACGGAAGATGTCGACCCCCCTTGCATAGAGCACATTGAAGTGACATTTGGAGAGTGTCGTGCGAACACCCGCTGCTTTGCGTAGCTGTGCTGGCAGCGCGCCGAGCTTTTCATGGTAGGTCAGAGTTGGCATGAGCGCATGGGCCCGATGCACCGGCACAAGAGCGACATGCTGATAGTGCTGTGCTTTCAGGCTGGGTAGCAAGATAGCCTGCCGTGCCAACGGCACAAGATGTCGGCTTGAACCAAGCCTCTTGCGTGTTCACCACGACCTGACCCCAGTCACCAGTGACACAGCGAGTTGACTAGGTATCAGCCCTTGACGGTTGGGGTAACGGATCCCGTGCAAAGATTTTTTGTCGATTTCTCGCAAATCTTGCTGCCATTCTTCTACTCTCAGCTCCCGATGCAGTTTTCAGAAAGATCCCGGCATCCTAGTGTGGTGTTTCTGAAACACCACACTAGCGACACAGTGTGTCCACACTGTTTAGATGGTTATGCCAACTGCTCAACCTGTTAAGGAGGCCGTGATGATGTCAGATGTTCTGACTGTGGCGGTGGTGGTTATTCATATGATCCGTATGCTGAGACGCTGCGAGAATGCAATAGCTGCGATGGCGATGGGCGCAGATTCATGTGAATATTGTGGTGGCCAAGGAACCGTCTTTTACGATCCCTTCCGTGGAACTGGCTATTTATCTGAAGATGATTAAATTAGCTTGAACTGGTCACCATGGTTCAGCAACCACACAGGTCTGCTAGAAAATTTGCCCCATTTACACCTACCTCAACCGGTATGCAGGGTGCTCCTGCGTATTCGAGGTATCTAAGCCGATGCCGCCCGTTACCGAAAGTGAGACAAGGACGTCTCTGCTTAAACCAAAGAGATCGCCAAGTCCTTACCTCGTCAAAGCTGAATGTCAATCTCGGCATTTCTGGGTGGCTGCTCGTGGGTTGAAGAAAGCTGGAGAGTCCTGCGAGTTGTTGGGGGGGCCAGGTATCAGCGCGAGGAATGGCGGATAGGGAGTCGTTGTTGTTCTCATACATCGCGATAAATTTCTTGGTATCGACCAAAATCACAACATAGTTAGGTGCCGACCGTCCTCGCGTGAAAAAGATGCTTGAGTAAGCGGTATGTTTAGCGCTTAAAGGCACAGTCCAGACGCCGGACTGTTCAGTAATTCCACATTGCATTCAAACATCCTATTTGGTAAACGCTAAAGGCACGCGCGCATCTGAACGTGAAGTGTGGAAACTGCCTGTGACTTTCTGAAATGTCAATCTAACCAAGATCAACAATTTCTCTTTTTGAACGCAGATAGCTAATCAAAAAAGCTATAGCGATAACAACTCAATAAATCGCCCAACACCCCGGCGTCAGCAGCTCAACCAGATTTTCATCCGGATCGCGGAAATAAATACTCGACCCGCCTTTTGGCCACTCGGTCCGGCCTTCGATAGCGACTTCTGCCAGAACAAGTCGGTCTACCCACGGTTGCATCTGGTCGGCGTCGATTGCGAAGCACACATGAATACGCCCGTGCGCATCGTGAGGCGGAATTTCTCCGCCGCTCAGGTACTGCGTCTGCAGCGAAGCGCCGCGTTTGAACAGCAGTAGCGTGTTTGAATCGCCGACATTGAAAGCGACCAATGTCGGGCTTTCAAACATGACGTCCAGTTCAAGGGTGGTGAGGTAAAAGCTTTTGGCTTTCGCGAGGTCGTCTACGTAAAGCGCGGTTTCTATGATTCTGTTCAATCGTGGCATCGGTCGTCATCCTTTTCGGTTCTGCAACAAATCGCCAATGATCAGCACGTGTTGCTGATCATCGATGGCGCCTTGCAAGTTTTACTCTGGATGCCGACGAGCTGGCCAATGTTCGGTTCTTATCTACGTCATGTACGTCAGCTATTGAAAGACAGGGCCAGCCCAACTAGCCCCGACGAGTCACCACCAGCTCCACCGCCGCAATACGGTCCACGTCCTCATAACCCTCTTCAAGCAATTCTTCGCTGAACACATCCGGGTCCAGTTCGCGATAGGTCCATGCCAATGCCGCATGATCAATGTCGTCCCGCACAGCCTCGAAGAACGGGTCATGTTCACCGACCATGGCCACTCCGGTGTAAAGCACCAGTGAGCCACCGCGAGTGAGGCGATCCAGCGATTCGCGCAGGATGCGCACTGACAGGTCCGCGCCCAGCGCGTCGCCGCCGTGGCGGTAGGCTCGGCGTTTGGCGTCTTTCATGTAGGGCGGGTTGGCGACGATCAGGTCGAAATTGCCGGTCAGCCCCGAGAGGATGTCGCTGTGGCAGCACTGCATATTGTGCAGCCCGGCCACGACGGCGTTGGCCTGAGCAAAATGCAGTGCCTTGGGGTTGATGTCGACGGCGTAGACCTGCGCGTCCGGGCGCGCAACGGCGATCAGCAGCGCACCAGCGCCTGTGCCGCAGCCGATGTCTGCTGCGCGTTTGATCGGGTGCGAGGTGCTTTGCAGGTGGTGATTGATCGATTGTGCAAAGCGATAGGTGTCGGGACCAAAGAAGACCGAGTCTTCATCCAGGGTCGGGAATGCGGAATGCATCAACAGCAAATCATCCAGGCTTGAAAACCTGACCCGGCTCTTCAAGCCGTCTTCGCTGCGCTCAAGAATGCCGGCTTCCAGCAGGCCTTGTGCCTCGGCAAGCGGCAGCATGGTTTCCGGTATCAGGCGGCTCCAGCCGAACACGTCGCGCAGCGAGGCGGCCGTGCGGTTTTCCGGGCGTTGATTGACCTGCTGATGAGTCAACGGCGTAGGCGTTACAAAACGATAACCATTGGTTTTGAGGCGCTGCGCCAACGCAATCAGTGCAGCCTGATCCGGTAAAGAAGCGCCCGGTAAAGAAGCGTCTGGTAGAGAAACACTCATGCACTAACCCCTGTCACTCGCTCAGCCATGCTGCTGACAAACAGGCGTGTGGCGCACAATCCCGCAGCCGTCGCGTGCCTGGCGGGCGACATGCTCTCGATCAGCGTGGGCATCTTCTCGGACGCGGCCGCCGCGTCGAGTTTCATGTGCAGCTCGCGTACGTCCGGGTCGGCGTCTGTGGCCGTGGGTGCGCCAGCAATTGAAGAGGGCTGACCAGCGTTTTGCAGATTGCGAAAACGCGAGCGAAACGCTTCGGGCAGTCGTTTGCCAACCGTCGGTGGCGCGCTGCCGTCCGACAGCCAGTCACCCGCTATCCAGTCGTGCATCAGCTGCTTCTCATAGCCGTTGAACACCCCGAACATCGGCGCGCCGACGCCCTCGAACAGTTTCCAGAAGCGACTGTGAACAGGGTCTTCATGACGCTTGATCCAGCCCCTGCTTTGCAGCACGTCGAGAAACTCCGGGATCTGGTCGGGTTGCGCGAGCCACTCGTTGACGGTCTTGCCATCCAGCCGGCAATAGTCGGAATGCATGTGCTGACCGAACGTGCGCTTGCGCTCGAGCATCGCGACCACTTCCTGCTCCAGATCGAAGGACTGGATCACGGCGGTAGAACCCATGCCCAGCTCGTTCAATCGGTAACCACTGGCGACCCGGCGATAAAACTCGTCGCGTTCCTGCCCCACAGGCAGCAGCTCGATGACGCTTTGCGCAGCCTTGCGGGCATGGCCGGTGCTGGCGTTATCGATGGTCACGTGCAGGGTGAAGTAATACGGGTCGATGCCCAGTTCGTTCAGCTCGAACGAGGTAATGAGCAAGTGCAGCGGCAGTTGCTCGTAGCCCAGGTTGTAGCCGATGACTTCGGGCAAATATTGCTCGCTCAACTGGCCCAGTGACAGCTGAATGGCACCTTGCAGATAGGCTTCATCGGGCAGCGGGGCGCTGGTGTCGCAGTCCAGGTCGGCGAGCAGTTTGCGATACAGCGACACGTGGTTCTGCGCTTGTTCACCGTCGCCCAATTCTTCCAGATAGGTACGAATCAAACCATGAAAGCGGTAGTCCGCCCAATGTGGCAACAGACCATACAGCCAGGCACCGTCGACCAGTTTGGCCGGTGCCACCTGCTGGATGAAATACATTGCCTGAGCTTTGGTTTTGAAAAAACGTCGTGGCTGCCCGGCGCGGCGTTGTTCCAGATACTGCGCGTATTGATCGGCTACAACGCCTACGTTCTGTTCCATCCATTGTTCAAGCGCCTCGGGCTGGGCCGGAAGATCACAGTTTTCCCGCTCGGCCTGGGCCAGACAGTGGTTCAGAAACATGGCCGCATCGTGCTGATGTTCTGGAGCACGCTCATTCATCCATGATTGGTAGATGACTTTTGCACATGCTTCTTCAACAACGGTTTTGACGACGGCATTGCCGGCCATCACTTGAAGAGACGTCATGAAAATCGTACCTCGGCAGTTGAAAATCACCCTTGACGCGGTCATGCGGGACTTTCTGTTTTTCTGTGCAGCTGTTCTATGCAACGTAGACAAGTGAGTGCCGCACCTCGGGTAAAATTCAGCGTATTTTGCCGGGGACCGATAGGTGGCAATGGTTTCAGGCGTCGTTATTCCCTGAGGGCGAATGGCTTGGGCCTGTTATACAAAAACCGGGTCCCCTGTGCCGTTCTAGCAACCTTTCCGGCTGTAGGTTGCGTGCGTCAGAAAGGCTGAACGCAGGTTTTTCGTATGGGCCGTAGCTGTGTGTCACACAGCCGCCAACGAGAAGCTGGCAATGATTGCCAAGGACAAGAAGCTCGAGGTGTCTGAAGACCCTATGCTGATGGACAAAGCCAAGGCCATGATTCTGGAGATGCGCGAGAAGTCATTTGACCAGGCGTGTGCGAACAATCAGGTTGTGGCGCACGAACAAGCGATCAGTGTCTCGTCCGCGCCCTTTTCCTCTGCCAGCGTTTCACTCAGCAATTTCACAGCGTCTTTCATATCCAGACGCGTGGCCATGTAGATAATCCTTTTCGAACATTAAGTTATCCACAGGCGAAGCTGAAGTTCAGCCTCGCGTGCAGGGGTATTAAGGTGTTGCAGAATGCGACTCAAGACCGGGTCGTCAGCGTCTGGGCAAGTTGTTATCAAGCAACGTTCCAACACCGAAGACTTTGATGGCCATGACCACCTGAAAGCCTTTGCGTGCAAGACGCGCCTGTGCCTCGAAAGCACGAAGCCCATTCACGAACACTGCGCCTGTCAGTGCATTTTCAAACTCGCCATCAGGCGAGAGGGGCTTGCTGGAGCGTGACTGCTTCATGATCCTTTCTCCTGATCGCGGTGTCAGCGTTGTTCAAAGCGTCCCGAAGGGCTGCCTTCGCAAGGCAGCCCTTTGAAGGAGAACTTCTTAACGATCGTCGCCCTGAACAAAACCCGACCCAAGGTCAGCACCGGTAACGGGATTGGAGTCCGGGTCGGACATAGTCCGTTCCTTCAACATTTCCAGAACCTCTGCATCGTTGGCATCCAGCGTCACAGACGCAGAACCATCACCGCCATCGACGGCTGGCTGCGGCGACTCGACAAACTCCCACTCGCCGCCCTGATTCCAGGGGCCGCGTACATTGGGCTCGCCGGACATGTTGAAGAACTTATTGGTGAACTCCGGCATACCGGGCAACTTGCCCTGCGGGAAGTTGGGCTGGATGGCGTGCAGGGCTTTTTCGAAGGACAACTGGTGAGCGATCTCACGGGTCATCAAAAAGCCCAGTGCTTCTTTCACGCCTGGATCATCGGTGACGTTCATCAATCGCTCGTACACGATCTTGGCCCGTGCTTCAGCGGCAATGTTAGAGCGAAAGTCGGCTGTCGGTTCGCCAATGGTGTCGATGTAGGCCGCGGTCCACGGTACACCGGCCGAGTTGGTCAACGGCGCACCGGCGCCATACAGCAGGCTGGTGATGTGCGAGTCGTTGCCATCGCCGTTGATGGCGCGGTACAGCTCGCCTTCTTCTTCGATGCCCTCAGCCAGTTGGCCTTTGGCACCTTTATTGAGCATGACAATAATCGAGCCCACGATTTCGAGGTGGCTGAGTTCCTCGGTAGCGATGCTCATCAGCAGGTCTTTGCGGCCTGGATCATCTTCGCTCAGGCCTTGAGTGAAGTAACGTCCAGCGGCAGCCAGCTCACCTTGCGCACCACCAAACTGCTCAAGCAGCAGGTTGGCGAGTCCTGGATTTGGACGGGCTACACGGACGGTATATTGAAGTCGTTTGTTATGAATGAACATGTCGTTTCCTCAGGCTTTGTCTCTTGGGAAGCGTCAACCCATACGAATGGGCTTGATTCAACGCAGTCACTGGCTATGAGAGAGCAGACGTGTGAACGTGCAGGTAACTTTTCTTCGACAGGATGAGCGGTTTAAAAAATGGAGTTCAATAGAATTTTCATATTTGCTGTAAACGACAAACTTGAAATTTTATGAGCTGGAGGCCCGCGCAAAGAGCCTCACAGCGGACAAGT
Organism: Pseudomonas sp. CFBP2511; assembly: GCF_030209255.1. Classification (NCBI taxonomy): domain Bacteria; kingdom Pseudomonadati; phylum Pseudomonadota; class Gammaproteobacteria; order Pseudomonadales; family Pseudomonadaceae; genus Pseudomonas; species Pseudomonas sp. CFBP2511. Next base: position 29,948 of record NZ_JARVSI010000003.1, on the reverse strand, counting down.
CCAAACGTGGCTGAAACTTCCAGTGCGGCCGTTATAAAAAAAGTCTATTAGTTACCTGTAACACGACTCTATCCATTTGAATGGGTTGATGCATAGCTACATGCCATCATCTTAAATGACGGTATTAATATTTTGAATTTTTCGAAAGGGCTGCGATCTGTTTTGCGAGTCGACAAAGCAGGAGCACTCCCATGGCTGATGAAAAACACTACCGTATCGATTACCTGCTGCATGGCAGTTACAAGACGTTCTACATAAGAGCGGGTGTCATGGACAACAAAGAGGCCTGGCATTGGGCGTCGGTGGATGCAGGGTTCGGTGCGATTCCCAAGTACCGTTCCGATCCGGTGCCCAAGCTGAGCAAGCCTCAGGCTGAAAAGCTCGGGTTGTCGAATGTGGAGTGGACGAGGGCTTGAAACACAGCCTTGGTCTGCTCGGTCATTAACGCTCGCCGTCGTGCGCCACGATGTCGCACGACGGTGTAGCGGTTGATGCATAAAAACCGGTCGATCGGCCAAAACCAGCGTGTCTCCCGTGTTATCTGTCTAAAAACCCCCGTTTGAATCAACACCCGGCCCTGACTCTGTTCGTCATGCGCCATCCCCGCCGGTCCCCTTGCACCTTCTCAAGCTCACGTTCCATATGCCCTGGCCGATAGCTGGGTATCAGATTATGGCCCTCATTGAACTTCTCGATGAGGCATGCCTCTGAGGTGATGTCACAGTGCCTTCATCTGAACGAATATGCCTGTTCAGCCTTGGCAAAGATGACGTAGCACCTGTCGCGACGCGAAGAAGGGATTTTCTTTAGCCGTATCAGGCACCCTAATTAAAAAGAGAACGTTATGAATATCCTTTCGCCTGGTGTTTACCTGACCAACCGCCTGCGCTTCCCTGCCAAGTTCGCCGTATTAGCCATCATCGTCGTCATTCCGCTCATCGTCCTGGGGTTGCGGGTGTTCAACAGCCTGAACTCGAGCATCGACACCGTCGCCCAAGAGCGCGTCGGTCGAGAGTACCTGCACGTCGTAACGCCCATCCTGCGGCTGTCCATGCTGCAGCGTGCGGCAACCAACCGTTTGCTCGCTGGCGATGCGTCCGCGGCTCAAGATCTGGTCACCAACCGTGGCCAACTCGAGACCGCTTTCAATAACCTTGCCGACATGGACGCTCGTCAGGGCCTCACGCTGGAAACCGAGAATCGCGTGCAGCGCCTGCGTGACGGTGCCCGCTCGTTGATGGATAGCGTCAAGCCGGGCCTTGCGCAAGACGAGTTTTTTGCACAGTGGAACGAGCAACTGGCTCAGACACTCAACTTTATCTACTACGTTTCGGCCACCTCGGGCATGGTGCTGGACGAAGATTACGCCTCGCTGTTTATGATCGACCTGAGCACCATCAGGATGCCTCGGGAAATCAACGTGGCCGGTCAGATCCGTGGCATTACGGCGGGATTGAGCACCGGGCAGGGCCTGAACGTACCGATGCGCGGTTCGCTTGAAAGCCTGTTGAAGATCGAGCTGCAATTTCGCGCGGAGCTTGAGCAAAGCATTCGCCTGCTCAAGCGTCGCGCTCCAGAACTCGCTGCCCGTATTGGCGAGCCGATAGCCACTGCCACCTCAACGATGGACAGCTTTCGCAACGATCTCTCGACCTACGTCAGAGGTTCTGAGTTTTCAGTGCAGCAGGGTCAGGCGCTGAGTGCTCGCGGCAATATCGTGGTCGCGGGCCTCTACAAGGCTCAGGACGAAATTCAGACCGCGCTTCAGGGCGAACTGGATGCGCGCTACGACGCGCTCCTGCTTCAACGCGAAGTCGTCATCGCCATGTGCGTGGTGATGGGCCTTTTGCTGCTCTATGCGTTCTGCAGCATTTATCGCGCCTTGCGCGTTGCCATCGACAGTCTGCTGGGTGTTACCCGGCGTCTGGCAGACGGCGATCTGAGTGCTCGTGCGCAGGTGATCAGCAAAGACGAAATCGCGGATATCGGCAACGGTCTGAACGTGATGGCAGAGGCGTTCGCCAGCTCCATTTCGCACATGGATCGCACTTCCTACGAGCTGTCCGACGTCGCTGCACGACTGGGCACCTCCATCGGTCTGGCCAAGCAATCGATGAACGCCCAGCAGGCTGAAACCGAACAAGTGGCCACGGCCATCAACGAGATGACTGCGAGCGTCGCCGACGTGGCGCAGAATACCGAAGGCGCGGCGATGGCGGCTGATGCGGCGAACACTGCGTCGCGAGACGGTTTGCGCATCATGGGCCAGACCCACTCGACCATTCAGGCGTTGGCTGAAGAAGTGGAAATCAGCGCCCAGAAAGTCCAGGCCCTGGCCCTGCACAGTCAGTCGATTGGTGGCGTTATCCAGGTTATCAGCACGATTGCCGACCAGACCAACCTGCTGGCCCTGAACGCTGCCATCGAAGCCGCCCGGGCCGGCGAGCAAGGGCGCGGTTTTGCGGTGGTGGCTGACGAAGTCCGCACCCTGGCATCGCGCACCCAGGCTTCCACCCAGGAGATCCGCAGCATCATCGAGCAACTGCAAAGTGCAACCCACGCCGCCGTGCAACAGATGCAGGCCGGGCAGCACAAGGCGCAGGCCTGTATCAGTGCGGCCAGCGAAGCATCGGGCAGCCTGTCGAGCATCAGCCAGGGTGTGGAGCGCATCGTTGAGATGAACACCCAGATCGCCAGTGCCGCGGTGCAGCAGCATGCGGTGTCCGAGGACATCAACCGCAATGTCATGGAGATTCGCAACAGCTCCGGGACCCTGATGCTGGGCATCGACAACAATGCGGTCACGGCCGAAGAGTTGGCGCGGGTTGCCAGTGACATGCGCAGTGTCGTGGCGCGCTTCAAACTGGTTGCCTGACCTGCCGGGGGCGTTCAGCCCCCTGGCTTCCCCCGAATCAGCGCTCAGGCGCTGATTTCTTTTTTATAAAGTTTTGCTCCTGTGCGGCCGATAGCTCTGGCGCGCGGTTTTGCTGTCCATAAAAACAAATCTTCAGCTCTTTCAGTGCACTTAAAAAAGCATAATCAGGAGATTTTATGAACAGCGGCTTTGCGAATATCAGCGTCAACATGAAGTTGGCATTGGGCTTTGGGACAGTTCTTTTTTTCACTGCCATTCTCGCCTTCGTCGGCTGGACCAGCCTCGACAAACTCATCTATCGCACCGACAGAATCGGCAACATCACTGAACTCAGCAACAACCTGACCAACCTGCGGGTTGCGCGTCTGCAATACATGCTCACCGAAGGCGACGAGACCGCCGCGCAGAACATGCAGAGCAAACTGGACGTCTTCCGCACGCACCAGCAATCGCTGCTGACACAGTTCACCAACCCGCTCAACCTGAAGCCTCTGGGTGAGCTGTCGGATATCACCCGCGATTACGAAGCATCGCTGAACCGCATGCGCGCGGCTTATCAGTCCGGTGCAAAAGTGCGTGGCGAGATAGCCACCCATGCTGGCGCTGCTTCTCAAACCATTGAATCGCTGAACAATGCCGTGATGCAGATGGACCCTTCGGAGCCGGCGCGTTTCGACCAGGCCTTGTTGGTAAACACCGCCAGGCAGGACCTGCTGTTGGTGGGCAATGAAGTGCGTGGTTACACCGCCAAGCCGGATGAAAAGACCGAGAAGGCTGTCTTCCAACTGCTCGATACTGCCATCAGCCATCTGGACAAACTGAAATCCGCTTTTGATGCGGGCAATCGCGAGCGGATTACGCAACTGGAAACCGCTCTGCGTAACTACCGTGCCTCAATCGATGCGTTCAAGGTGACGATCCAGACCGCTGGCGCAGTTCGTAAAGACCTGACCACGCAAGGTGCGGCCATCGTCAAACTGGGCGAAGAGCTGTATGGCATCCAGATGCAACTCGCCAAGGCAGATACCGCCAAAGCGCGAAACTTGCAGTTGGGCTGCGTTGTGCTGGTGATGCTGTTCGGTATTCTGGCGGCCGTCATCATTACCCGTCAGATCACCCGTCCGCTGCGCGATACGCTGGCCATTGTCGAGCGCATTGCGTCCGGCGACCTGACCCATTCGGCGGCCATCACCCGACGCGACGAACTGGGCGTGTTGCAACAGGGCATCCAGCGCATGGGCGCGACCCTGCGCGACCTGATTTCCGGGATTCGCGACGGCGTGACGCAGATCGCCAGCGCTGCCGAGCAATTGTCGGCGGTCACCGAGCAGACCAGCGCTGGCGTCAACAGCCAGAAGGTCGAGACCGATCAGGTCGCCACTGCCATGCACGAGATGTCCGCCACTGTTCACGAAGTTGCGCGCAACGCTGAGCAGGCATCCGTTGCTGCATCGGATGCCGACAAGCAGGCGCGTGAGGGCGACAAGGTGGTGGGCGAAGCCATCCAGCAGATCGAACGACTGGCTGCCGAAGTCGTCCGTTCGTCTGATGCGATGAATGTGCTGGAGCAGGACAGCGACAAGATCGGCAAGGTCATGGACGTGATCAAGGCGGTTGCCGAACAGACCAACTTGCTCGCGCTCAATGCGGCCATCGAGGCCGCGCGTGCGGGTGAGGCGGGTCGTGGTTTTGCGGTGGTTGCCGATGAAGTGCGCGGTCTTGCCCAGCGCACGCAGCAGTCCACCGAAGAAATCGAAGGCCTGGTCGCTGCCTTGCAAAACGGTACTCGTCAGGTGTCGGGCATCATGCTGGGCAGCCGCACGCTGACTGACAGCAGCGTCGAGTTGACGCGCAAGGCGGGTACGTCACTGGAAAGCATTACCCGTACGGTGTCGAACATCCAGGCCATGAACCAGCAGATTGCAGCGGCTGCCGAACAACAAAGCTCGGTCGCCGACGAAATCAGCCGCAGCATCGTCAACGTTCGCGACGTGTCCGAACAGACCGCCGAAGCCAGCGAAGAAACCGCAGCATCCAGCGTCGAACTGGCCCGCCTGGGTGGCCAGTTGCAGATGATGGTCAGCCACTTCCGGGTGTGATGAGGGGGCGTTGAGACGCCTGTCGTTGCGCACGCTCCAGCGTCGGATGCCGTGCGTGACGCTTTGCGTCACACCTCTGCGCCGCTCATTCAAGACCGGACGCAGAGCGTCCAGAACGGCATTCGACGCAGAGCGTCGCACGATAGTTGAGATTATCGTTGCGCACGCTCCAGCGTCGCAATGCCTTGCGCGAGGCTCTGCGTCACAACTCTGCGCCGCGCCGCATACTCAAGATCGGACGCAGAGCGTCGCACGATAGTGAGGTTATTGTTGCGCACATTATTAGCACGTTAGTCATAGCACTATACGTTGGTATATATAACCCATACTGACAGATAAACATGACCTACTTTTGCAGGTTATATCTATTGTTTAAATCCCTATAAGCTTTACCTCATTATCCGGCAGCCATTAATGCCCTTTATCTGTAATCGCTGAAAGCCCGTCTGCTCGTAAAGCCGACTGGCCTGCGCCTGTGCAGCCGATTCGAGGTGAGCAATGCATTCTATATTTGAACTCGGTAAAAGCCTGCGTGCGCCCCGTTTTGTAAAACACGGTGCGCGTAATACGTATTGGGCCGATGGTCTTTGCCTGGCCTTACTTGCGCTGTTTGTCGCGCTGGTGCTGTTTGGCGCCAGTCAAATGCTGCAGCCGATTGAAGTGCTCACTTCAAGCCCGATGAGCCTCGACCCTGCACGGTTGCCCGAGTACGCATTGCGCACCACGCTGCGCATGTTCATTGCGCTGGCGGCGTCGTTGATCTTTACCTTTGTCGTGGCCACGCTGGCGGCCAAGAGCCGCAAGGCCGAGCACGTCATCATTCCTGCGCTGGATATTCTTCAGTCGGTTCCGGTGCTGGGTTTTCTGACGTTCACGGTGACGTTCTTCATGGGCATGTTTCCTGGCCGGCAATTGGGCGTCGAGTGCGCCGCCATCTTTGCGATCTTCACCAGTCAGGCGTGGAACCTGGCGTTCAGCTTTTATCAGTCACTGCGCACCGTGCCCAGCGACCTGAGTGAAGTCAGCCGCCAGTTCGGCCTGTCCCCTGTGTTGCGCTTTACCCGGCTGGAACTGCCGTTCGCCATTCCGGGGCTGGTGTGGAACATGATGATGTCGATGTCCGGCGGCTGGTTTTTTGTGGTGGCCTGCGAGGCGATTTCGGTCGGCGACACCACCGTCAACCTGCCCGGCATCGGTTCCTGGCTGGCGCTGGCCATCGAGCAGAAAAACCTTGCCGCGATTGCCTGGGCCGTCGGCGCAATGGCGCTGGTGATTCTGGCCTACGACCAGTTTCTGTTTCGCCCGATAGTGGCGTGGGCGGACAAATTCCGCTTCGAGCAAACCGCATCGTCCAAGCGTCCCCGCTCCTGGATGTACAGCCTGCTGGGCCGCTCGCGTGTGGCACCCATGCTGAGCGCGCTGCTGGCGGCACCGTGGAAAGGCCTGATGCTGATCAACGGGCGCGGTGTTTCCCGGCTGTGGAAAGTGAAGCCCACGCCCGGTGTCGTGCGTGTTATCGACTACCTGTGGCTGGCGCTGGTCATGGCGGGTTGCCTGACCGCCAGTGTCTACCTGTTCCATTTCATCGAGGCGTCATTGGGCTTCAGCGACATGGTCGGCGCGTTTGGTCTGGGGCTGGCGACCATGCTGCGGGTGATCGTGCTGATCGTCATTGCCAGCCTGATCTGGGTGCCCATCGGTGTGTGGATCGGCCTGCGCCCGGTCTGGGCCGAGCGGTTGCAGCCGATTGCGCAGTTCATGGCAGCGTTTCCGGCCAACGTGCTGTTCCCCTTTGCGGTGATCGCCATCGTCGGCCTGCACCTCAACCCGGACATCTGGTTATCGCCACTGATGGTGCTCGGCACTCAGTGGTACATCCTGTTCAACGTGATCGCCGGGGCCAGTGCACTGCCGACTGACCTGCGCGAAGCGGCCAGCATGTTCAACATGCGCGGTTGGCAATGGTGGCGTCGTGTGGCGCTGCCGGGCGTGTTTCCTTACTACGTTACCGGCGCGCTGACGGCGTCGGGCGGCTCATGGAACGCCAGCATCGTCGCGGAAGCCGTGTCGTGGGGCGATCAGCATCTGCAGGCGGCCGGGCTGGGTTCCTACATCGCCAACGCGACTCAGGCGGGTGATTTTCCACGCGTCGCGCTGGGCATTGTCGTCATGTCGATTTTTGTGATCGCGTTCAACCGGTTGCTGTGGCGCCCGCTGTACGGGTTTGCCGAGCGACGTCTGAGTCTGGTGTGATTTTGTGTGATTTTGTTTTAGGGAGGGCGCCATGATGATGGCTGTCGAAACGCGTTGCCTGGTAGATGTTCAGAAGGTCCGACACGTATACGGCAAAGGCAGCAAGGAGCGCCTGGTGCTGGAAGACGTGACACTGCAACTCAACGAGAACGAAATCGTCGGTCTTCTGGGCCGCTCAGGCTCGGGCAAGTCCACCCTGTTGCGTTCCATCGCCGGGTTGGTGGTGCCGACCGAGGGCGAGGTGAATTTCCCTCGTCGTGTGCAGGGGCGGGCGATGTCGGTGGGCATGGTGTTCCAGAGCTTCGCCTTGTTCCCGTGGCTGACCGTGCTGGAAAACGTTGAAGTCGGGCTTGAGGCGCAGCGTGTGCCTGCTGCCGTGCGTCGCAAGCGCGCGCTGGCGGCCATCGACCTGATTGGCCTGGACGGCTTTGAAAGCGCTTACCCCAAAGAGCTGTCCGGCGGCATGCGCCAGCGCGTGGGCATGGCGCGGGCGCTGGTGATCGACCCTGACGTGTTGCTGATGGACGAGCCTTTTTCTGCGCTCGATGTGCTGACCGCCGAAACCCTGCGTACTGACCTGCTGGACATGTGGAGCGAAGGGCGCATGCCCATCAAGTCGATCCTGATGGTCACGCACAACATTGCCGAGGCCGTGCTGATGTGCGATCGCATCCTGCTGTTCTCCTCCAATCCGGGGCGGGTGATCAGCGAGATCAAGGTCGATCTGCCACAGCCGCGCAATCGTCAGGACCCGATTTTCCGGGCATTGGTGGAAGAAATCTACGTGCTGATGACCCAGGACAACGATGCCGGCGAGATTCGTCAGGGCGTGTTTCCGGGCACCGGTCTGGGCATGGTCTTGCCGCAGGTGTCCACCAATGCGCTGGCCGGTCTGATCGAAGCGATCCATGCGCCGCCTTACAGCCTCAAGGCCGACCTGCCGGAACTGGCCAGCGCACTGCATTACAACGCCGACGAGCTGTTCCCGATTGCCGAAGTCCTGCAACTGCTGCGTTTTGCCGAGCTGAAGGGGGGCGACATACGTTTGCTGCCGGCTGCAAATCGCTACGCACTGGCGGATGTGGACGAGCGCAAGCAGCTGTTTGCCCAGCATCTGCTGAGCTTCGTGCCGCTGGTCGCGCATATTCGGCGGGTGCTGGATGATCGCCCTACGCACACGGCACCGGCGCGGCGTTTTCGTGATCAGCTGGAAGATTTCATGTCCGAAAGCGACGCCATGCAGACCCTGAATGCTGTTACCCAATGGGGCCGCTACGCCGAGCTGTTCGCGTACGATGAGCTGGCCGATCAGTTCAGCCTGGATAACCCGTCCTGAGGTTTGTAAGACATACTCGGCGGGCCTTTTGAAGAGCGAGAGGGTGCAGATGCACGAACCGGAATCCTGTAGCAAGGCTGCGCTGGCAGTCAGGTGGGTCGCGTTGCTGTTGCTGGCGCTGGTTATCGCGGTCGCCGACACCCTGACCGATCTGGAGATCGCCGTGGGCGTGTTCCAGATCGCGGTGGTCTTGCTGGCCGTCATGCTCCTGCCGGTCAGGGGCGTGCTTGTCATTGCGCTGGTGTGCATGGTGCTGACGGTGGTCAGTTACGAGCTGACCACCTCCAGAGGCAGCGAGGCGTCCGGGCTGGTCAATTGTTTCATCAGCCTGGCGGCCATCGCCATGACCACCTGGCTGGCGCTGCGCCTGGCTCGGGCCATCCGTACGGTTCATGAGGCGCGTTCGCAGCTGGCACAGATCGCCCGGGTCAATCAGTTGGGCGAGCTTGCTGCGTCCATTGCCCACGAGGTCAATCAGCCGCTGTCGGCCATTGTCATCAGCGGCAACGCCTGTCAGCGCTGGCTGGCCGCCGAACCGGTTAACCTGGAAAAGGCCCGGCAGGCAGTCGAGCGCATGATCGGTGATGCCAATCGTGCTGGCGATATCATCGTGCGCGTGCGTGCGCTGGCCAAACGTTCGTCGACCTACAAGGAGTGGATCAGCGTGGCCGACACGGTGGCCGAGATCGTGGCGCTGGCGCACAGCGAAATAGACGCGCAGGGCGTCGCACTGACGGTCGAGGTCCCGGAGGGTTTGCCGCCGCTGTTGGCCGACCGGGTGCAGATCCAGCAAGTGCTGCTCAATCTGATGCTCAACGGTGTGGATGCAATGAGCAAGGTCGAGACGGATCAGGCACAGCTGGAGATTCGGGTCGATTGGCGCGAGGGCGGCGATATCGGTTTCGCAGTGCGCGACAATGGCATCGGCGTGCAGGCGGACAACACCGACCGGCTGTTCGATGCCTTCTATACCACCAAGCAAGAGGGGATGGGGATTGGTCTGGCGATCAGCCGATCGATCATCGAGGCCCACGGCGGACGCATCTGGGTCACGCCCAACCCATCGATCGGTGCTACGTTTCACTTCACGCTGCCCACCGGAAAGATGGAAACCTGATGAACACACTCGCTGCTGCCCCGCAGGCCGAAGAGCCGATCATCTATGTGATCGACGACGACCTGTCGGTGCGTTCGTCGCTGGAAGACCTGTTGGCGTCGGTGGGCCTGCGCAGCCTGTTGTTCGGCTCGACCAAAGCGTTCATGGAGGCTTCACGCCCTGATGTGCCGGGCTGCCTGATTCTGGACATCCGCATGCCGGGCATGAGCGGCCTGGACTTTCAGGAGCATATGGCCAAATCCGGGATTTTTCTGCCGGTCATTTTCATCACCGGGCATGGCGACATTCCCATGTCGGTGCGGGCGATGAAGGCGGGCGCGATTGAGTTTCTGACCAAACCCTTTCGCGAGCAGGACCTGCTGGATGCCATCCAGCAAGGGCTGGCGCAGGATCGCAGCCGTCGCCAGAGCGCAGCGATCGAAGCCCGCTTGCAGCGCCGCCACGCCAGCCTCAATCAGGGCGAGCAGCAGGTGATGGCGCTGGTCGTCAGCGGCTTGCTCAACAAGCAGATTGCCGCGCAACTGAACGTGAGTGAAATCACCGTAAAAGTCCGACGCGGCTCGGTCATGCGCAAGATGGAAGCCGACTCGCTGGCTGATCTGGTCAAGTTCGCCGAGCGGCTTAAAGAGCTTCATTGATCCCTGTCCGCGCATTCGTTCGCTTTTGATTCTGGCCGAAGGCCATGCGGACCGGGCGACGCCCAGGTATCCACGCGCTTTGGTGGGAGTGGACCGGGCGAAAACACAGAAAGTAAGACGTCTGAAGCACCGTCTTCGCGTCTACTCGTTCACCAACCGCGGCAGTACGTAATTGCGCACGACGTACAGCGAGCCCTCTGCGCTCAGGTGCCCGGAGTCGATCTGCAGCAGTGAGGTGCTGTTTTCCGGACGCACCCGGCAGGCGTCGGCGATGCACAGTTTGTCGATCAGCGAGACGAACTGAATGCCCGCCGACGCCGCCAGCTCGCGGGTGGCCTGATCCACCGCCATGACGTTCTGGTCCAGCGCCGGATCGCTGATGTATGACTCGGTCAGCCCCCAGTGACGGTTGGCGATGACGCTGGGCAGCGATGGATTCCACGACGGCAGCGGGCCGATCAACACAATGTGTTTCACGCCCAGGCGCTTGAGCCGGGCTGCGATACGGTTCCAGTCGGTCTTGTCGTGGCTATCCTTTTGCGCGATGACTACGATATCCGGGTGCAGCCTCTCGATGCCTTGCAGCGCGGTGCGGTTGGAATAATCACAAGCCCGGCTGGTCGCCGACGCGCGTCCGTCATGGTCGCTGAGGCTGGGCAGGCAACTGGCCGACGCTACCTGATAGAACGGCGTAGTGCGCGCCAACAACGTGCGCAGCCCGAGCGACAGCGCCTGCGCGTGGGAGTCGCCCCACAGAAACACGCCCCCCGTGCCCTGTTTGCGCGTGCACGCCTCGTCGATGTCGGTTTGACCGCGCTGGGTCTGGGCTGAAAACGCGTCACACTTCAGCCAGTAAGGTTCGTAAAGGTTGTGCTGGCGGTCAACGTATTCCTGGATGAAATGCGCCTTGTCCGAAAGACTGATCGGGCGCACCGGCGATATCACTCCCTGAGTCGCACTGACCAGCGCGCCGCCCGTGAATACCAGAACAATCAGTGTGCCGAGCGGGGCAAACCTCCAGGGCCTCGCAGGTTGGCGTGTGCCGAAGGGCTGCTCGATCAGCCGCCACGACGCCAGCGCCAGCATCAAGGCCACGCCGATTCCGAGTGACACGTTGCGCAGCTCGCCCAGCCAGCCGGCGTAACTCATCCACACCACCACCGGCCAGTGCCAGAGATACAGCGAGTACGACAGCTTGCCGGTCCATTGCGACAGCGGGTTGCAGGTCAGCAGCGAGTCGTTGCGTGCTGCCGCGATCACCGCGAAAGTCCCCAGCACCGGCAGCAGTACCAGGTACCCCGGCCATGTGTCCTGCACTGACAGCGCGAAGAAACCGACCACGATCATTGCCAGCCCGACCTGTTCCAGAACGCGCTGCTGTAGGGCTCTCAGTTGAAACGGAAACAGGCACGCCACGCCGCCTGACAACAATTCCCAGGCGCGGGTCGGCAACAGGTAAAACGCCGCCTCCGGCCATTGCGACGACGCAAATACGCAAAAAATGAAACCCGTCAGGCACCCGCCCAGCACCCACCAGCGCAGGTTGTGCAGCGCGACGAAGCGGCTGAGCATCAGCAGTGCGATCGGGTACAGCAGGTAAAACTGCCATTCGACTGACAGTGACCAGGTGTGCAACAGCCATTTCTCATGGGCGCTGGCGGTGAAGTAGCCGGCCTCGCGCCAATACACAATATTGGAAACAAACCCCAGGCTGCTGGCCACATGCGTCCCCAACGCGCTGTAGTCCAGTGGCAGCAGGTAAAACCAGCCCGCCAGCAACAAGGCCAGGCATACCGCCGCCAGTGCCGGGACGATGCGCCTGGCCCGTGACGCATAGAACGCCGTCAACCTGAAGCTGCCGTTTCTCAGGCCGCGCATGATGATTCCGGTAATCAGATACCCCGAGATCACAAAAAACACATCCACCCCGGCAAAACCGCCAGGCAGCCAGGCAGGGTGAAAGTGAAACAGCAGCACGGCGATAACCGCAATGGCGCGCAGGCCATTGATGTCTTTTCTGAAGTCCATTTGAGAAAGTCATCCATTGTTAAGCGGGCGGTGGAAAAGCAGATTCGGCGGCTGGCAGCTAACGGCTCAGCCGAATGATCCTGGGGAAATCGCTCAGGCTGATCGAGGCTGAACAATGATCGTCATGACACGCCCACAACTGATCGCTGTTGACCTGGCCGCGCTCGGCGTTAGTGGTATTGATCAGCCGTACAGGGCCGCTCATGGGGTGTTTGCTGGTCACCTGAATGTCTCGCGGTTTGCCGATGGCCCACGCCACCAGCACGCGCTCGTCGCCTTTGTCGAAATACAGCTGATAAAGGTCCTGCGTCAGCGTGCTGGCCTGAACGTCATAGGTGAAGTCGCGAACCACCGGCGCTATCGCCTTCATCATGGTGTAGGCGGGCTTGGGCGACAGGTCTTCATTGAGCAAGCCGAAGTTGTGCTCCTGATCGCGGCGGTCTGGCCCGTCGTTATAAAGGTCGTACCACCACATGCCTTTGACATTGGGCACCGTGCGGGCCAGAAAGTAGAGACGCGCCATGTACAGCGCCTGAGTGGTTTCGCTCTTGCCACACGCACCCTGATGGCTTGGCCAGCCTGTTTCGGTCAGATAGATCGGCACGGCGCGGCGCGCCTTTTGGCGAATATGCTGCTCGTAACCGGCTAGCCAGCGCACCCAGGCTTCCGGGGTGTTGCCATCGTTGGCGGCACAATGGGCATAAGGGTGTACGGAAAGACCATCGACCAGATCCAGCGCGCCGCTTTCGATCAACGGGTCAGCGAAACCGGAATCCATGCCGCCAGGCGTCACTGCACCGGCCAGAATCTTCGCCCGTGGACCGATGGCACTGCGCGTGTTCTTGCGAATCACCGGCGCGGTTTTCTGTACCAGCCTGACGTAGTCCAGGGCAAGTTGACGGTCCTTGGGGGCTTCGAGGTCCCACTCATTCCAGATTTCGTAAAAACTCACCCGATTGCCCAACTGCCGGGTGACGTAATCGACGTAACTCAGAAAGGGTTTCATCACCTTCTGTGTACGGGGCTTGGCGTTGTCGTGGAAGTACGTGCTGTAACCGAGGATCGCCACCCGGCTCAAGTTGCGCTCCTGGGCGGTTCGCAGGTAATTGCGCCATTGCGGGGTGATCCGCAGGTGATAGGGAGCAAACTCTGCGGTGGACCAGAAAATATCGTCCCTGACCGAGTTGAAACCGGCCTCGGCAGTGAGCATCAGCGGTTTGTGCAAGGGGCGGTTGTAATTCATCAGGTGCGTACCGACGCCCACGATGAAAGCAGGTTCGGCATGGACAGCCGGAGCACTGCTCAGGCAAGCGAGCAGTGCCAGGCACGCTATGGTGCGGCACGAAAATGCGTTCAGGGCGGCCATCTCAGCGTGGCTCCGCATGCGTGATCAACTGCAGCGCGGGAGAGTGGCCTTGTGAGGCGACTGCTTCACTGCGGGCAATGGCATAGCCAATCGCCAGACCGACAAACAGGTTGGCGACCGCAACCTCGAACATGTCGGTGGTCCAACTGATCAGGCACCAGCAAAAACTGATGGCCAGCAGCATGCGGCCGACGCGGGTCGGGTCATCGAGCAGTCTGAAAAGCAGCGGAATCTGCAGCCCATACAAGAGCAGTCCGACCACGCCCAGCATCGCCCACAGGTACAGGGCGGAGCTGTCCATGCCTAAAAATACGCCGCTACCTTGTACCGGGAAGATGGCCATCGTGCTGCCGACCATGCCGAAGCCTGCGCCGCTGATCATCCAGCCTTCACGGCTCATGGCGTCGATCAGCGTGGGCCAAGTGTTGATCAGCCGGTCGTAAAGCGAGGCCAGCGAGCCGCCGCTGCTCACGGTGTGTGCATCAGGACTCAAGATCAGACCCAGCGTCGGCAGCAGCAAACCGATGCACACCACCAGCACGCAGAGCGTCCTGCAGGTCCAGCTCATTCGCTGGATCAGCAACAGGCCGATGGTCAGGGCAAATGCTGCGGCCGGCGCTTTACTGGTGGTCAGCACGATAGCGTAAAGCGCCACCACGCTCAGCAATACCCTCAGCAGACGCGAGCGCAGGAACATGAGCAGGTACAGCGCGTAGAAGGCGATCATGATCGACAGCACGTTGGACACCCTGGCAAACCCGGCAATGCGGTCCACCTGGTCGTCGCTCCATGTGGTGTTGGCGCTCAGCTCGGTTTCACCGAGGGTGTAGCTGTAACCTTTCCACGGCACTGACGTTAATGTGTCCAGAGCCACGCCCAGCAGCGAGGCCAGCAGGCAAAAACCGATCGCCCATTGCAACAGCGTGCGGCGATGCAGCAGGTGCTTGCCGCAGACCAGCCCGAACAGCAGCGGGCTCAAGGCAAACAGACTGAACGCCAGGTTGTGGATACTGGCGCGATGGAGCATCGCCAGCAGGCCTGAGATCAGCCATAGAATCATGTACGCCCAGAACAGCCGCCCGGCCTTGAACGTGCGCAGTTCGAGGATGAACAACAGGATGCAGGCGGCTTTGGGCAGATAGAGCAGGGGGCTGATGCCGGCCTGATCGAAATAGAAGCGCAGGGCACCTGAAAACGTCTCGACCAGCATCAGGCTGATAGCGACCCATGTCACTGCAGTGGATGTATCAAAGGAAATCATCGACGACCTGGCGTCGGCACTGCTCGCAGGATTGAACGCCATGCTGGCTGCCTTCTGATATGCATCAGGGAAATTACGCGGACAAAGCTACCGCCCGACGCTGTGGATAAACGCGTCGATACGAATGAGCCTGGGAGGTGAAGCGAAGTCTGGAGCGAATGCTCGCAACGGCGTGACAAGACGTATATCAGTCGCAGATCGGGGAACTGTCAATTAATTAGTCAGGATTAGTGGATATCCGGTAGAGCACTCGGCTTTTCTAGAAGCGGACCGGGCGACGTTTCGCTTGTCCACGATCTGCCGGGAACCGGTAGCAAAACCAGCCGCCTCGATGCACCAGATACAACCGATGCGGCCTGTTTTGGGGCCGCTTCGCAGCCCTTCGCGGACAAGTCCGCTCCTACGCCCTGCGGGCAGAAACGCTTTGCGCGGCAGCGGGCCGGGCGGCGCTTCGCTTTTGTGGGAGCGGACTTGTCCGCGAACTGCCGGGAACCGGCAGTAAAACCTACCGCCGCGGTGCAGCAGATACAACCGAGGCGGCCTGTTTTAGGGCCGCTTCGCAGCCCTTCGCGGACAAGTCCGCTCCTTGCCCTGCGGGCAGAAGCCCGTTCTCCGGGCCTCTCAGGAGGAACCCCCGCCTTACGGGTATTTGCGCCTGTCCAGTGCTGGCGGGAAGTACTGGTACATCCAGGTCTCGCTCAGCGTCCGGTCGCCGGTACGGATGAACATGCGCATTTCCACCGGATCGACCGAGTCGCTGTCCGGCACCCAGTCAAAGGTGATGCGATAACCCTTGATGTCCGGCAGCACGAGGATGTTGAAGTCCTGCACCTTGCCATGAGAAACGCTGACGATAGGCTCGATGCCCGTGCCTTCCGGCAAGCGATCCAGACCGCCGCCGTTGAAGTCCACCGCAAAGCGGCGTGCCCAGGTTTTCGGGTAATGCTCGCCCGGTGCCCAGCCTTCGAGGAAACCGCCCATGCCGGAACGTGTGGCGTGGACCTGAGCCAGCGGCGTGCTCACCGGCGGCAGCGGGCTCCAGAACAGCTTGTAGCCGTAATTCAACGAATCCCCGGCCTTGACCGGCGTCTTCGGTGTCCAGAACACCACGATGTTGTCCATCGTCTCGCCGGTGGTCGGCAATTCCAGCAGGCTGACTTCGCCTTCACCCCACGCCGTGATCGGTTCGACCCACAGGCTTGGACGACGGCTGTACCAGACCACGGTGTCCTGATAGCTGGAGAATTCGTGATCGCTTTGCACCAGACCGAAGCCTTTCGGATCCTTGTCGGCGAACGCGCTGAATTGCGGTTTGGCCGGGTTGTTCAACGGGCGGCAGATCCACTCGCCGTTACCGCGCCACATCGACAGGCGATCGGAGTCGTGAATTTGCGGGTGGATGGTGTCGCACATGCGCCGTTCGTGGGTGCCGCAACTGAACATGCTCGTCATCGGCGAAATACCCAGTTGCTGGATATCGGTACGCGCATTGATGTGCGCATCGATTTCCATGACCACCTGACCGGCCTGGCAGTCGATGTCGAAACGGTAGGCGCCGGTGGCGCTGGGCGAGTCGAGCAGCGCGTACACCACAAAGCGCGTGGCATTCTTGTCCGGTGTTTCAAACCAGAACTTGGTGAAATCGGGGAATTCTTCCTGACGCTTGGCATAACTGTCGATAGCCAGGCCTCGGGCCGACAGGCCGTATTGCTTGTTGCTGTCCACGGCCCGGAAATAACTGGCACCGAGGAACGAAACGACGTCGTTGATGGCGATTTCGGGCGCCTTGAACAACTTGAAGCCGGCAAAGCCCAGGTCGCCTTTGACCAGGTTCTTGTCGATGCCGCTGCTTTCGTAATTGAACAGGTCATGACGGAAATGCACTTCCCGCGCCTGCTTGTTCTGCGGGTCGACGCTGTACATGCGTACCGGCGTCTTGAAACCCATGCCAACGTGGAAGAAATGCACGTCGAGCTGACCGTTGACGTCTTTCCACAGCGAATGATTGGGGTCGTAGCGAATGGCATTGAATTGCAGCGGCGTCATGTTCGCCAGGACGGGTGGCAGCACTTGCTTGTTGCTCACATAGCCTTTGCCTGCGAGCTTCTTGGCATGGGCTTGCAGCTCTGCAAAATCGAAGTGTTCGATCTCGCCATCGGCTGCTGCGGCCAGTGCTCGCGCAGCATAAAGACCTGAGGCCGATACGCTGCCGTAAGCGGCCAACGCCATGGACGCTTTCAGGAGATTTCTGCGATTCATAAGGGTGAAGCCTCTGAGTAATTCTGTGCGTCCTGCACAAAAAATGGCGCGCCAACGACTCCTTGCCGAACGCAAACTACCCACAACAGATAACAAAGACGAGATCCCGTTCGGAAATCGGCCAAAAAAAAACACGAATCATGCGCAATGAATTCGGCGTCAGGCCTTGAAAACTGACGTTTTTCAAACGTATTACAGCTGTCCGATCACGCTCGTGGCCGCTTGGCACAAGGCCTGCGAGGGAGTCGGGTGCGCGAGAGTCATCAGGGCAATAGCGTGCCTGGCCGTCGAGCGCTGCATTTGCCACGCAATATTCAGCAATCATTTTGCTGGCGGGTATTCGTGGCAAATGCCTGTCGGCCCCCCTACAGGCGACCGATTTTGCAGATCGCAAGCGCCGTCAGGTCCACCAGTAACGCACCAGATGGAAGAAAATCGGCGCGGCGAAACAAACCGAGTCCAGCCGATCAAGCATGCCGCCGTGGCCTTCGATCATGTGGCCCCAGTCTTTCACGCCACGGTCACGCTTGATGGCCGACATGACAATGCCGCCTGCAAACCCCAGCAGGTTGATCAGCACTGCGATCAGAACGCCCTGCCAGGCATTGAACGGGGTTATCCACCACAGTGCGCCGCCAATCAACGAGGCGAGGGCTATGCCGCCCAGAAAGCCTTCGACGGTCTTTGATGGCGACAGGTTGGGCGCGATCTTGCGTTTGCCGAACAACTTGCCGCACACGTATTGCAGCACGTCAGAGATCTGCACCACGATCACCAGCCAGGCGATCAGCAACAGGTTGCGGCCCTCGTAGCCGGCGATCTCCAGGGTCAGCAGGGCGGGCACGTAGGAGACGCAGAACACCGCGATCATCAAGCCCCACTGCACTTTCGAGGCGCGCTCCAGGAAGTGCTTACTGTCGCCGCCCAGAGAGGCCAGAATCGGCAGCAGCAGGAACACATAGACCGGAATGAAGATCGAGAACAGCCCGTACCAGTTAATCGCGATCAGCACGTACTGCAACGGCAGCGCCAGGTAAAACGCCGCCACCAAGGCCGGGTAATCGCTGCGCCGGGTCGGCGTCAGGGTCAGGAACTCGCGCAGGGCGTAGAACGAAACAGCGTAGAACAGCAGGATGACCGCGCCCTGACCCAGCCAGAAGGCGAAGCCGATCACCAGCACCATCACCCACCATGCATTGATGCGCGCGTTGAGGTTGTCGATAACCGAGTTGGGTCCGCCAGCCCTGCGCTTGAGCACATAGCCGATCAGCGAGGCGAGCAGCAGAACCATGCCGATGCCCATGAACAACAGTTGAGTCTGGTTATCCATTACAGCGGCTCCGGTGCCAGGGCCAGCAGCGCGTCACGGCTGCGGGTGAGGAATTGCTCTTTGCTTTCTTCGCTGTCCAGACGCAGAGGCGCGCCGAAACTGGTGGTGCATAACAGTGGCAACGGCAACATGCGGCCTTTGGGCATGACCCGGTTGAGGTTGGCAATCCACACGGGCACCAGGTCCACCTGTGGATAACTCTGCGCCAAGTGATACAGCCCGCTTTTGAAGGGCAGCAAACCGTCTTCCGGGTTGCGTGTGCCCTCCGGGAACAGAATCAGCGAGTCGCCGTTTTCCAGTGCTTCGAGCATCGGTTGCAGCGGGTTGCTTTCCGGCGTGCTGCGCTTGCGATCCACCAGCACACCGTTGAACACGCGGTTGATGATGTAGCGCCGCAACGGGCTGGTCTGCCAGTAATCGGCGCCGGCAACCGGCCTGGCGGTCTTGCGCAGCGCAGGTGGCAGCGAGGCCCAGAGCAGCACGAAGTCGCCGTGGCTGCTGTGATTGGCAAAGTAGATCCGTTGCCGCAGCTCAGGCGTGCAACCCAGCCATAAGCTGCGTGCACCGGTGATGCTGCGCGCGCCTGCGGTGATGATCGTGGCGACCAGAGGTTCGAACATGACAATTCCTATAGGGCAAAGGACAGCCAGGGAAAGAGAAAGATGAAACCGACCAGCCAGAACAACTGAAGCGCGATGTACCCGACCTGAACGCGCAGTTGCCGCAGCGCGCCCTGCCTGCGCAGCGTCCAGTCGCGACCGCCTTTATCCACAGGCTGCAAACCCAGCTCGCTGAGGGTCTGGTCAAGTTCCAGAGTGCGATCAGCCAGTTGGCTGGGCTGACTGGCCATGATCTGAAACAGGTCTGCGTCGAAAGCGACCCGGAATGCCTTGGATTTTGCCAGCAGCCCGGTCAGCACCATGACCACGATCCACACCGCCAACAAAGCGCTGAGTGGCGTTATCCACAGTTGCGCGAGACCTGCCGCAAGGCTCAGCAGCAACAGCCCTGTGGACAGATAATCCAGCGATTTACCCCGACGCAGCAGGCTGGCGGTGACCAAGAGGTGCATGTGAGGTGACATAAGCCGTCCGTCCTGTGGATAAACTATCGCGCGCCAATAGGCAGAGTGTCTGTGCGAGTGACTTCGCGGTTACGCAGCACATCAGCCAGAACCTGTAGATGCCCTTCACGCAGAACCACGCCGGGCCTTGCTGCCCTGATCAGCGCCGCCGCGTTATCCACCGACGTTGCCCTGCCTGAATAAAGCAGCCACGCCGCTACCGCCGTAGCACTGCGCGAATAACCCAGTGCGCAGCAGACCAGCAAAGGCCCATGCTGGCGCAGGTTTTCGATGGCTTTTGCCGCGCGCAGGCAATTGTCTATATCGGGCGGGATCAGGTCGATTGCAGCGACCTGTTGATAACTTCGCGTGCCCGGATTGATTGGCAGCTCGGCGCACATATCCACAATCGCCTGAAACGGCTGCATCTGTTGCTCACTGGGCAATCGACCCAGCCATACGTTATCCACAACCTGATCCGGATCGGGCCGCTTTTTTGTCCACAGCCGCGAGTTTATCCACGCGCCGAGAATATAAGGGCCAAACAACCAGCACGCGGCTGCAGACAAGCGTCCGTCAGCACGTTTCTGAAAACCGGCCGCATCGAACAGCAGGTAATTGAGCGCCACCAGCAGCAACGACAGTGCCGGCCACGCCAACCACAACCAGCCGCCAGCCAGCGCAAATGCCGGGATCGCCAGCAACGCAGCGCCAGTGCTGTAGTACAACGCCAGCCTGAGCCGTTTGGGATGTCGCGTCAGGCGCGCCGCCAGCAATGGGCTACGGCCCTCATCCGGCCACAGCCAGACACAGAACCAGCCGGCCAGTGCGCCTGTGGGTAAGTCGACGAAGTGATGCTGCCAGGTGGTCAGCACCGACAGGCCGATCAGGGCAAACCAGCTGTGCAGCAGCCAGCGCCACGCGACATGAAAGTGCCGAGCGTAGCGGTCGTAACAGACCCACAGCACCACCAGCAGGGCGATGTGCAGGGACGGTGCCTGATTGAACGGCTTGTCGAAGCCTGCCAGCACCGCGAACAGCCAGCCGAAGATGCCGTCCAGTTCCGGACGCTCGAAGGTAAAGCGCAGCGGCCAGAGCAAAAAGCAGGTAACGGCGATGAGTTGCGCGCTGAACAGGCGCAAGGCATGCGTGTCCAGTTGCCGACGGGTCAGGCAGGCCAGCAGGGAAAAACCGTAAAGCAGGTCGATGGACCAATAAGGCACAATGGTCCAGGCCCAGAACGGCATGTGTGCTTCCCAGTCGAACACCAGGCTGCCGACGTCGGTGCGCTGCGCCGTATACCAGGTGGCAAAGCCGTAACTGGCGAAAAAGAACGGCGCGAGTAACGCCAGCCAGACGACCGCTCTTTTCCACAGGCCGCGCTCGCGTACCGCACTCACTGGATGCGCTGCGCGAGGGACACAGTGAAAATCCCCCATTCATCCACACGCTGGGTGATCTTGCGAAAGCCTGCGGCTTCCACCAGTTGGTCCATCTCTGACTGACTGCGACGGCGCATGACCCAGGCCTGGCCTTCCCGATGGCTGGTCAGGGCGCGGGCGATCAGCTCCAGTTGCGGGTGCCACGGCTGCCCGGTGTACACCAGATACCCGCCCGGTTCGACGGCTGCCGCCAGCCCGGCCAGCGAATCGCCGACCATCTGGTTGCTGGAAAACAACTCGTACAGCCCCGACACCACCGCCAGCGTCGGTTTGGGGTCCAGCGTTGCCAGGTCGTTGCGGTCAAAGGCATCGCCCTTGACGAAGCGCGCGATGTCTTCCAGATCTTTCTGCTCTATCAGCAGGCTGCCGTCGCGCACATTGATATCGCTGTAGTCGCGCAGCAGGATGGATTCCGGCAGCGGCTCTACGCCCCGCAACGACTCCAGAATGTAGCGCCCGTGCCCGGCGGCGATGTCCACGATGCGTACCGGTTTGCCCTGATTGCGCAAATGCGCCATGGCCAGGCGCAGCAGTTCTTCGGCATGCAGCTTGCGTTGGCGAATGCCACGCCAGCCGATCGATTGCAGGTAGTTCTTGTCGATCATGCGACCCAGCGCGCCTTTGCCGGCGGGTCGGTTGCGATAGACGTAATCAAGCGTGCTGCCAGAATCGAAACCAGTGTCGAAACCCAGTTTCACCCCTGTGGATAACTTGCTGCCAAGGCGCATGCTGGCGCGGGTCATGCGCCAGTACAGGTCGCGCAACGAATTGTGCGGCAACGGCGCGGCCAGCTCTTCGGACTCCGCACAGGTTGCGCCCAGCCGGTCAGCGTCCAGCAACGACGGGCGGTGCATCGGCGTTTCAAAACTCTGCAAAACAAAGCGCCGCGCGCGGCTCAGCGCCAAGTGACGGTCGCGCTCGCCCAACGTGTCGTGGAAGAACCCTGGCAGGATGTGTTTCTCCTTGCGCAAGCTGCCCAGTTGTTCGAAAAAACGCTCCTGCGGCGCGCGATGCACGACGAAATCCGAGCCGGAAATCAGCAATTGGGTCGGGATCTGGATCGCCTGGGCATCGGCAACCACACGGTCGGCGGCTTCATACAGGCCCAGCAGTACATTCACTGAAATGGCCTTGGTGATCAGCGGGTCGCTGTCGTAGGAGGCGATACGTTGCGGATCGTGGCTCAGGAAGCGCGCCTTGACGTAGCTGTTGACGAAGAAATTGCCCTTGAACCTGCGCAGCAGCGCCAGCCCCGTGCGGGCGAAAGGTACGTACAGCTTGACCTTGAAGGCGGGGGAGGCGAGGACCAGTGCGCGGATCTTCGGTGCGTAGTCGTGCGCCCATGTCGCTGCAATGACGGCGCCTACGCTTTGCGCGATCACCGCCATGTTCTCTTCGGCAATATCAAACGTGACGCGCAGGTGATCGACGAAGGTCTGCACGTCGCGAACGCTGGTCGCAAAGCTCGGGCTGTCACCTCGGGCCCCGGGCGACTGGCCGTGGCCGCGGGCATCCCAGGCGAAAAAATCAAAGCCTGGCAGGTCCAGTTCATCAACCAGATGCGCAATTCGCCCGGAATGCTCGTGGCCGCGATGGAACAGCAACACCGCTTGCCGTGGCGCATCAGGCGTCGGGTGTGTAGCAGGCCAGTGGCGGTAGAACAGCTCCACGCCATCGTGGGTGGTGAAGCGCTGATCATTCACATCACGCATTGCGACTTCCTTATGCCAGTACGATGTTTTGATTATTGCTGGGAGGAGGGTGCTTCACTCAGGCCGCGCCGCACGCGGTTGAACAGGGTGTACACCAGCAGCGCACAGACGAGGAGCAGAATCACGTTTATCCACAGGGCGGGCAGCCAGCCAATGGCGACGCCTGCGCCGAGCACGCCGAAGACCAGTGCGCGGTCGCTTTTGCCCATCGGGCCGTCGTAGCGTCGTGATGCACCGACCATCGGGCCGAGCACGCCTGCGTATTCGCTGAAAATCGCCAGCAGGGTCACCAGCAGCACCAGGCCCGGGCTGACATCGACAAGCAGCGCAAAAGGCAGAAACAGCGCGCTGTCGGCGATGACATCGGTCAGTTCGTTGAGGTAGGCGCCAAGCCGGGACTTCTGGCCGAACTCGCGGGCCAGCATGCCGTCGATGGCATTGAGCGCCATGCGCACGATCATCC
Source organism: Pseudomonas sp. CFBP2511 (assembly GCF_030209255.1). Taxonomy (NCBI): domain Bacteria; kingdom Pseudomonadati; phylum Pseudomonadota; class Gammaproteobacteria; order Pseudomonadales; family Pseudomonadaceae; genus Pseudomonas; species Pseudomonas sp. CFBP2511. The sequence goes on along the minus strand of NZ_JARVSI010000003.1, from coordinate 6,706 downwards.
ACGCAGGGATCAGTGCAAACACCCAGTAATGCGGGATCGCCATGGCCACGACGGCACCGATCAGCACTGAGATGGCGCACGCCGCGAGCGTGACCTGATTGGCTGTTATGCCGCGCTCGTACAGGTGCTGAACGAGCGGGCGCAACAGATTTTGAAAGCGCGGTTTGAGCTGGTAGATAGAAATCAACGCAAGAGCATCCGTGTCTGTGGATAACTACAACGCTCAACGCCCTTTGCAGCGGCGCGGGCCGAGGCGCTAGTGAAACATAATGTGACCGGTACTACGTAACAGTGTTTGTGCGACAGGTCTCAATGCGCAGACGATTCTGCCGCCAAATGCTTGAGTGGACGGACATTTCGCGGCGCTCCACGTCGCAAATCTGCGCTGCACCCCCTACGCTGGACCAATGCGAAACCTGACGAAAGTTTCACTCTGCGTGTTATATCGTAACGCTATGATGCGGCGGCATTGATAGAAGCCGATATCGGGCTCTCTACAGGGCAATATTCAGCGGGTTCCGGGGTAGTGATGCGGGTTGATTTGGGTGAGCACGCAGACCTCGAAGGTCTGCCGCGTTTTCAGATGGCAGTGCAGCAGGTTCGGCGTCTCGGGCGACTGATGTATGTGACCGGCGGGTTGGCGGCGTTCGCGCTGCTGCTGGCGCTGTCCATTGATCTGTTTTCGCCAGGCTCATTGTGGATGGCAGTGCTGGGTAATGCGGCGGCGGCCTTGCTGTTGCTCAGCGCAGGCTTGCAGTCGGCACGGCACGTGGCGCTTTGGCGGGCTCGCGCATGGGGCGCACCTGTCCGCGGAGAGTCTCCTGAAACCGCAGCAACGCCTGATGAAACCGGCTGGTACGAGCGTCTGCTCGCCCGGTTAAGCGACGCAGGCCAGTCGATGGTCAGTTACATCGGCAGCTCGACCCTGTGGCTTGGCGGGTGGGCATTGCTGGCGCTGATCATCATCCGCGCCTTCTGGAACCTGACCCTGCTCGGCACTGACCTTTCGGCGCCGGGCAGTCTGGTCGGTGGCATCATGCTGCTGTTGGCGTTCGGCCTGCTGGTTATCGAGCGGCAACTGAGCAGCGAGCCAGAAGGCCAGTCGCCAGAAGCCGGCCCGCTCGCGCAACTGGTGCGCATGACCCTCATCGTTCTGCTGATCGGCGCGCTGTGCCTGTTCTTCTCCAGTGCGGACAGAGTCTGGCCTGCACGGCTGGCAGTATTGATCGGCCTGCTGCCGCTGGGCGTTGCGCTGGAGTTTGTGTTGCGTGCGGGCCTGTCGGTGTTCAGCCCGCGCACTGCGCTTGTCGAGCCGCGCCTGCTGGCGAGCAGCTTCGTCGCCGACCTGCTGCGCTGGCCGCCACGTCCGCTGCTGGCCTTGCAGCACGAACTGCACAATCGTTTTGGTATCGACCTGCGTCAGATCTGGGCCTTCACCTACATGCGTCGCGCCTTTTTGCCGGTGCTGGCAGTCGTCGCGGCGCTGGGCTGGGCGTTGAGCGGCGTGCACGAAGTGCCGATGCAGGGGCGCGGCATCTACGAGCGTTTCGGCAAACCGGTCGAGGTGTTCGGGCCAGGCTTGCATGCAGGATTGCCTTGGCCGTTCGGCCGGGTTCTGGCGGTGGAAAACGGTGTAGTGCATGAGCTGGCGACCAGTGTGTCTGCTGCCGACGCCGCCGAGCAGAGCCTGGACCCTGCCGAAGGACCGCCGCCCAACAGCGCCAACCGCCTGTGGGACGCCAGCCACATCAACGAAAAATCTCAAGTGATCGCCAGCAGCGCAGGCGACAAGCAGAGCTTTCAGATCGTCAACATGGACGTGCGCTTCGTCTATCGCATCGGTCTGACGGATTCGGCAGTCATGGCCTCGACCTACAACAGCGCCGACATTCCCGCGCTGATCCGCAGCACCGCCAGCCGCGTGCTGGTGCACGATTTTGCCTCACGTACCCTTGATGAGCTGCTCGGCGAGCAACGCAGCGGCCTGGCCGACGATATCGGCAAGGCTGTGCAGGCTGACTTGCAGCGCCTGGACAGCGGTGTCGAGCTGCTCGCCACCGTGGTCGAAGCGATCCACCCGCCGGCCGGTGCCGCCAACGCCTATCACGCCGTGCAGGCTGCGCAGATCGGTGCTCAGGCGTTGATTGCGCGCGAGCGCGGCGCCGCCAGTGACAAGGCCAACCAGGCTCAGCTCAACGCCAGCGTTGCCCGCGATCAGGCCAGCGCCGGAGCCCGGGAAGTGCTGGCCACCGCACAAGGTGCAGACCTGCGTTTCAGTGCCGAGCGCCAGGCTTACGCCAAGGCAGGGCAGGCGTTTCTGCTCGAGCAATACCTGGCCCGCCTCACCGAGGGCCTGGGCAATGCGAAGTTGCTGATACTCGACCACCGACTGGGCGGCGACAACGCGCCAACCATCGACCTGCGTTCGTTCACCCCACCGGCAGACCCAACGGCGCCGCGTAAAGCCGTTCAGTAAGGAGTCGTCCCTTGAGTCTGTTCCATCATCATCACGATCACAGCGACCACGATAGTCACGCCAGTCATGGGCATGGCGGTCATGGTCATCATCACCACCATCACGCAGCGACCGGGCCGTCGGTGTTCCCCTGGCGGCGAGCGAGCTTGGCTGCGCTGCTGATTGCCTTTGCCATCGCCGCGGCCAGCCTGGTGCAGGTGCGTTCTGGCGAGGCAACGGTGGTCACCCGTTTCGGCAATCCGTCCCGTGTACTGCTCGACCCCGGCTTGAACTGGCGCTGGCCTGCGCCGTTCGAGGCGACCATTCCGGTGGACCTGCGCCTGCGCACCACCTCCAGCGGCTTGCAGGATGTCGGCACCCGCGACGGCCTGCGCATCATCGTTCAAGCCTACGTGGCGTGGCAGGTGCAGGGCGATGCTGACAACGTGCAGCGCTTCATGCGTGCGGTACAAAACCAGCCTGACGAAGCGGCGCGGCAGATCCGTACCTTTGTCGGTTCTGCGCTGGAGACCACGGCGAGCAGCTTTGACCTGTCCAGCCTGGTGAACACCGACGCGAGCAAAGTGAACATCACCGCGTTCGAAAACCAGCTGCGTCAGCAGATCGATCAGCAACTGCTGGCGACGTATGGCGTTCGTGTTCTGCAAGTCGGCGTCGAGCGACTGACCCTGCCATCGGTGACGCTCAACGCGACCGTGGACCGCATGCGTGCCGAGCGCGAAACCATCGCCACCGAGCGCACCGCCGCGGGCAAGCGTGAAGCGGCGCAGATACGTTCGGCCGCCGAGCGTGACGCGCGTATCGTCGAAGCCGATGCCACGGTCAAAGCCGCCGATATCGAAGCGCAGTCGCGTGTCGAAGCCGCGCAGATCTACGGTCGCGCTTACGCCGGTTCGCCACAGCTGTACAACCTGCTGCGCTCGCTGGACACGCTGGGCACCATCGTGACGCCGGGCACCCGACTGATTTTGCGCACTGACGCTGCGCCATTCCGTGTGCTGGTGGACGGCCCGCCGACGCTGGACGGCAAGGGTGGAACACAACCATGAGCGAAGCGGCTGACCAACCCGTGGCGCAACGACCGCCTGTGAACAGCCCGTGGCTGCAGGCCAGCCGTCTGGCGTTCATCGGGTTGTATGGCGTGACACTGCTGGCCGCGCTTGGCTGGGTAACGTCCAACGTGCGCCAGATCGATCCGCAGAACCGTGCCGTGGTGATGCGCTTCGGTGCGCTCGAGCGGGTTCAAAACGCGGGTTTGCTGACCGCCTGGCCGCAACCTTTCGAGCACGTGGTGCTGCTGCCCTCGGCGGATCGAGTGATCGAGCGGCGCGTGGAAACCCTGCTGCGCTCGCCCGCTGCGTTGAAAGCGGATGAAATCGTGACCCTGTCGGCACCGATGAGCGATGCACTGGCAGGTTCCGGTTTTCTGCTGACCGGCGATGCCGGGGTCGTGCAGCTGGACGTCACGGTGTTCTACAAAGTGACTGACCCCAATGCCTTCGTGTTGCAGGGCGATCATGTGTTGCCCGCGCTGGACCGGCTGGTCAATCGCAGCGCAGTGGCACTCACCGCTGCGCGGGATCTGGACACTATTCTGGTGGCCCGGCCCGAGCTGATCGGCGCAGACAGTCAGGCGGCCGAACGCCGCGAGCGACTGCGTGGCGATCTGGTGCGCGGCATCAATCAACGTCTGGCCGAGCTCAACGCGACGGGGATGGGCATTGGCGTCGAGGTGGCGCGGGTGGACGTGCAGTCGAGTCTGCCGAAGGCCGCGGTCGATGCGTTCAATGCCGTGTTGACTGCCAGCCAGCAAGCGGATCAAGCGGTGGCCAACGCACGCACTGAGGCCGAGAAGCTGACCCAGACCGCCAATCAACAAGCCGACCGAACCCTGCAGGTGGCGCATGCCCAGGCCTCTGAACGGCTGGCCAAGGCCCAAGCCGCTACGGCGACGGTCGTCAGCCTGTCAGAGTCGGCGCAGAACCGCAGCGATCCTGGCCTCATGCAACGCCTTTATCGAGAACGTGTGCCGGGTATTCTGCACCAGGCAGGTTCGGTCACCACCGTCGATCCCCGAGACGATTCCCGCCTGATTATCCAGGGAGCACCGCAATGAGTGGCGAAGCCGTTCACACCCACGACGCTGTTCACTCAGAAGCGGCCGGCAGCCTGTTGAGCAACGCAGAACAGCGCAGCGCGGCCCGGCAACTGACGCTGGCGATGTTGGCATTGGGCCTGCTGGGGCTGGGCCTGATCTGGCGCTTCATCGCCCCGGAGCAGAACGGCGTCAGTCAGTTGCTGCTGGGTGCGGCTTCACTGTTGGTGGCCATCCCGGTGATCAGCGCCGGTTGGCACAGCCTGCGGCATCCAAGCCTGCACGGCATCACCGACCAGTTGATTGCGCTGGCCATGCTCGGTGCCTGGGCCACCGGCGACTTGATGACCGCGGCACTGCTGCCGATCATCATGATCTTCGGCCACGTGCTGGAAGAACGCAGCGTGATTGGCTCGCAGGAAGCCATCGAAGCGCTGGGTCGTCTGACCCGCAGTCAGGCTCGGTTGCTGAGCGCGGACGGGAGCATTCTTGAGGTCGACAACACCACACTGAAACCCGGCGACCAGGTTGAAGTGCGCGCCGGTGATCGGGTCCCGGCAGACGGTCGGGTACTGTTCGGTCAGGCCAGCCTGGACACGTCGTCGATTACCGGCGAGTCAGTGCCGCTGGAAGCCAGTGTCGGCATTGAAGTGTTTGGCGGTGCGATCAATCTGGATGGCCTGCTGCGTATCGAAGTGACCCGCATCGGCGATCAGTCCACGCTGGGCAAGGTCATCGCGCTGATGCAGAGCGCCGAACGCTCCAAACCGCCCATCACCCGCCTGCTGGAACGCTACGCAGGCAGTTACATGGTGCTTGTGTTGCTGATCGCGGCGCTGACCTGGTTCATCACCCAGGATGCGCAGGCAATGCTCGCTGTGCTGGTTGCGGCCTGTCCGTGCGCGCTGGTGCTCTCGGCTCCGGCAACGGCCATCGCCGGCATTGCCGTCGCGGCACGGCACGGCATCTTGATCCGCAGTTCAGCGTTTCTTGAAGAGCTGGCTGACTTGAACTCGCTGGTTGTGGATAAAACCGGCACGCTGACCTACGGTCGTCTGCGTTTGCAGTCGGTACAGGCCCAGGGTGCAGAACATCCACAACTGCTGGAGTTGGCGGCAAGCCTGGGCTCGGCCAGCAGTCACCCGGTCAGTCGGGCATTGGCCGGGCTTGTGGATAATAGCCGCCTGCTACCGTTGACCGATACTCGTGAGCGCCAGGGGCTGGGAGTGCTGGCGGCGACTGAGCACGGCGATGCCGCACTGGGCCGACCTGAGTTGTTTGAACAACTGGGGATTGTCACGCCGCAGGTACCGGCACACGACGGCCCGCTGGCCGGGCTGTCGCTGGACGGTGTATTTCTGGCCTGGCTGCTGCTGGCCGACAGCGTCAAGCCCGAAGCCCAGGCCGCGCTGCTTGAACTGCGCGAGCTGGGCATGGGGCGGCAGTTATTGCTGACCGGTGATCGGCAAAGCGTGGCCGATAACCTGGCGCGTGATATCGGCATCGCTGATGTGCATGCGCAGGCGTTGCCGGAAGACAAACTCAACCGGGTGATGGGCGAAATCGCCAGCGGCTTCCGGCCGATGGTGGTCGGCGACGGGGTCAACGATTCGCTGGCCCTCAAGGCCGGTGTGGTCGGCGTCGCGATGGGGGCGGGCGGGGCCGACATCGCGCTGGCGTCTGCCGACATCGTCCTGATCGGCAGCGACCTGCGCCGCCTGGGCACCTGTGTACGACTCAGCCGCCAGTGCCGCCAGACCTTGCAGGTCAACGTGATCATCGGCCTGGGCTGGACGCTGGCCATCGTGGCCCTGGCCGCCTTTGGCCTGCTAGGCGCCGCTGGCGCGATGGTCGCCGCCATTTTGCACAACCTCAGCACCTTATTGGTGTTGGGCAATGCCGGGCGTCTGTTGCGCTTTCAGGAGCCGTTGATGAAGCTGTAGGTGCGTTGTGCGTCACTTCTCGCTCCAGCTCGGTACGTAAGTTATGAAGCCCGGAAAGTGCGGATTCTGCCGCGGACCGGGCGACGCTTCGCTTGTCCGCGAACTGCCGGGAACCGGCAGCAAAACAGGTAAGCACAGTGCACCCGGTAAAATCAAGGTGGCCTGTTCTAGGGCCGCTTCGCAACCCTTCGC